>NZ_JAOWHJ010000002.1:0-227577 GCF_030332695.1 Citrobacter sp. Cpo089 | reverse complement strand
AAATCGGTGGAGCTGCATGACAAAGTCATCGGGCATTATCTGAACATAAAACACTATCAATAAGTTGGAGTCATTACCGCTTGCCTGGGCAAAATCAGACTGATCACTGGCACCTTCAATATGACTGCGTCCGGCAACAACATCATATTTTGACACGCCTGGCTGCAACATATTGGGTACTGAAGCATACGGCACCAGATACGTTGTAACCGATCCGTCCGCTTCTCGTACGGTCACATCAAGATCTGCGCCCCCGCCTGCAAGTTGCAAATCAGCAATAGAAAAGGGACCGGGTGGAACCTCTTTCTGGTAAACAATAAAGCCATTCTGTTCGATGGTCACTAGTGCATTGCTCTGGGCAATCCCCTGCACCAAAGGCGTAAAATTTTGCTTAGAGTTAGGTAGCATTTGCATATCACGGAACAAGCGTATGCCTGTAAACCTCACGGAATCGAAGACATCCGAAGAGGAATACATATTCCCGGCACGCAACGTTCCCAGAATTTGGGCAAAACCACGCTCCAGGTACAGTGTATTGCTTTTCCATTCTCCACGACTGTCATCAGTTTTATTGAAGCTGGTATCCGCATGCGCTTGCCAACCCAGTATGTTCAAGCCGCTGTTAAACCGCACGTAAGTACTTTTGTTATTACCCGCATCTTTATAATCACTATAATACTGGCTGGCATAATAGGATGTATAAAAAGCGTTGATCCCACGCTCCCAGTTTTCAGGCAATACGTATCCTGATTCCACCTCAGTAACATATGCCTGTGGAACGCTCAGATCCAGACGGAAAACACCGATATCAAAAACATAACTGCCACTTCTGACAACACTCTTTAGTGTAATACAATGCCCTGCTGCCAGTGATTTCAGGCCATCGACCAGTACACCAAGCTTGCGCAATACCTCATCAGATATACATGTATCATCGGGTTCATCGCCTACTGTTATTTCATATTTACCGCGCCACTGTTTATTAACATAAATATCCAGATCATATTGCCCAGGAATTGGTTTATTTTCATCAAGTTGAAAATTTGATAATTTTTGATCTTTCATTCCACCCATCATAAAATGAGTATCGAATGTTTCTACTGCTACAGCCTGAGTCTGATATGCAAGCAGAACCAATACAGCCGATGCAACAGGCGTCATTCTTGGCATAATCAGCTCCTGTTTATTTTACATTGGTTTTACTGCTAATATAATTCCCGTTATCATCGATAATCGTTAATTCATATTGTTTTTCAGCAGCAGGTTTCATATCTACGCTCAGAGTAGATAATGGTGCCAACATAATTGTTTTATCGTTTATTTTTACCTGACCTGCCTTTACATCCGTGACGGTAATCCAGTTAGCAGTATCATTTTTCATTACCACTGCTCTATTATTACGAAAAACAGTAATGTGCTGAAAACTGTTTTTATTGACAGCAGCAATGCTCTTGGGACGCCAGATCAACTTTATTCTGTTCTGCATCGCAAATTTCAGTACGTTTTTACCGGCACTTTCAGGATTGTTAGGTGGAATATCCAGAACGTTTAGATAGAAAAGACTCTCTTTGTTCTCCGGCAGAGCGTTGAACATTTTTTTAATTTTAATTTGCTGACCAGACTCACCGGCAACACGCACCACAGGTGGTGTCAACATAAATGGGACCTGAATTTTTTCTGGTGGTAACGAGGTATCACCATCATCAATCCAGGACTGCACCAGTGATGCACTCCCTCCTTGGTTCATTAATTGTACAACAACTTCTTTTTTCTCTGCCGGGTAAATCACACGCGTACCATAAATCACAATACCAGCATGCGAGGGAAGAATTATGGTAGATAATAATATTACAGCTAATCGTTTCATCATTACGCGGCCTTACTCAAAAATAACCGGCGGCGAATGCCGCCGGTGTAATACATCAGTCAGTGACAACAGTTAAGGTCAGAGTCGAATTAACGTCACCAGCTGCTACTTCCCCTGCTAAACGCGCATAGCGGGCGGAAAAATTGAGATCGTATAGGCCCTCTGAATTGGAATCTAATTCAACACCATCCTGTGGGTTAACTTTCTCAGTAGAATCACCATAATATACTGCAAAACCTACACCAGTGGCAGTTCCGTTATTATAGGTAATATTATTACTATCAAATTGAGTTGATGAAAATGTAATGCGGGGTACTTTATCTGGATCACATTTAATCTTCAGAGGGATTTGAGTGCTGTTCATTACATCTGTATAAACTGCACCTGCTTGCAGATCGGATAACTTATCTTTACCAATTTCGTTCAGGCTAATTTCAGCTGTATTGCTCCCGACAAACTGACAGGTCGTTCCTACAACTTTACCGTTAATTTTCAGAACACCAGAATCATAATCAACAGCAAAAGCCCCGGCACTCATAAATACAGAAGACAGCACAGCAGCAGAAATAATTGAACGTTTCATAGTATCTTCCTTAATTAAGTAATTTCTATTTATTAAGAGTTGTTATCTCTTGAAATTAAATTCGCACAACAAAAACGTTATCGCAATGTGAACACGTTGTTTTGTTGATTTAAAACAAGTTACTAATTGCAATATAATTGCAACAAATAAGTGAAGATAAACACTATTTATATATTTAATAAATTAGCGTTATTAATTGTCGTTTTTATTTGTTAGAGAAATAGAAAAGCACTCATCATTCATATAAATGATGAGTGCTTAATATAAACACTGAGATTCTTAGTTTAATCGTAACGGTTTAACACTATCTGTCGCAAAGAATCCCCTGGTACAGAAACGATCTCGGTCACGACGCCCCTCGCTGGAACAGAATCCACATGACTGACATTTGAAAGATGAAGAGATTGACCGCATTTCTGTTGAACGTTGTTATTCACGACGTCAGCACTACAGGTTGGTTCAACGACTCGCCCACTGATTGTTAAGGTCGCAGTATCGGAAGCAAAGGTAGGGGCGCTCATTCCATAAGTCAGAGCTATAATTCCCATCAGTAAACTTTTTTTCATTTTAATCGTTATTCCTGTGGTTAGCATCAAATAGCATACAGAGGACCTGTTCAGCAGATTATGGGCATAACACCCTATTTGAACCAATTGAAATTGTAGATTAATGAGATAGATTTGATCAATTATAATGATGCATCGAGGTGATTTATTCGGAAAAAGGCATGAATTATAAACGCAGAATGAACAATATCGTAAGATTTTTAAATTTAATATATTCACCGCATCAATAATACATTGATGCGGTGAATATCTGTAATGCTATAAATTACACCGCGCGGAAGGCAATCTCGCCCGGAATAACTTCTCCTTGCCAGTAGAGCTGTGCAGCCACTCGTCCTGCCAGGTCGCGGTAAATAGCAGTAAATTCGCTATCAGGACGGCTGATCACCGTCGGCGTACCACGATCGAGGTCTTCACGCAGAGAAATATGCAGCGGCATCTGTCCCAGCAGTTGGGTGTGATACTGTTCCGCCAACTTCTGTGCCCCACCGGTACCGAAGATCGGTTCATGGTGACCGCAGTTGCTGCAAATATGCATACTCATATTCTCAACAATACCCAGTACCGGCACTTCGACTTTTTCGAACATCACGATGCCCTTTTTCGCATCGATCAGCGCGATGTCCTGCGGCGTAGTGACAACAACCGCGCCCGTTACCGGAATGTTCTGCGCCAGCGTCAGCTGGATGTCACCGGTGCCCGGCGGCATATCCAGTACCAGATAATCAAGATCCGGCCATAAGGTTTCCTGCAACATCTGCAGCAGCGCTTTACTGGCCATCGGGCCGCGCCATACCATTGCGTTATCGTCAGTGACCAGATAACCAATGGAATTCGTTGCCAGACCATGAGACATGATCGGTGCCATGTGGGTACCATCTGGCGAGGTTGGACGCTGGTTTTCCGCGCCAAGCATTGTCGGGATAGACGGACCATAAATATCGGCGTCCAGAATCCCCACCTTCGCCCCTTCTGCAGCCAGCGCCAGCGCCAGGTTCACGGCGGTAGAGGATTTACCCACACCACCCTTACCTGAACTGACGGCGATGATGTTTTTCACACCATTAATACCCGGCTGGTTTTTCACGCGTTTCAGCGTCGCGATGTTATGCGACAGTTTCCAGTCGATCGCTTTCGCACCGGTAATACGCAGCAGATCGGCGCTACATTGCTCTTTTAAGTCCTCAAACGCGCTATGCCAGACAAACGGCATGACCAGCTCAACGTGCAACGTGTCATCCATCCAGGCGACGTGGTGCAACGCTTTAAGCGTCGTCAGATTATGCTTCAGGGTTGAATGCTGAAAATTCGCCAGCGTCCCGGCAACCATGGCGCGCAGGGTCTCTGGTGATTTGGCCTGGGATTGTGCGTTCATCCCGACTCCTTTTTGTTGTTCTGAATATACAATAGTCACCAGGTAGTTTACTCCAACCGCAACAATTATTCATTTACGGATAAATGCCCTTATCGCTTGGCGCAGTAATTACCATTTTGGTACTATCAAAGCCCTTTTCACTACAAAAGAAGTAATTGCCCACTATGACTCAAGTCGCGAAGAAAATTCTGGTAACGTGCGCGCTGCCGTACGCCAACGGCTCAATCCACCTCGGCCATATGCTGGAGCACATCCAGGCTGATGTCTGGGTCCGTTACCAGCGAATGCGCGGCCACCAGGTTAACTTCATCTGCGCGGACGACGCACACGGTACGCCAATCATGCTGAAAGCACAGCAGCTTGGGATCACGCCAGAGCAGATGATCGGTGAAATGAGTCAGGAGCATCAGACTGATTTTGCAGGTTTTGACATCAGCTACGACAACTACCACTCGACGCACAGCGAAGAGAACCGTGAGTTGTCTGAGCTGATTTATACTCGCCTGAAGGAGAACGGTTTTATTAAGAACCGCACAATCTCCCAGCTTTACGATCCGGAAAAAGGCATGTTCCTGCCGGACCGTTTCGTTAAAGGCACCTGCCCGAAATGTAAGTCTCCGGATCAGTACGGCGATAACTGTGAAGTCTGCGGCGCAACCTACAGCCCGACCGAACTTATCGAGCCGAAATCCGTCGTGTCTGGCGCAACGCCGGTGATGCGTGACTCCGAACACTTCTTCTTTGATCTGCCGTCATTCAGCGAAATGCTGCAGGCGTGGACACGCAGCGGCGCGTTACAGGAGCAGGTCGCCAACAAAATGCAGGAATGGTTCGAATCCGGCCTGCAACAGTGGGATATCTCTCGCGATTCCCCGTACTTCGGTTTTGAAATCCCGAATGCGCCTGGCAAGTACTTCTATGTCTGGCTGGACGCGCCAATTGGCTATATGGGTTCATTCAAAAACCTGTGCGATAAGCGCGGTGACACCACCAGTTTTGACGAATACTGGAAGAAAGATTCCGACGCCGAGCTATATCACTTCATCGGTAAAGATATCGTTTACTTCCACAGCCTGTTCTGGCCTGCCATGCTGGAAGGCAGCAACTTCCGTAAGCCGACCAACCTGTTTGTACACGGTTATGTGACGGTGAACGGCGCGAAGATGTCCAAATCTCGCGGCACCTTCATTAAGGCCAGCACCTGGCTGAAGCACTTCGATGCCGACAGCCTGCGCTACTACTACACCGCGAAGCTTTCTTCACGTATTGATGACATCGACCTAAACCTGGAAGACTTTGTCCAGCGCGTTAACGCCGATATCGTCAACAAAGTAGTCAACCTGGCATCCCGTAACGCCGGCTTTATTGCTAAGCGTTTTGACGGCGTTCTGGCGGCTGAGCTGGCCGACCCAGCGCTGTATAAAACCTTCACCGACGCCGCAGCGGTGATTGGCGAAGCATGGGAAAGCCGCGAATTTGGTAAAGCGATCCGTGAAATCATGGCGCTGGCCGACGTGGCAAACCGCTACGTTGACGAACAGGCACCGTGGGTCGTGGCCAAACAGGAAGGCCGCGATGCCGACCTGCAGGCGATCTGCTCTATGGGTATCAACCTGTTCCGCGTGCTGATGACCTACCTGAAACCGGTTCTGCCAACGCTTGCTGAACGTGTTGAAGCTTTCCTGAACAGCGAACTGAGCTGGGATGCCATTGAGCAGCCACTGCTCGGCCACAAGGTCAACACCTTTAAAGCGCTCTACAATCGTATCGACATGAAACACGTTGAAGCGCTGGTTGAAGCGTCGAAAGAAGAAGTGAAAGCAGCTGCTGCACCGGTTACCGGCCCGCTGGCGGATGACCCGATTCAGGAAACCATCACCTTTGACGATTTCGCCAAAGTTGACCTGCGCGTAGCGCTGATTGAAAACGCCGAGTTCGTGGAAGGTTCCGACAAACTGCTGCGTCTGACGCTGGATCTCGGTGGTGAGAAACGTAACGTCTTCTCTGGTATTCGTTCTGCGTATCCAGATCCGCAGGTCCTGATTGGCCGCCAGACCATTATGGTTGCCAACCTGGCTCCTCGTAAGATGCGCTTCGGCATTTCCGAAGGGATGGTGATGGCCGCAGGTCCTGGCGGGAAAGATATCTTCCTGTTAAGCCCGGATGAAGGTGCAAAACCAGGCCAACAGGTGAAGTAAATCAAACATCTCAAGCGCTGCAACTGCAGCGCTTTTTTTTGCTACGCAAGTGCTTCCTCTAATCTCAACCCCAGCTCCATTTTCGGACTGCTTCGTTGTTAATATTAGATTTATTCTATACTGCTCTGGTATCAAGATAGTCTGAGCTCACCAGATTCGTGGACGTTATTATTTAACATCCGATATTCATGAAATGGAGTTTTACATGAAAGCGTTACAAAAATTATTTTTTCTCGCCGTGGCATCGATTGTGGTTTTTTCCCTGGCGGGATGTGGTGATAAAGAAGAGACAAAAACATTCAATGCCAACCTTAATGGTTCTGATATCACCGTCTCTTACACCTATAAAGGTGATAAAGTCCTGAAGCAAATCTCCGAAAGTAAAATTAGCTATGCGTCAGTCGGTGCCAGCAATAAAGAGGAGGCAGCAAAAGTATTCGACGCATTAAGCGCCAAATATCAAAACATTACTGGCATAGAAGAAAAACTCACCTATTCAGATACCTACGCGCAAGAAAATGTCACTATCTATATGGAAAAAGTTGATATAAAAGCGTTGCAGGCTATTTCAGGGATGAAGCTATCTGAAAACGCCGATAAAAACATCAGCATGAAGCAAATGCAAACGGTAATGGAATCGGCGGGTTTTAAAGAAGTGAAGTAAACCATCGGCGACCCGATGTTAATCGGCGTCGCCCATTTTTTCTTTATGGCTTCGCGTTATGTACCCGTGATGTCAAACCACGCAGAAAATAACGCAGGAACTGATCGCCGCATTCGCGATAGTTCTTATGATCAGGTGCACGCATCATGGCGGTAATTTCCGGCATCGACACACGGAATTTCTGCTCGGTCATAATAGCCAGAATATCGTCGGTTTTCAGCGAAAAAGCGATACGCAGCTTTTTCAGCACCGTATTGTTATTAACACGACGCTCCAGCGCCAGTTCCGGTGCAGAATCATCTTTACCACGCAGATGATAAATCAGGCCGTTTAAAAAACCGGAGAGAATGATATCCGGGCAACGAACAAACCCTGCTTCATCTTCTTTTGTCATCCAGGTATCGAAACCTGCGGAGGTGGATTCCATGTCAGCAAGCGCAAGAATACGCACCATGTCGTTATTGTTCGCTTTTAGGGTGTAGCGCAGGCTACGAAGAATATCGTTACTTAGCATAGAGCCTTCAACTGTCGGTGATGCAATGGCGCGCAGTGTATCAGTTTTACAGTCCAATCGCCTCTTTTAGACTTTTAAGATAACGACGACTCACCGGAACGGTCAGTCCGTTACGCAAAATCAGTTCCGCCTGACCGTTGTCTTCCAGACGGATCTCCTGCAATTGCGCCATATTCACCAGATATTGCCGATGACAACGCAGCAGAGGAGTACGGCTCTCCAGCGTCCTGAGCGTCAACTCAGTGAAGCCTTCTTTACCATCGCTGCTCGTCACATACACACCACTCATGCGACTGCTGATAAACGCCACATCATCCATTTGCAGCAAATAAATCCGACTATGGCCGCTGCACGGAATAAACTTCAGTGCCTGCTGATTTTCTGGTAGCAGTGATACATCCTGCTTGGTGCGCTCCTGACGCAAACGGATTAGCGTTTTTTCCAGCCGTGTTTCTTCAATCGGCTTGAGCAGATAATCAAACGCATGTTCTTCGAAGGCTTTCACCGCATACTCATCAAAGGCGGTCAGAAAAACAATGTATGGACGATGCTCAGGATCAAGCATACCAACCATTTCCAGGCCGCTGATTCGCGGCATCTGAATATCAAGGAACAGAACATCCGGACGCAATTTATGCACCGCGCCAATGGCTTCCACCGCATTCGAACATTCACCGACAATCTCGATGTCGCTTTGCTCTTGCAACAGGATCCGCAGATTCTCCCGGGCTAACGGTTCGTCATCGACAATCAGCACTTTGATCATGCCAGTTCCTCCAGAGGAAGTCGTAAAGTGATTCGGGTAAAGCGGTCAGGTTCACACGCTACGCTGATGCCAAAATCATCGCCAAACCGCTCGCGCAGTCGTTTATCGACCAGATTCATACCCAGTCCACTGGCTTCTGAGGTTGGCTGATACAGCCCAGCATTGTCTTCAATATCCAGCATCAGATATTGCCCTTCTCGACGGGCGGTAATCGATACTTCACCGGTATCCAGTAACTGAGAAGTGCCGTGTTTGATGGCATTCTCCACGATGGGCTGCAGAGTAAAGGCGGGTAATTGCTGATGCGAAAGTTCTTCTGGCACCGTCAAGGTCACCTGAAGACGCGACTGGAATCGTGCCTTTTCAATTTGCAGATAAGCATTAACGTGTTCAATTTCATCGGCCAGCGTCACAATTTCCGACGGGCGTTTTAAATTTTTACGAAAGAACGTCGACAGATACTGCACCAGTTGGCTGGCCTGCTCGCTATCGCGTCGGATCACAGCTTTGATGGTGTTAAGTGCATTAAACAGAAAATGGGGATTGACCTGGGCGTGCAGGAGTTTTATTTCCGACTGCGTGAGCATCGCTTTTTGCCGCTCATACTGCCCGGCCAGAATCTGTGCCGAAAGCAGTTGGGCGATCCCTTCCCCCAGCGTACGGTTGATCGAACTAAAGAGACGGTTTTTGGCTTCATACAGTTTGATGGTCCCCATTACCCGCTGGTTTTCACCTCGCAGAGGGATCACCAGCGTCGAGCCTAATTTGCATTGCGGGTGCAAAGAGCAACGGTAAGGAACTTCATTCCCATCGGCATACACCACCTCTCCGGTTTCAATCGCGCGTTGGGTATATGACGATGAAATAGGTTTTCCGGGTAGATGGTGATCGTCGCCAATACCGGTAAATGCCAGCAGTTTCTCACGATCGGTAATCGCCACCGCACCGATATCCAGCTCTTCATACAGCACCTGAGCAACCTTCATGCTGTTAACCTCGTTGAACCCCTGGCGTAAAATACCTTCCGTTGAGGCGGCAACTTTGAGTGCTGTGGCGGAAAAAGCGGAGGTATATTTTTCAAACATCGCCCGTTTATCGAGCAAAATACGCATAAACAAGGCAGCGCCCACGGTATTGGTTACCATCATAGGCGCGGCAATATTGCTGACCAACCGAAACGCATCGTCAAACGGACGGGCAATTAGTAAGATGATCAGCATCTGCACCAGTTCGGCGACAAAGGTAATCGCCCCCGCAGTCAGCGGACTAAAGACTTTATCGGTACGACCACGACGGGTGAGCACGCTGTGCACCAGCCCGCCGAGCAACCCTTCCACAATGGTCGAGATCATGCAGCTAAGCGCTGTCATCCCACCCATAGAATAACGATGCAAACCGCCGGTAAGACCAACTAAGCCACCGACCACCGGGCCGCCAAGCAGCCCGCCCATCACCGCGCCAATAGCGCGAGTGTTAGCAATAGAGTCATCGATATGCAGCCCGAAATAGGTGCCTAAAATGCAGAAAATGGAAAAAGTAACATAGCAAAGCAGTTTATGCGGGAGTCGGATAGTCACCTGCATCAGCGGGATAAACAAACGCGTTTTGCTCATGAGCCACGCGATAACGAGGAACACACACATCTGCTGAAGCAGCAGCAACACCAGATTAAACTCGTACATACCCGCCAACCACACATCACTTAAAAGCGCGTAACATACATGGGCTGCGTGTAACTTTCTTTGAAGTGTTGCAAAAAAAGACGAATTTGTGAGAACGATCACTCGAAAGCGCGAGCATGGTTACAAATTCACCCATTCATAGATCAAAAAACAGACAAAACTACCTGGTTCGCAAAAGAGCGTCTAAAGTAAAACTGGGACCTCGCGAGCAAGAGTGAGACGACGATGGCGCTTTACACAATAGGTGAAGTGGCTTTGCTTTGTGATATCAACCCTGTCACTTTACGCGCGTGGCAGAGGCGTTACGGATTACTTAAACCGCAGCGGACAGACGGCGGGCATCGCCTGTTTAACGATGCGGATATTGACCGGATCCGCGAGATAAAACGCTGGATAAACAACGGTGTCCAGGTAAGTAAGGTTAAAATGTTGCTCAGCAATGAGAGCATTGATGTGCATAACGGTTGGCGTGAACAACAAGAGACGCTGTTGAGCTATTTGCAAAGTAATAATCTGCATAGCCTCAGACTATGGATCAAAGAGCGTGGCCAGGATTATCCCGCACAAACGCTCAACACCCATTTGTTCATTCCGTTACGCCGACGTCTGCAATGCCAACAGCCGATCCTGCAGGCGTTACTGGGGATCCTCGACGGCGTACTGATCAACTACATCGCGATTTGTCTGGCCTCAGCACGTAAGAAACAGGGGAAAGATGCTCTGGTGGTTGGCTGGAACATTCAGGATACGACCCGCTTATGGCTGGAAGGTTGGGTCGCCAGCCAGCAGGGATGGCGCATTGACGTCCTTGCCCATTCGCTGAACCAACTGCGACCGGAGCTGTTTGAAGGTCGCACCTTGCTTGTCTGGTGCGGCGAAAACCAAACGCCCGCTCAGCAGCAACAGCTGAATGAATGGCGCGCGTTAGGTCACGATATTTATCCACTCGGTATTTAGAGCCTATCCCATTAGGGCTATTTTGCTTGCCATTTCGAACCAGGGCAGTGCTCAGACAACACTCAGAGAGTTTTGAACGCCCTTTAGGGCGGCCGGAGGGTGAGCGTAGCGAATAATCCTCACGTACTACGTGTACGCTCCGGTTCTTCCGCGCTGGCCGTGTTCAAACTGTCTGCGCCAATAACACCTACTGGTCCAGGCTCTTAATATTCTATTAACAAACGTGTACAATCCTTGAATTCACATAAGGAGTGCATAATGAGCGCAGCTAAAATCGGTGTCATTACCCTCTTCCTGCTGATGGCCATCGGCGGTATCGGCGGTGTCATGCTGGCAGGCTATACCTTTATTTTACGTGCCGGGTAAGATGTCTCGCTAATTTCTCAAACCCGCGGTCAACAATTACCGCCGCCAGCGCGACCAGCAGCGCCCCCTGAATCACATAGGCGGTATTGAACCCACTCAGCCCGATAATAATCGGCGTACCCAGCGTGTTCGCCCCAACGGTTGAGGCGATGGTTGCGGTGCCGATATTAATAATCACCGACGTGCGAATCCCGGCCAGAATCACCGGGGCCGCCAGCGGCAACTCGACTTTACGCAGCCGCTGCCCCTGACTCATGCCCATTCCGCTGGCAATATCCATCACGCTGGGTGAAATTCCGCCGAGTCCCGCCAGCGTTGCCTGCAAGATCGGTAATACGCCATACAGGATCAACGCGATAATTGCCGGTTCAGGACCAAATCCCATCACCGGTACGGCGATCGCCAGCACAGCAACTGGCGGAAAGGTCTGTCCCACGGCGGCGATGGTTTCCACCATCGGCCTGAATTCCGCGCCCCAGGGCCGGGTTACAGCTATACCGGCCCCGGTGCCAATAAGTACGGCAATCAGGCTTGAAATCCCCACCAGGCCAAAATGGCTCAGTGCCAGCACCGCAAAACTTTCCTGCTGATACACGGGACGCGGTAGCGCCGGAAATAGCGCACTGAACAAGGCCTGACTATGAGACAACCCAACTAACAGGACCAGAAACAGGACAATAAGCCATAACAACGGATCAGCAAGACGTTTCACGGGTCGGCATCTCCGAAAGCAAATCACGAAAATGAAGCGTCCCGCAGGACACCCCCTGCGGGGTCACGACCGGCAAGACGTCGCAACCGCGCGCTACGAACACCGACAACGCATCACGCAGCGTCATTTCATCTACCAACGGTTCACCGGCGGTGTGTTCACCGCGACGGATAAAATCCCCTACCGTGCGAAGCGACAACAGACGTACGCCCAGTTCACTACGGCCAAAGAATGTTTGCACGAATTCGTTCGCCGGTGCAGTCAGCATCGACAGCGGCGTGCCTTGCTGTACTACCTTTCCTGCATCCATCAGAACCAGATGCTCCGCCAGCCTTAGCGCCTCGTCGATATCATGCGTCACCAGCACAATGGTACGCCCGAGCAGACGATGAATACGCGTCATCTCCTGCTGCAGCGCACCGCGGGTGACCGGATCCAGCGCGCCAAAAGGCTCATCCATCAGCAGTACCTGCGGATCTGCCGCCAAGGCACGCGCCACGCCGACCCGCTGCTGTTGCCCGCCAGACAGCTGATGCGGATAACGATGGCGCAAACTTTCCTCAAGACCCAGCAGCGCCATCAGTTCGTCTGTTCGGTCATCAATACGTGAACGCGACCACTTTTGTAGCTGCGGCACCGTGGCGATGTTCTGCGCGACGGTCCAGTGGGGAAACAAGCCAATAGACTGAATCGCGTATCCCATGCGCCGCCTTAACTCCAGCACCGGCAGGCTGCGGATCTCTTCCCCGGCAAAGCGAATCTGTCCGCTGTCATGTTCAACCAGCCGATTGATCATTTTCAGCGTGGTGGATTTCCCGGAACCTGACGTGCCAATTAACACCGAAAAGCTGCCCTCCCCCAACCGCAGATTAAGGTCGTCAACGGCTGTTTGCTGACCATAGGTTTTACTGACATGGCGAAATTCAATCATTGTTTGTTACCTTCAACAGCGCGAGCCCTAAATCAAACAGCGCATCAATCAATACCGCCAGTACCACAACCGGGATCACGCCCAGCAACACTAAATCGACGGCGCTACTGAGCAATCCCTGAAAGACCAGCGCGCCAAATCCCCCTGCGCCAATCAGCGCAGCGATTACCGCCATTCCCACCGTTTGCACCATCACCACCCGCAAACTGCGCAAGAAGACCGGCAGCGCCAGTGGAAACTGCACCGAGACAAATCGCTGGAAAGTGCTCATCCCCATCGCTCGGGCGCTTTCCAGCACATCGCGTGGAACCTGATGCAATCCAGCTACTACGCCGCGCACCAGCGGTAACAGCGCATACAGCACCAACGCAATAAGCGCAGGCGTCAGGCCGGTTCCGGCGACGCCGAGTGAACCCAGCAAGGGAAAATGCTTCACCAGCCCGGCAAGGGGCGCAATCAACAGGCCAAACAGCGCGACGGAGGGAATGGTTTGGATGATATTCAGTACCGCAAATACCGGTCCCTGACGGGCGACAGAGAAAGCACACCAGATGCCCAGCGGCACGCCAATCACGAGTGCGGGCACCACGGTAGCGAACAGAATTGTCAGATGTTGTGCCAAGGCGTCGTTGAAGACATCCTGACGGTTGGCATATTCTTTTAGCAGGGAAAGATCGTTAAATGTGCCGGAGAACAAAAGCACCAGCGGAAAAATAAACATTTGCGCGTGCAACAGCCAGCGCCATGACGCCTGTTCGGTGATGCGACGAATGGCGTCACTGGCGGCCAGCAGCATCAGTCCTAGCCCCAACCAGAACCCGCTGCCCAGGCTGGTTCTGGCCAGTGGACTTCCCGTCTTGGCCAGATACGTTGCTGTTGTTCCTGCGGTTACCAGCGCTGCTATAACCAGCAACTGGCTAATAACAAGCGTCAATATATTGCCGGGCTTTCCCGGTACAAAGCACAGAAGAAACAGCAGCAAACAGGCTACTGCCAATCCCCACGCCATGTCGGGCCGGATATCCCAGAGTTGGCGCCCCTCACCAGAGACCAGGCGATTAGGCGCATAGCTAATGAAAGGCAGCGCTGCCGCCGCGAAGGTAAGAAGTACCAGTAACAACAGCACCCGATTAACTGAAATCTTTGACAAAACACCCACCTGCTGCAAACTCCGTTACTTCACCCATCCTTTTTGCTTCAGGTAGTCTGCTGCAACTTTTTTCGCATCCAGCCCCTCCACGGCAATACTGGCATTCAACTTCTGCAACGTTTTTTCATCCAGGCTGGCAAAAACCGGTTGTAGCCATTCTCCCATTTGCGGGTAGTCTTTCAGCACCGATTCACGCACAACGGGTGCTGGCGCATAAATGGGCTGGACACCTTTTGGATCGCTTAAAGTTTGCAGACCGAGCGCCGCAACCGGGCCATCGGTGCCATAAGCCATCGCCGCATTGACGCCAGAAGTCTGCTGCGCCGCCGCTTTAATCGTCACCGCGGTATCCCCTCCTGCCAGCGACAACAGCTGGTTTTGATTCAGTTTGAAATCATAGGCTTTTTCAAACGCAGGCAGCGCGTCAGCCCGCTCAATAAATTCAGCAGAGGCGGCAAGTTTGAACGTTCCCCCGTCTTTCAGGTAACGGCCTAAATCAGCAAGGGACTCAAGCTTGTTCTTTTGCGCGATATCCTGGCGTACTGCAATGGTCCAGGTATTGTTGGCAGGAGCAGGCGTTAGCCAGACCAGCTTATTTTGCTCTGCGTCCAGCTTTTTCACTTTCTCGAATCCGGCCTGCGCATTTTTCCACGCGGGATCATTTTCATCTTTAAAAAAGAATGCACCATTACCAGTATATTCCGGATAAATATCCAGCTCACCGGAGGTGATTGCCCCACGCACCACTGGGGTGGTACCCAGCTGTACTTTATTGACGGTTTTCACGCCATGGCTTTCGAGCACCTGCAAAATAATGTTGCCGAGCAGCGCCCCTTCGGTATCGATTTTTGAACCGACCGTGACGGGTGACGCGGCCTGTAAGGGCAGGCTTATCGCGGCTAACAGCGCCAGCGAACCCACCGATACTTTTGAGATTATCATGCTGTACTCCTCATCCTTTTGCGGCCCTTTTCAGAGACTTGAGGAAAAAGCATAGTCGAAAAATCAAGCCTTAACCTGGCTATTGGGTGGTAACGCTGAGAGTTATTAGCGGTAAAGCGATAATAAAATAAAAAAAATCCGGCAAACCCAATGTGAATTTGCCGGATGATACGATTTAGTCGGCCTGATAAGCATTGCGCCATCAGGCCTGCTGCATGAATTTACTCGTCAATTAAAGCAGTTCGAATTCGCCCTGCTTCACTCTGGCGGAATCCACACCGATAAAGACGTTAAACTTGCCAGGCTCTGCATCGTATTTCATCTGCTGATTCCAGAATTTGAGCGCTTCAATATCAATCGGGAAGCTGACGGTCTGGGTTTCACCTGGCTTAAGATTCACTTTTTCAAAACCTTTCAGCTGTTTTACCGGACGACTCATGGAGGCGGTCACATCCTGTAAATACATCTGAATCACCGTTGCACCTTCGCGCTTGCCGGTGTTGGTCACCTGCACGCTGGCCGTCACGGTTCCGTCACGTTTCATCGTCGGAGAAGAGAGCTTCACATCAGAAACCGTAAACGTGGTGTAGCTCAGGCCATAACCAAAGGGATACAACGGACCATTGGCTTCATCAAAGTAGCGCGACGTGTACTTGTTCGGCTTCTCGGCGTTATACGGACGACCGGTATTGAGATGGCTGTAATAGACCGGGATCTGTCCAACAGAGCGCGGGAAAGACATCGGCAGCTTGCCTGACGGATTGTAATCACCAAACAGCACATCGGCGATGGCGTTACCGCCTTCCGTCCCGGCAAACCAGGTTTCGAGGATCGCATCGGCTTGTTGATCTTCCTTAACCAGCGCCAGCGGACGACCGTTCATCAACACCAGAACCAGAGGTTTACCCGTGGCTTTCAGCGCAGCAATCAGGTCACGCTGACTTTGCGGAATGGTGATATCGGTGCGGCTGGATGCTTCATGCGCCATGCCCTGCGCTTCACCGACTACCGCGACAACCACATCTGATTGCTTCGCGGCGTTAACGGCTTCATCGATCATCGCCTGCGGCGAACGCGGGTCAACCTTCACCGCTTCTTCATACAGGTTGAGGAAATCGACAATGCCTTTATCGTTGGTGATATTCGCCCCTTTGGCGTACAGCACTTTGCCCTGATCGCCGACGGCATTTTTAATCCCCGTCAGTACCGTTACCGACTGATCGGCAACACCAGCGGCGGACCAACTGCCCATCACATCACGCTTGCTGTCGGCCAGCGGACCGACAACCGCCACGGTGGCGGATTTTTTCAGCGGCAACGTTTCCAGACGGTTTTTCAGCAGCACCAGGCTTTCGCGTGCCACTTCACGCGCCTCTTTGCGATGCAAACGGCTTTCTGCGTTGGTGTCCTGTGGGTCAGATTCTTTGGCTCCCAGATGGCTGTACGGATCGTTAAACAGCCCCATATCATATTTCACGTTCAGCACGTGGCGCGCGGCGTCGTCCAGCTCCGCCATCGTCACTTTACCGGATTTAATCAAGCCCGGCAGATATTTGCTGTAATACTCATCGCTCATACTCATGTTGATGCCGGACTTGATCGCCACACGCACCGCATCCTCAGGATCGGAGGCGGTACCGTGCTTAATCAGTTCCTTAATCGCGCCGTGATCGGAAACGGTAATCCCCTTAAAGCCCCATTCATCTCGCAGCACGTCTTTTAACAGCCAGGCGTCTGAGGTTGCAGGCGTACCGTTTAGCGAATTAAGACCCACCATCACCGCACCGCTACCGGCGTCCAGCCCGGCTTTATACGGTGGCATATAGTCGTTGAACAGACGCTGTGGGCTCATATCGACGGTGTTATATTCCTTGCCACCTTCAACCGCGCCATAGGCGGCGAAGTGCTTGACGCTGGTCATCACCGAATAGCGATCCGCCGGGCTTTTCCCCTGCATCGCTTCCACCATGGTTTTACCCATCGTAGCCGTTAAATAGGTGTCTTCACCAAAACCTTCTGAAGCACGGCCCCAGCGCGGATCGCGAGAGACATCGACCATTGGGGCCCAGGTCATATTCAGACCATCATCGGCAGCTTCATACGCGGAAATACGGCCAACGGTTCTGACCGCATCGAGATTAAAAGAGGATGCCAGGCCGAGACTTATCGGGAACACGGTACGCTGGCCGTGCAATACGTCGTAGGCAAAAAAGAGAGGAATTTTCAGGCGGCTGAGTTCCATCACCTGATCCTGCATTTTGCGGATATCCTGGCGCGTGACGGTGTTAAAAATTGCCCCAACCTGCCCGTCTTTGATCATCTCGCGGATGGCTTCTTTCGGGTTATCAGGCCCGACGCTTATCAAGCGTAGTTGCCCAATTTTCTCATCCACGGTCATCTGTTTAAGTAAATCGGTAACGAATGCATCCCGCGCTTCTGGCGTCAGAGGATGGTTACCAAACAGCGTGTCCGCCAGCGCTGGTTGCAACGCCAGACTCACCGCGACACCTACAGAACATAGCCATTTCATGTTGATTCTCTCTTTATTTTTTCCCGACCAGGCAGCGAAAATATAACAAAAACCGCAGTTTGCCGTAAGACTAAACGGGAGTGATAAAGAAAGCTAAGGTTATTCTCCTAATTTTCAAAACCAGCGCGAATCAGTAGAAGACGAACCAGAGACAATATGAATGAGAAAGCGTATTGTCATACAAAGCGCTATGCTTGTTCCTGATATTGAGTCCCACCACAAGGAGTGGAGAATGTCTTCCATTACAACAGATAATAAAGCTTTTCTGAATGAACTGACCCGTCTGGTAGGTCATTCACACCTGCTCACAGACCCTGCTAAAACCTCCCGCTATCGCAAGGGATTCCGCTCCGGTCAGGGCGATGCACTCGCCGTGGTGTTCCCTGGCTCGCTTTTAGAACTGTGGCGCGTCCTCAACGCTTGCGTCGCCGCAGATAAAATTATCCTGATGCAGGCCGCCAACACTGGTCTGACCGAAGGCTCTACGCCGAGCGGTAATGATTACGATCGCGAGATTGTCATTATCAGCACCCTGCGCCTTGATAAGCTGCACGTCATCGGCAAAGGCGAACAGGTGCTGGCCTATCCCGGCACCACGCTTTATTCACTGGAAAAAGCGCTCAAACCGTTTGGCCGCGAGCCGCATTCGGTGATCGGATCTTCCTGTATCGGCGCTTCAGTGATTGGCGGTATTTGTAACAACTCCGGCGGCTCGCTGGTTCAGCGCGGTCCGGCATACACGGAGATGTCGCTGTTTGCGCGTATTGACGAGCAGGGTAAATTACAGCTGGTTAACCATCTGGGTATCGAACTGGGCCAGACCCCGGAACAGATCCTTAGCAAACTTGATGACGACCGTATCAAAGATGACGATGTGCGCCACGATGGACGTCATGCACACGATCACGACTACGTTACCCGCGTCAGAGATATTGAGGCGGACACGCCCGCTCGCTATAACGCCGATCCGGATCGGTTGTTTGAATCATCCGGTTGTGCAGGCAAGCTCGCGGTTTTTGCGGTGCGTCTGGACACCTTCGAAGCCGAAAAAAACCAGCAGGTCTTTTACATCGGTACCAACCAGCCAGAGGTGCTGACGGAGATCCGCCGTCATATTTTGGCAAAATTTGAGCATCTGCCGGTCGCCGGTGAATATATGCACCGCGATATTTATGACATCGCTGAGCAATACGGCAAAGATACGTTTCTGATGATCGACAAGCTCGGCACCGACAAAATGCCGTTCTTCTTCACCCTGAAAGGTCGCACCGATGCGATGCTGGAAAAAGTGAAAATTTTCCGTCCGCATTTCACCGATCGGGCAATGCAGAAATTTGGCCATTTGTTCCCCAGCCACTTACCCGCGCGCATGAAAAGCTGGCGCGATAAGTATGAACATCATCTGCTGTTAAAAATGGCCGGTGGCGGCGTGGCTGAAGCGCAAAACTGGCTAAGCGAGTTTTTCAAAACCGCTGAAGGCGACTTCTTTGCCTGTACGCCGGAAGAAGGCAGCAAGGCGTTTTTGCATCGCTTTGCGGCGGCTGGCGCGGCTATACGTTATCAGGCCGTGCATGCCGATGAAGTGGAAGATATTCTGGCGCTGGATATCGCGCTACGCCGTAACGATACCGAATGGTACGAGCATCTGCCTGCAGAGATCGACAGCCAACTGGTGCACAAACTCTATTACGGTCACTTTATGTGCTACGTCTTCCATCAGGATTACATTGTGAAAAAAGGCGTGGACGCGCATGCGCTGAAAGAGCAGATGCTGGAACTCCTGCGCGAGCGTGGGGCGCAGTATCCGGCAGAGCACAACGTCGGGCATCTGTATCAGGCGCCGGAAACCTTGACCCGTTTTTACCGTGAGAACGATCCCACCAACAGTATGAATCCGGGTATTGGGAAAACGAGTAAGCAGAAGTTCTGGAAAGAGTCGTAAACCAAAAAAAAGATAAGCGCCACCGGACATGTTGCCGGGGGCGCTTCGCTTGCCCGGCCTACAGCCACATTAGTTTTGTGCAGGCCGGATAAGACGTCTTGTTTAATCGTTCTGTGCGGTTTGCTCGCCCGTCGCCGAACCTGCCGCCGCCATCTGCGCGGCTTTTTGCTTTTTATAGCTCAGCGCCGCCGCCGGAACCGGCATCACCTTGCCCGTTTCGATCCAGGTACGTAAACGGCTGGCATCGGCAAAGTGGGTATATTTACCGAACGCATCCATCACCACCAGCGCCACCGGTTTGTTATTGATCACCGTGCGCATCACCAGACAGTGACCTGCCGCATTGGTAAACCCGGTTTTGGTTAACTGAATATTCCAGTTATCGCGGTATACCAGATGGTTGGTGTTACGGAATGGCAGCGTATAAGCCGGGTTGGCAAAGGTCGCCATATCTTCACGCGTGGTGCTTAACTGGCCAATCAGCGGATACTGCTTGCTGGCGATCAGCAGCTTAGTTAAATCACGAGCGGTCGATACGTTATGAATCGATAAGCCAGTTGGTTCCACAAAGCGAGTCTGAGTCATGCCGAGCGCTTTCGCTTTGGCATTCATGGCCTTAATAAACGCGTTATAACCGCCAGGGTAATGATGCGCCAGGCTCGCCGCCGCACGGTTTTCTGATGACATCAGCGCCAGCAGCAGCATGTCTTTACGGCTAATTTCACTGTTCAGTCGCACACGAGAGTAGATGCCTTTCATTTCCGGCGTCTGACTGATATCAACTTTCAGTTTCTCATCCAACGGCAGTCGTGCATCAAGCACCACCATCGCGGTCATTAATTTGGTAATCGACGCAATCGGACGCACAAGGTCCGGGTGGTTCGAATAGATAACTTTGTTGGTATTCAGATCAACAATCATCGCGCTACCGGACGCTATCTCAGGCTGAGAAGCTGCTGCGGTAGTTGCCGTTTTAGCCACGGCTTGGGGTGCAAAAGGAACGGCCAGCACCAGGGCAAGGCTTAATAATGAAACTCGGAATTTCAGCATGATGAGATTTCTGATAATGGTTCACGCACGTCACAACGCACACCGCCAGAGACTAAGTATTATCTCAAGCTAGCTCAGGCATCATAGCGATCCAGCAGGTTTGCCGCCACAGGAGAATCGTCTCGAAATGCTGCGTTGCTGACTTTTACGTCAACAACGCAGCGCAGACAGGTTTATCCGTCAGAATAACCGATAGCCGTAACCCCACAGGATTACCGTAATCGCCAGCAGAACTTCCAGTACCAGCACACCGATCGCCAGCGTCGAACTGGAAAAGCTCAGGCCTTCCTCTTTAGAGATATCCAGGAACGTCGGTATGCCGAGATAAAGTAAATAGCCGGTGTAAAATAGCGCGATCGTTCCTACTAATGCACACAGCCAGACCAGCGGATAAAGTGCGACCAATCCGCTTAAAAACAGCGGCGTCGCGACATATCCTGCAAAGACCATACAGTGGGCCAACGACGGACGCTGCGGGTAATTACGTGCCATCCACCAGATAACCCGGCCCATGACAGCGACGCCTGCCAGCATGACCCCGTAAAACAGAATTGCCATCGCAAATCCGGTCAACAGAGATAACTTCAGGATATTGCCATCGCCAAAATTCCAACCGATTTGCGTTGTACCGATAAACGCGCAAACAACCGGGATTGCCGCCATCAGCAGTACATGGTGGGTATAGTGATGCGAAACACTTTCGTTTTCGCTGTTGATCACGTGCATTTCACGATCGGGATGGGAAAACAGCCCCCAGACATGGTTCATACCGCCCCCTTCTTGTCAGCTCCGGACCTCAACACTTCAAGTATAATTCAGCTTTTGATTATTTATGTACACATGAAAAATACCGAAGCGCCGGGTAAAAAGTGTGTAAGCCGCAGGCTTGATAAGCGAAGCGCCATCAGGCATTAGGGAACTGAACGACGTTAAGCGCTACTATGCGTCTTTTCCGGCATCAAGTATTCATTGGGTGTATGCTATGACCAGTGGAGGTCATACAACGTATGGATATAACGCATTATGTTGCGCAATACGGCTATGCTGCGTTAATCATCGGCAGCCTGGCAGAAGGTGAAACCATTACCCTGTTAGGCGGCGTCGTGGCGCATCAGGGAGTCCTGAAATTCCCGCTGGTGGTGCTCTCGGTCGCGCTGGGTGGGATGATTGGCGATCAGTTGCTCTATTTACTCGGACGTCGTTTTGGCGGCAAAATTCTGCGTCGTTTCTCGCGCCATCAGGCGAAAATTCATTATGCGCAGAAAATGATCCAACGACGTCCTTACCTGTTTGTTGTCGGTACTCGCTTTATGTACGGCTTTCGCGTTATTGGTCCCTTACTGATTGGCGCCAGTCACCTGCCGCCGAAGATCTTTTTACCGCTGAATATTCTTGGCGCGTTTGTCTGGGCATTGCTATTTACCACCCTCGGCTACGTCGGTGGTGAAGTGATCGCGCCGTGGCTGCACAGCCTCGACCAGCATATCAAGCATGGCATCTGGCTGGTGCTGGTTATCGGGATAGTCGCGGGCGTCCGCTGGTGGATGAAACGTCGAAGCACGCGTAAAGCGCAATGAAGATGGCCCGACAGCGGAACACCGGCGGGCCGAACAATCAGGATGCGTGATAACCGCCACCCAGCGCGCTGGTCAACTGGATTGAGGCATCCAGCCACTGTCCTTGTAAAAGCAGACCGTTGCACTGCTCACGTAATGCCGGGATCTTTGCCTCGCTGACCCTGGAACCCGCAATAATACCTGCATTAAAGCGCGCCTGCGCCAGCCCCACTACGCGCTGAGCGTCATGTTCAATCTGCTGCTGATGCTGATTTTTCTGCGCCAGTGTTTCTACCTGCGATGCCGCACGTGCCACGTCATTCACCGCATCCACCACAGCTTTGTTGTAATTCGCCACCGTCAGGTTACTTTGCGCTTTCGTAATATCGAGATTCGCATTCAGTCTGCCGCTGTCAAAGATAGGCAGCGTCAGCCCGGCGGTTACACCCATTTGCTGCGCGGAATGGCGGAACAGGTCACTCAGATGTAACGCATCCTGTTGTAAAAATGCCATCAGATTCACATCGGGATAAAACGCCGCTTTCGCCGCATCAATGCTGCTCAGCGATGACTCAATGTACCAGTGTGCCGCCTGCAAATCTGGTCGACGGGCCAGAAGCGAGTAGCCCAATTGGGATGGGAGCTGACTTTCAACCACGGGCAGTTTGGTCGAATGGAGCTTCAGGGCAACGGACTGCGAGTTGCTCAACGCGCTTAGGCGCGCCTCAATCACCTTCATTTTACCGCTGACATCGTTCAGCTGCTGCTCTGTTTTGCTGGAATCGATATCGGTTTCAACACCTTCCACCGAAGAAGTAAGGCCGTTTTGATATAGCTGACGATCGACGGTTATCACATTTTGCTGCTCGCTTTCGATTTGCGTCAACACGGTTTTCAGCGCGGCCTGCGTTTGCCATTCCCAGTACAGTCGAGACACGCCGCTCGCCAGCAGCTGTCGGGTTTGCTCGCGCTCAGCCTCACGCGCCTTAACGGTCCCTATACGCGCAGTCACTTCGGCCCGATTCTTACCCCACAGATCCAGATTCCAGCCTGCAGTTAAACCAAAGGTACCGTTGGTGTACCACGGCCCCGTGGTTCCTGCTGCGGGATCGGTTATGGCGAAAGGTCCCATCAGCCCTTCGGCTGACATTTTCTGACGCTCAACGTCTGCGGAGAAGTCGATCTCCGGGCCATCCTGCGCTTCCACGGCCTTAGCCTGCGCCTCCGCCAGTTGAATGCGCTGTTCCGCGACCTGCATATCAGGAGAATTTCGCAACGTGCTGTCAATCAACGCATTAAGCTGGGGGTCGTGATATGCCTTCCACCACTGGCTGTCCGGCCAGCCATTTTTTAACGCGGCAGGCAATGTGGTATCGACATTTGCGGCAGGCGTCTGCTGTGACAGAGACTGGCGGTCATCATGCATCGGCGCGCAGCCAGACATCAGAACAAAAAGCGGCAACAATGCCATCGTGACAAACACAGAATTACGATTCATGGAGATATACAGGTAAGAAAAGATGTGCAGAGATTACGACTTGTCGCTGTTGCTTTTTTAGTTACGCGTGGCAATACATCTTTGGCAATAAAAATATATAATCAGAAAAATATACACCTCGTGAATAATATAGATTAAATAATTTTAATAATTAATGGATGGAGATGTTATGTCACAGAATATCTATGACGATCCTGAGTTCTTTGCCGGATATGCCACGCTGGATCGTTCAGTAAAGGGACTCGACGGTGCGCCAGAATGGCCGACAATACAAGCGATGCTCCCCTCTCTTCAAGGCAAAAACATTCTTGATTTGGGCTGTGGATATGGTTGGTTTTGCCGCTACGCGCGCGATAATCAGGCAGCCAGCGTAATGGGACTGGATATTTCACAAAAGATGTTAACCCAGGCACACAGTATGACTCAGGGTAATGGCATCGTTTATCAGCGTGAAGATCTCGAAACGCTAACCCTGTCCCCAAATTCTTTTGACCTGGTTTATAGCTCGCTTGCCCTGCACTATTTGCACGATATAGAACGATTATTCGTAACCATTTACCAGTCATTAACACCAGGCGGTATGTTAGTTTTCTCTGCCGAGCATCCAATTTATACCGCACCGCTCAATCAGGGCTGGATAAAAGATAAAACTGGGCAGCAGTCCTGGCCGGTTAATCATTATCAGCAGGAAGGTGAGCGCATCAGTAACTGGTTTGCTGAAGGCGTCAAAAAACAGCACCGTAAGCTGGCGACCTGGATTAATGCGCTGATTGCCGCCGGATTCGAGATCGTTTGTCTCGATGAATGGGGACCTTCCGGGCAACAGATTGCTGAAAACCCGGCTTTAGATGAAGAAAAAGAGCGGCCGATGGTGTTTCTGCTCAGCGCACGTAAACCAGCATAACAACGCCCCCAGGCAGAATGATTGATACTTTCCTATACTCAATCTGAACTTACCAAAAAAAGGAAAGTTAATGAAAATTCTGCTGTGGGTAATTCTGATTATTTTTCTGATTGGGCTATTGGTGGTAACAGGCGTGTTTAAGATGATTTTCTGATGTCGTCATTTCGCCCAGGCCTGATAGCAGAAATCTCAGGCTATTATTCTCTCTGATGCCGGATGGCGGCGTAAACGCCTTATCCGGCCTACTGGAGCTGAGATCAGGCAGTAATCTCGATAGCCTGAATCGCTCGTGCGATATCCGGCGAATTATTTAACGCACGAATTTCCTGAAACAGTTCTGTTGCCTCTGAATATTCTTTGCGCAAATACCCTAACCACTGCTTAATCCGCGCTACATGATACAGCCCGGTGTCCCCCTGCTTTTCAAGGCGGGTATATTTTTGCAACAGCGTCACGACTTCAGGCCACGGCATACGCGGCTCGTTGTATTTCACCACGCGGCTCAGGTTCGGAATATTTAATGCGCCACGTCCGATCATCACCGCATCGCATCCGCTGATGGCCATACAATCCTGGGCGCTCTGCCAGTCCCAGATTTCGCCATTCGCAATAACCGGAATGGTCAGCCGCTGGCGGATCTCGCCAATCGCCTGCCAGTTAATATGTTCGGCCTTGTAGCCCTGCTCTTTGGTTCGGCCATGCACCGCCAGTTCGCTGGCACCGGCCTGCTGGACGGCATCGGCAATTTCAAACTGCCGGTCGCTGTTGTCCCAGCCCAGACGAACTTTCACCGTCACCGGAAGATGAGCCGGGACCGCCTCACGCATAGCTTTTGCACCCCGGTAGATAAGCTCAGGATCTTTCAATAACGTTGCGCCACCGCCGCTACCGTTCACCAGCTTCGACGGACAGCCGCAGTTCAGATCGACACCGTACGAGCCCAGTTCTACCGCGCGTGCGGCATTCTCCGCCAGCCACTGCGGATACTGTCCTAACAGCTGAATGCGAACCAACGTGCCGGATGGCGTCCGGCTGTTATTATGCAGTTCCGGGCAGAGTCGATGAAATACTTTTGCCGGCAGGAGCTGATCCACCACGCGCACAAACTCGGTGATGCACAGATCGTAATCATTCACTTCAGTCAGCAGCTCGCGCACCAGTGAGTCGAGCACGCCTTCCATCGGCGCCAGTAAAACACGCATATCGTCACCCGCAAAAAAAGAGGCGCTATGGTAGCGCCTCCGTTCGGGAGATTAAAGAGGCTCAGCGCGGCAACAGGCAGTTATCTTCTTTCCAACCGTACAGCCATTCCATACCGCGATAAAACTCCGCCTGCGATTTGTCTTTCCACAGCAGATTACGCACCTGCCGCTCGACGCCTGCGGCATGGTAGACACGGCCCATTTCACGCGTTGACCAGACGATGCGTGCGGTACGCGGAATACGCACCGACTCATACAGCGCAAAGGCAGCAGCCGCATCGCCATCACACTGCTGTAGCGCTTTACCGAGCGTTACCGCGTCTTCCAACGCCATACAGGCACCCTGCGCCATATATTGCGCCACCGGGTGCGCGGCGTCTCCCACCAGCGTGATGCGGTCAGTTCCCCATTTTTCTACCGGCTCGCGGTCGGCGGTGGACCAGCGCCGCCATGATGTCGGTTTATCCAGCATCTGGCGCGGGCGCGGATGGATACCCGCAAAATAGGAGAGCACTTCCTCTTTGCTGCCATCCTTCACGCCCCACTCTTCCTGCTGACGACTGTGGAAGGTCACCACCAGGTTATACTGCTTACCTCCGCGCAGCGGATAGTGCACCAGGTGACAGTGTGGTCCGGCCCACAGCACCGGTGCGTTAATGCGTAAATCTTCCGGCATATCATCACAATCAATCACGGCGCGATAGACCACGTGTCCGGTAACCCGTGGCGCATCGCCAATCAGAGACTGACGAACGACCGATTTTACACCGTCACAGCCCACCAAAATATCCGCCGTCCAGCTGTTGCCGTGCTCATCAAATACCGTCACGTCATTCTCTGTCTGGCGAATATCAACCACGTTAGTTGAAGTGCGATACTCAACGTTAGGATGCACCAGCGCCGCTTCCCAAACGCTGGCGTGAATATCAACCCGATGGATAACCGCATAAGGACCGCCAAAGTGATCGCGGAACGCCTGCCCGGTTTCAATGCGCACAACCTCTTTTGCGTTTACCGCATCCATCATCGTGATGTGATCGGTAAAAACAGCACGCTGACGGGCGACTTCCCCCACGCCAAGGCTGTCCAGAGCAGAGAATGCATTCGGCCCGAGCTGAATACCCGCGCCAATTTCACCAATCTCGAGCGCTTTCTCCAGCAACATCACTTTAATGCCCTGACGGGCCAGCGATAGCGCGGTTGCCGCGCCGCCAATCCCGCCACCCACGATAATTGCGCGTGTCACTTTAGCCATTGTCGTTCTCCTTATCAGGCTGGAATTTTATCTTGTTGATTCTCGGGCGCGGCGGCGATAAACGCCGGAAGCTGAGTACAGGCATCATATACCGCCTTACAGCGCGGATATCCGCTCAGATCGCAGCCCATACGTAACGCGTTCGCCCACTGTGGGATCAGACAGCAATCCGCCAGCGTCGGCGCATCACCCACGCAGAACTTACCCGAATGACTCTGGCGCAGCATCTGTTCCACCGCGCTTAACCCTTGCTGGATCCAGTGTGCATACCAGCGTTTTTTATCTTCTTCACTGACCTTTAACTCTTCGCTCAGGTAGCGCAGTACCCGCATGTTATTCACCGGGTGGATATCACAGGCGATGGCATAGACAATTTCCAGCACCTTACTGCGCACCGGGAAGTCGGCAGGCAGCAGCGGCGTTTGCGGAAAGTGGCCATCCAGCCAGTCAATTATTGCCAGCGACTGCCCAAGTGATTCTCCGTCATCGGTCACCAGCGTCGGCACCAGTCCCACCGGGTTCATCCGTCGGTAGGCCAGTTCGTTCTGCTGACCAATGCGAATGTTGACGCCCACCGTCTGGTAATCCAGCCCCTTCAGCGCCAGCGCAATGCGCACCCGATATGACGCCGAGCTATTAAAGAAACTGTACAGCTTCATCATCCACCTCAGACAATCTTCACGGCGATGGGGGTTAAACCGTCTACGTTTCCGGTGATCACATCCCCTTTCACTACCGCCCCCACGCCTTCAGGGGTACCGGTGTAGATCAGATCGCCCGGCTGCAGTTCGAAGAAGCCAGACAGATAGCTGATGGTTTCATTCACAGACCAGATGAGGTGGCGAATATCGCTACGCTGATGATCGTCGCCGTTGACCTGCAACCAGATTGGCGCATGGTTAACATCCACACTTTCGCTGGCTTTATGCAGCGGCGCGATGGGCGCGGAGAGATCAAACGCTTTGCCAATTTCCCACGGACGCCCCATCTGGCGCATCTCCATCTGCCGATCACGGCGAGTCATATCCAGACCGGTGGCATAGCCCCAGATATATTCGTGCGCTTTTTCCAGCGGAATATCACTGCCCTTTTTGCCAATCGCCACCACCAGCTCTATCTCATAGTGATAGTTATCGGTTTGCGATGGGTACGGCAGTTCGAGGGTCTGACCAGCCGCCACCGGGACTACCGCATCGGCAGGTTTACAGAAAAAGAACGGCGGTTCGCGATCCGGATCAAAGCCCATTTCACGGGCATGAGCGGCATAGTTACGGCCCACACAGTAAACACGGCGCACAGGAAATTGTTCATCACAGCCAACAACCGGAACGGTAACAGGCGCTTGTGGTTCAAATACGTATTGCGTCATTTTCTCTCTCCCAAATTAATAACGTGCTTCGCGGAACAACCCCAGTGCTTCCTGAACCGGTCTGTCCGAAAAACTGAATAAGACGGTATCTTCGCGGGTCTGGAACGACACGCCGTGCCAGGTCGGCACCACAAAGACATCTTTTGGCGAAAAGTTGAAGGTCTCATTGCCGATGCTGACCTGCCCACTTCCTTCCACCACGTGGTAGATAGTGCTGTCGGTGGTACGCGCCATTCGTGAGGAAAAGCCCTGCGGCAACAGTTGCAGGAAGGTTCCCATTGAAGGCAGGGGATAACCGCCGGTTACCGGGTTGACGTAACGCATCTTGTAACCGTCCCATTCATCGGCGTCACCCATGCGGGTCAGGTCATGCAGTGCCTCACGGCTGCGATCGTAGCGATAGTTAAAAATCGGCGATGAGTTACCTTTCTGATGACGCAGCGGCAGCATATTGGCCGCGTAGCGCGGTAAATAATCCCCTTCCTTGCGCGTGACCGGCTGCTGATCTTCCGGGTAGTCTTCCGCAAAGCCACAGCCCAGCAGGTTCACCAACGGCAGGTCCAGACCGTCCAGCCACACCACCGGTTCACTGCCCGGATTGCCGTGATCGTGCCAGCGCCACTGCGGCGTCAGAATAAAATCGCCTTCATGCATCTGGGTGCGCTCGCCATCCACGGCGGTAAATGCCCCTTTCCCTTCGACAATAAAGCGCAGCGCAGACTGGTTGTGGCGGTGACTCGGCGCAACCTCGCCCGGCATAATTAACTGCAATCCCGCGTACAGCGTTGGGGTGATTGAAGACTGTCCGCGCAGCATTGGGTTTTCCAGCACCAGCACGCGACGAATCGCCTCTTTCGCGCCAATCAGATTGCCACTTTCTAACAGTAGTGGACGGATCTCCTGATAGTTCCAGTACGCTGGCGCGCAATGTGCGTTCGGAGTTGGCGGCACCAGACGATGCAGCGACTCCCACAGCGGGGTCAGATTCTGCCCGGAAATATGCTGGTAAAACTGCTGACGGCTGTTCTTAACATCCTGATTCAGTTCAGACATAGGGATTCTCCTTATTCATTCACAACACCTGCGCGAGGCAGAGTATTCGAGGCAGAGGCCGACTGGCGGATAACAACCGTCAGCAGCGTAAGCATCACCGCGCTGATGGCCGCCGGGACGGCAATAATGAAAAACAGGTTATCGAATGAGAAATTCATCGCCATCATCACGCCGCCGGAAAGCGAGCCGACAATCGCGCCGCAGCGTCCCACCGCATTAGACCAGCTGACGCCCGTCGCCCGGCTTTGTGTCGGATAAAGCGTGGCGGTTAACGCATTAAGACCAACCTGAGAACCGCTGATACCAATGCCGGTGCCAAAAATGGCCAGCGCCATCAGCCACAGGCCGTTCTCACTCAGACCAATCATGACGATGCATACCGCGCCCAGCGCATAGCTCACGGCCAGCACGCGGAAAGGATTGTATTTATCCATCAGCACGCCCAGCGCCAGCGCGCCAAGCGTACCGCCAATCTGGAAGGCAGCGGTCACCCAGGAGGCATGCTGCAGATCAATTCCACGGTGGTTTAACAGCGTTGGCATCCAGCTGGAGAGCAGATAAATAATCAGCAAGCTCATAAAGAACACTACCCATAGCATCAGGGTAATGGGCAGCTGTCGCCCGACGAACAGCTGGCGAATGCTGCCTTTAGCAATTGCGGCGCCCTCGTTGAGATAAAAATGGGTATTGTCATAACGTTCCCGGGTGATGGCGCTAACGGTTCTGGCAATCACGTTTTGCGGCAGCTGACGACGAACCTGCCAGCGTGGGGATTCCGGTAGCGCAAACAGCAGGGCCACAAACAGCATCAGCGGTAGAACGCCTCCCAGCACCAGGATGCCGTGCCAGCCAATCACCGGCACCAGCTGCGCGCTGACGATGCCGCCCATTGCCGATCCCAGGGTGAATCCGCAGAACATCATGGTGACCAGTGCCCCACGCCGACGCGCTGGCAGGTATTCAGACGTCATGGTGATGGTATTTGGCATCGCGCCGCCCAGACCTAAACCGGTCAGGAAGCGCAAAATAACCAGCGTTTGTAGATCGGGTGAAAAAGCCGAGATCAGACTTAGCGCACCGAACAATACCACGCAGAGTTCTATCACCCTTTTACGGCCAAAACGGTCGGACAGCGGGCCACAGAGCAGCGCGCCAGCGGTCAGTCCCAGCAGACCTGCGCCAAACAGCGGGGCCAGATCGCCGGCAGTCAGCTGCCAGTGAGTGCGAATGTCGGGTGCGATAAAACCAATCGCCGCGGTATCAAATCCGTCGAGCATCACAACCAGAAAACAGCAGATGATAACGCGCCACTGGGTCTTACCGACGGGGGCGGAATCGATCAGCGCTTGTAGATCACGTTGTTGAGTCATAGTGAATGCCTCAGTGCAGGTAGAGTAGATGTCTGTTTTGTTTTAGGTATGTTGCGACTTTGTATGTTTGGAGATGAAATGTACAATGGCTTTTCATGCAGAGGTATAACCTGGAGGTTATAGCAAATGGCAAACTGGGCGCAGAAACTGAAGTTGCACCACCTGCAAACGCTTATTGCACTGGGCGAACAGGGAAATCTGACTCACGTCGCCCGGATGATGAATATCACCCAGCCCGCGTTGTCGAAATGGTTATCACAACTCGAAGATGAGATTGGCATCACGCTCTTTGAACGTCATAGCAAAGGCTTGCGTCCTTCCGAAGGCGGCAAACTGCTACTGCAGCATGCCCAACGCCTAATCAATGATATGGAACGTTCGCAGTATGAGATCGCCCGTTTTAAGCAAGGCGGCCTTGTAGGGAGTCTGAAGATTGGCTGCTCGCCAGTAGCGACCGACTGTGTTTCTCAGGCAATACTGGGGTTGCTTAAAGAGTTACCAACCCTGCATCTTAATATTGAAGAGAAAGTGATGACCCCGCTGCTGCACGATCTGCTCGCGGGTTCGGTGGATGTCGTCGTCGGTCGCGTCGGTGGCCGGGCGCTTCAGTTGCCGCTCAATTACCAGGTGCTGTATACCGAGCCGGTCTGTTTCGTCGCCCGTCCCGATCATCCCCTGGCAAAATATCCCCTGCTCACCTGGCACGATCTGGCGAACTGGCGCTGGATTGTCTGGCCGACAGGAACCCCTATCCGGATAAGCATTGATAACGCGCTGGTTGATAACGGTGTCATGTTGCCGGAAAACATCATTGAATCGGCATCGATCAACGTCAGCACCAATCTGCTGCAAAGTAGCGACATGATCTCTATTCTTTCTTTGCGTCTGGCACAAAGGTATGCCGCCCAGGGACAGCTGGCTATCCTGAATCTGCCGAAGATTGAACAAAAAGGCAGCGTCGGCGTATTCTGGCGCAACAACGAAACGCCGACTACCGCCCTGAATCGTTTTTTGTATTATCTGGCACAGGTTTAGCGCGGAGAGTTAGGGCCATCGCCCGATGTTCCAGATATCTATTTCCTCTATGCTTAGAATTCATGATGTGATCGGTAGCACGTTTTTAAGTTTAATTGTATGATGAATGAGTCTCGTCAAGGGTTTCAACTATGAGCAAAGCACTGAACGTTATCTGGCAATATTTGCGCGCATTCGTCCTGATTTATGCCTGCCTCTATGCAGGTATTTTTCTTGCATCGCTACTCCCTATCACCATTCCGGGCAGCATTATCGGCATGCTGATCCTATTTGTCTTACTGGCTTTGCAGGTGTTACCGGCAAAATGGGTTAACCCTGGCTGCTACGTGCTGATTCGTTATATGGCCCTGTTGTTTGTCCCGATTGGCGTGGGGATCATGCAGTACTTTGACCTGCTCCGCGCACAATTTGGTCCGGTAGTGGTGTCTTGTACCATCAGTACGCTGGTCGTTTTCCTGGTGGTGAGCTGGAGCTCGCACATTGTGCACGGTGAGCGCAAAATCGTTGGGCAAAAAGAGGCTAAAGCAAAAAAATGATGTCGTATATCTGGTGGTCGTTACCTCTTACGCTGGCGGTATTTTTTGGCGCACGTAAGCTGGCAGCTCGCTTTAAAATGCCTTTGCTGAACCCTCTGCTGGTGGCCATGGTGGTAATTATTCCCATTCTGCTGCTGACCGGTATTCCCTATGATCACTATTTCAAAGGCAGCGAAGTGCTGAACGATTTGCTGCAACCTGCCGTGGTCGCGCTGGCCTATCCGTTATACGAACAGTTGCACCAGATTCGCGCCCGCTGGAAATCAATCATTGCTATCTGTTTTGCCGGCAGCGTTGTGGCGATGGTTACAGGTACAACAATCGCCTTGTTGATGGGCGCATCGCCGCAAATTGCCGCGTCAATCATGCCAAAATCGGTCACCACGCCTATCGCTATGGCCGTGGGAGGCAGTATTGGCGGCATTCCGGCGATCAGCGCCGTATGCGTCATTTTTGTCGGTATTCTCGGGGCGGTATTTGGTCATACGTTACTCAATGCCATGCGTATTCGCACCAAGGCCGCTCGTGGGCTGGCAATGGGCACCGCGTCGCACGCCCTGGGCACCGCACGCTGTGCGGAACTGGACTATCAGGAAGGTGCGTTTAGCTCACTGGCGCTGGTCATTTGCGGCATTATTACCTCGCTGGTAGCCCCGTTCCTGTTCCCGATTATTCTGGCAGTGGTGGGTTAACCTTCATTTTTTAGCTATTTATTTGCGATGCGTTGCACATTTTTCATTTAAGTTTCATAAGTTGCATACACAATGAGATTTGGATCACATATAAAGCCATAACAGGCCCGTAAACTACGATTCCATTACATTGTTATGAGGCATCGCCATGCATCCACGTTTTCAAACTGCTTTTGCCCAACTCGCGGATAACTTGCAATCAGCCCTGGCCCCTGTTCTGGCGGATGCACATTTCCCCGCCATGCTGACTGCTGAGCAGGTCTCTTTGCTGAAACGCGAATCGGGACTGGACGAAGACGCGCTGGCATTCGCTCTGCTGCCGCTGGCTGCGGCCTGCGCACGTACTCCGCTATCCAACTTCAACGTTGGGGCAATTTCTCGCGGCATCAGCGGCAACTGGTACTTCGGTGGGAACATGGAGTTCCTGGGCGCGACCATGCAGCAAACCGTTCATGCCGAGCAAAGCGCCATCAGCCACGCCTGGCTGCGCGGTGAAAAAGGGCTCGCTGCCATCACCGTCAACTACACGCCGTGCGGCCATTGTCGCCAGTTTATGAACGAACTGAACAGCGGACTGGATTTACGTATTCATCTGCCGGGACGTGCACCACACGTGCTGCGCGACTACCTGCCAGATGCCTTCGGCCCGAAAGATCTGGAGATTAAAACGCTGCTGATGGACGATCAGGATCACGGCTTCGCGCTGCAGGGCGATACGTTGACTCAGGCGGCAATCACCGCTGCCAACAGATGCCATATGCCGTACAGCAAATCCCCAAGCGGCGTGGCGCTGGAGTGTAAAGATGGTCGTATTTTTAGCGGCAGCTATGCTGAAAATGCCGCCTTTAACCCGACCCTGCCACCGCTGCAGGGCGCGTTAAACCTGTTGAATCTCAACGGTTATGATTATCCAGATATCCAACGTGCTGTACTGGCTGAAAAAGCCGACGCGCCATTGATTCAGTGGGATGCAACCTCCGCCACGCTGAAAGCACTGGGCTGCGACAATATAGAGCGCGTACTTCTGGGTTAATCGACTCAATAACGCCAGTTCGTAGGCCGGATAAGGTGTTTACACCGCTATCCGGCACTATGCGCAATGCCTAAAATCCCCTCAATCAGACTGCTGTTTCTTGCGCTACGTCTTCCGGTACAGTAGCCTGATTGAAATTCCATCCAAATAACGAGTTTTCTGCATGTTAAAGCGCGTGTTTTACAGCCTGTTAGTCCTGCTAGGCTTGCTGCTTTTGACTGTGCTTGGACTCGATCGCTGGATGAGCTGGAAGACGGCTCCCTACATTTACGACGAACTGCAGGATTTACCCTACCGCCAGGTAGGTGTGGTTCTGGGCACGGCGAAGTATTACCGCACCGGCGTCATCAACCAATATTACCGTTACCGCATTCAGGGCGCATTGAACGCCTATAACAGCGGGAAGGTAAACTATCTGCTGTTAAGCGGCGATAATGCCCAGCAAAGCTACAACGAACCCATGACGATGCGTAAGGATCTGATTGCCGCAGGCGTCGATCCCGCTGACATCGTGCTTGATTACGCAGGGTTCCGGACACTCGACTCCATCGTGCGTACCCGCAAGGTCTTTGATACCAACGATTTCATCATTATTACTCAACGATTCCACTGTGAGCGCGCCTTGTTTATTGCGCTGCATATGGGTATTCAGGCCCAGTGCTACGCCGTACCTTCGCCAAAAGATATGCTCACCGTGCGGGTACGTGAATTTGGCGCCCGTTTTGGCGCACTCGCCGATCTCTACATTTTCAAACGTGAGCCCCGTTTTTTAGGCCCACTGGTGCCCATCCCTACCATGCATCAGGTACCGGACGATGCGCAGGGGTATCCGGCGGTCACGCCTGAACAATTACTCGAATTACAAAAGAAACAAGGAAAATAAGCATGGAAGGAAAAACGATCTTTATCGTTATTGGCGTACTGATGATTGTTCTCTGGACGTGCAGAGAAGGCCTGAAGGGACTGCGTTCCGGTATCGTCGAGAAAACAGTGAAAGGTTCGCAGACGCCAATGATCATTTCTCGCGCTAAAGAACCCAGCACTTACTGGAGCTATATCATCGTTTATTTCGGTATGGCCATTGGTGCACTGTTCACTGGTATCTGGTTACTCTTTATCAAATAAAAAAACCGATGCAGAACGCCTCTGCACCGGTTTTATTTTTCTCTTCCCAGATTACTTCTTACGCGCGTACTTCAGTGAGTCCAGCGCGACCGCGAAGATAATAATGCCGCCCTTGATAATATACTGCCAGTAAGGGTTCACGCCGATGTAGGTCAAACCGTAGTTGATGACGGTGAAGATGATCACACCGGTTACTACGCCAAACACGGTACCTACCCCGCCGCTGAACGACACGCCGCCAACCACGCACGCCGCAATCGCATCCAGCTCATACATAAAGCCGAGGTTGTTGGTCGCCGAGCCGATACGCCCGGCTTCGAGCAAACCGCCGAAGGCATAGAACACGCCAGACAACGCATAGATAATCAGCAGGTTCAGCGCAACGTTTACCCCGGACACTTTCGCAGCTTCCGGGTTTCCGCCGATGGCGAAAATGTTTTTACCGAAGCGGGTCTTGTTCCACAGCACCCACACAAAAGCCACCGCAATCAGCGCATAGAAAGTGATGTAGGAGAGTCGGAAACTGCCCAGTGCAATAAAGCCCTGCGCAAAGGTTGAGAATCCGCTGTCAAAGCCAGAAATTGGCGATGCGCCGACGAAGTCGTAGTACAGGGAGTTGATCCCGTAAACGATAATCATCGTACCCAGTGTGGTAATAAACGGTGTTACGTTCAGATAAGCAATGATAATACCGTTCACCAGACCGATAATGGCGCCAATCACGCAAACAATCAGCACCACTACAATGATTGGCATCGTCGCCATTTCCGGGAATACCTTGTTGGCATTCTCCATCGACTGCAACAGAGTTGCCGCCACCACTGCCGCCAGGCCAACCTGACGCCCCGCCGACAGGTCGGTCCCTTGGGTAACAATCAGTCCAGCCACACCCAATGCGATAATAATACGCACCGAGGATTGCGTGAGAATATTACTCAGGTTCAGTAAGCTTAAGAAAGTGGGATCCTGGAAAATAATAATCGCCAGCAAAACCAAAAGAACAACGTAAATTCCGCCTTCTTTCAGGTAAGTAAGAAAACTTTTCTTATTTAACGCACTCATGAGGAGCCCCTAATCTTAAAGGTGCAAAGACGCAAGACGGAGGATTTCGTTTTGCGTTGTTGTTTTAGTGTCAACAATTCCAGCAACGAGACCATTGCTCATCACCAGAATACGATCGGTAATACCCAGCAGCTCCGGCATTTCAGAGGAAATAATAATAATCCCCTTATCCTTTTTCGCGAGTTCGGCAATCAACTGATAAATTTCAAATTTCGCGCCAACATCGATTCCACGCGTCGGTTCATCCAGCATCAGAATTTCTGGCTGGGTTAATAACCAACGACCAATAACCACCTTTTGCTGATTACCGCCAGAAAGTGAACCGATTTGCGTACGATGACCCGGTGTTTTTACCCTCATGGAGTCAATTACCCACTGGGTATCACTCTTCATGCGGGAATTATCCAACAGACCAACTTTGTTTTTATAGTTTTGGATATTGGAGATTAACGAGTTAAAACCAATGTCCAGATATGCATAAATACCGGTTGAGCGGCGCTCTTCCGTGACCAGTGCAAAACCATGGTTGATGGCTTCATTTGCACTGTGGTTATTAATTTTTTTGCCGTGTAGCGTAATCGTACCTGATGATTTCTCACGAATACCAAAAAGCGTTTCAACGATATCCGTGCGTTTTGCGCCTACCAGACCTGCAATCCCAAGAATCTCCCCTTTGTGCAAATCAAACGAGATATCACGAATCGACGGCTGGCGCAGCGAGGTCAGGTTACGCACTTGCAGAATGACTTCACCAGGTTTGTTTTCTTTATCCGGAAAACGTTGGTTCAGTGAACGTCCGACCATCATGGCGATGATCTTATCCATATCCAACCCTTCCAGCGGCTGGGTCGCAATCCACTGACCGTCGCGTAGTACGGTAATTTCATCGCACAGCTGGAAGATTTCTTCCATTTTGTGAGAGATATAAACAATACCGCATCCACGCTCTTTTAGCTTACGGATGATGGTGAACAGATGGTTAACTTCTTTTTCAGTTAACGATGAAGTTGGTTCATCCATGATGACGATTTTGGCGTCATAGGAGAATGCTTTCGCAATTTCAATCATCTGCATTTGTGAAACGGATAATGTACCGACGCGCGCACGCGGATCGATATCAATATCCAGTTCATCAAATATCGCTTTGGTATCGCGGTACATTTTTTCCTGATCGACAAACATGCCTTTGGTGGGATAGCGTCCCAGCCACATGTTGTCCATCACAGAACGTTGTAATACCAGGTTTAATTCCTGGTGTACCATCGAAATACCATTTTCAAGCGCTTCTTTAGCAGAATGAAAATCGATTTCTTTACCCTGAAATAAAATACTGCCGGAATCTTTTTGATAGATGCCGAAAAGACATTTCAATAATGTTGATTTCCCCGCTCCATTCTCTCCCATTAGGGCGTGAATAGAATGCGGGCGAACTTTTAAATTGACATTATCAAGCGCCTTAACGCCGGGGAAGGACTTGTTGATGCCGGTCATTTCCAACAAGTATTCGCCTGACGACTGAGTATGTGTGCTGACCATAATTATACCTTGTTGGCCTTGCAGAGTGCATTATTAAGGGCGCAATGAAATTGCGCCCACATACGGAGTATTTATTTGTTGGTGAACTCTGCCAGATTATCTTTATCGACACCTACGTACGGAACGCGAACAATCTTGTTCTCAATTTTCCAGTTAGTGCCATCTGCCGCACCTTTGCCGTCAGCCAGGTTTTTCGCCAGATCGAAGGTGGCTTTCGCCTGGTTGTTGGCATCGTTCAGGACGGTACCGGCCATGGCGCCAGATTTCACCAGAGCCAGCGCTTCAGGCAGCGCATCCACACCAAATACCGGTACGCTGGTTTTGTTGTGCGCTTTCAGCGCTTCAACTGCACCCATTGCCATCGCATCGTTGTTAGCGATAACCACTTCAATTTTGTTCGCATTTGGACCAGACATCCACGCATCCATCTTATCTTTCGCCTGAGCGGTATCCCACATTGCAGTATCTAACTGCAGCTGCTCAGTTTTAATGCCCTTGTCGTTCAGCTCTTTAATCACGTAAGTGGTACGTGCTTCAGCATCCGGGTGTCCCGGTTCGCCTTTCAGCAGAACAAACTGAATTTTGCCGTCTTTGTTCAGGTCCCAGTTCGGGTTAGCTGCCCAGTGTTTGGCAATCAAATCACCCTGAATAATGCCGGACTCTTTAGAGTCGGTACCGACGTAATACGCTTTGTCATAGCTGTCCAGCGCTTTACGAGAAGGTTCTTTGTTGAAGAACACGATCGGTACGTTCTGTCCGCGTGCTTTTTCAATGACCGTGCCAGCAGCTGCCGGGTCAACCAGGTTAATCGCCAGTGCTTTAACGCCTTTTGCCAGTAGCACGTCGATCTGATCGTTTTGTTTGGACTGGTCGTTCTGCGAGTCGTTCATCAGCAGCTGTACATCTGGTGCCGCTTTGGCATCTTTTTCAATAGCCTTACGTACTACAGACATAAAGTTATCGTCATACTTATAGATAGTCACACCAATGCGGGTATCAGCAGCGTGCGCAGCCGCGCCGAATAACATGCTTGCCATTACAGCAGACAGGGTCAACACCTTCTTATTCATGGTATCTCCGGTTTTATTATGCAGGGTAGTACTTGAGATAAATGCTCGGCAGGCAGAACGTTACTGAAGTGTTACTGAACGCCGAAGCTCACTTTTAAAAAATATTTCTTCCGTGTCTGGCAACGCTCCAAAAACAGGCTTTAATTTTTGTTTAAGGCACCTATACCTCGATGAAAGTGATTATTCACCGTTACATAGTAGTTACAGCGCAACAAACAGTGTCATCATAGCTATCGCATTGTTAATATACTGTGAATTTACTCACATATTGAAAGCGGTTACATCGCGCAACGTTATGAGTTAGTGATCGGTGCCGCATTCTGCCGCAGCGCTACTGAATGGCGACGCACCAGCGTTGGCATAAAACAATGCGACGCCTGCGGATCCAACGTGCCAGCCGCCCCCTGTAGCGCAAGCTCCGTCGCCATTTTTGCCATTGAAGCAATGGGATAGCGCACAGTGGTTAGCTGCGGATCGGTGTAACGTGCGATGGGAATATCATCGAAGCCAATGATAGAAAGGTGTAATGGAATAGCGATGCCGTTATCTTTTAGCGCGGTCAGCGCGCCGGCTGCCATATTGTCGTTATAAGCGAAGACCGCCGTCAGTTGTAAGTTACGCCCCAGCAGTTCCACCATCGCGGACTCTCCGCCCTGCATATCGGGCGAACCGGTGCCGACCCAGCTTTCTGCCGCAACAATCCCCTGCTCTTTCAGAGCAGTTAACCACCCTTCTTTGCGCATGGCGTCATCTTCAATGCGGTGGCTTGATGCCAGATAACCGATGCGTTGATGACCATTATTTAGCAGCATTCGGGTAGCCATTTTGGCACCGCTGATGTTATCCAGGCAGACGCAACGGTGGGCGTAGCCAGGAACAAGGCGGTTGATCAGTACCATGCCGGGGATTTGATCCATAAACTCGGCCAGTTCCCGATCGCTCAGCGCTTTAGAGTGTACAATCAGCGCGTTACAGCGTTGGCGAATCAACACCTCAATGGCATGACGTTCTTTTTCCGCCTCATGGTAGCTGTTGCCAATCAGGACATACTTCTGATGCTGCTGAGCAACCATATCCACGGCTTTTACCAGCGCGCCAAAAAACGCATCTGATACATCCATGACGACAACACCAATCGTGTCGCTTACCTGCGTCGCCAGCGCTTGTGCGTTGGCATTAGGTCGATAGCCAAGCTGAGTGACTGCCTTCATTACCGCTTCACGCGTATCGGGACTCACCAGCGCACTGTTGTTCAGTACGCGGGAAACGGTCGCTACAGAAACGCCAGACTGCCGTGCCACATCACGAATGGTTACCATATTCACTGCCCTGTTTTAGATTGCGGCTGCCCGCAGACACCCCAGGCTGGGTATTTTGTCAGCACAATGAAACGGACTGCGTGAGTGATGTCACAGGAATGAAAGCGCTTACATCCATTTTGTTAATGAATGTGATCCAGATCGTTATCTGGATGTTCGTGGTAATGATGTCCCCGAAGCACGCAGGGTTAATTGACGCCACAGCCATTCCACCGGGCCCTGCCGGTAGAAACGCAGCCATATGACAGAGAAAAGTAAGTTAATCGCCCAGACCGGGATGACGAAAAGCAGCAGCTCCAGCCGGTCAAATTTCATAAATAAACCGGCCTGATAAAACAACGTGGTGCAGATTAAGGTCTGTAACAGATAGTTGGTTAATGCCATGCGACCCACACAGGCGACGGCAATGACCCATTTTAAGCGACTAAGCTGTGGCCAGAAACCAAACATCAGCGCGGCATAACCAATGGTCTGCAACGGCGCCCCCAGTTCTCGCGGAGCTTGCAACAGGAAGGCACACCAGCGGTAGGCCCAGTCCAGTTGCCACTGGGCGATGATAGCAGGCAGGTTAATCGCCATGCCGATAATAACCAGCAGAACGCCAGTGCGTCGATAATGCTGCAAACTGTACTGCCCTTTTAGCCAGCCGCTACGCATTAATGCCGCGCCGAGCAGCATCATCCCCGCCAGTTGCCAGCCATATTGCGCACCTAACGCCAGCAAGCTATTGGACATCATATCCACGCGATTACTGATTGCTTCCATTCCGCCGTTCACTTTCCAGTATTTTTCATACAGCAACGCTGAAGCATCCGGCGTCCAGGCCCGGCTGGTTTCGCTCCCGGAGATCACACCCAACAGCAGCAATACACCAACGCCCGCCAAATAAAGCACCACGCCGGTGTTAAACAAGCTTTTCACCGACGGCGCATCCCGGATCAGCCGCCAGCAAATCAGGCCGATCAAGCCATATGCCAGCAGGATATCGCCATCCCAGAAGAGTAAACCGTGAATGAATCCCAATAGCACCAGCAACGTAAGCCGCGACTGGATCCAGCGTTTACCACGCGGGAGCAGCATTTGCAGACCAGCACCAAACAGCAGAGCAAACAGGGTAAGGAATTTTACCTGCGCAAAGAGATCGAGCAGCGCCCAGGTCCAGGCGTCAGATAAGGTAATGTCGCCATACCAGGCGGGATTGAGGTATGCCGCCTTCGGCAGGCCAAAGGCGCTAATATTGAGAAGCAGGATACCAAGAATGGCAACGCCACGAATAAAATCCAGCGTGACATTACGCTCCATGGTTCCTGCCCTAATCAGTTGTGATGACGTACTGCGCGCAGGAATTCCTGACGCGTGTTCTGGCTGGACTTAAACAATCCGCCAAGAGACGTGGTGGTGGTCGCACTGGTCGCATCGCGAATGCCGCGCGCTTTCACACAGTAATGCACCGCATCAATCGATACCGCCACATTATTCGTCCCGAGCAGCGTTTGCAGCGCGGTGAGAATTTGCTGGGTCAGACGTTCCTGTACCTGCGGACGCTGTGCAAAGAACTGCACAATGCGGTTAATCTTCGACAGACCAATGACCGAATCTTTCGGAATATACGCCACCGTCGCTTTGCCATCGATAGTGACAAAGTGGTGTTCGCAGGTGCTGGTCAGCGTGATATCGCGGACCGTGACCATCTCGTCCACCTTCATTTTGTTTTCAATGACGGTGATTTTCGGGAAGTTGGCGTAATCGAGACCAGAGAAAATCTCATCGACATACATTTTCGCAATGCGATGCGGAGTTTCCATCAGACTGTCATCGCTCAAATCGAGATTGAGCAATTGCATAATCTCGGTCATATGGCCAGAGATAAGACGTTTGCGTGTTTCGTTATCCATCTCTTGCACAGGCGGGCGCAGCGGGGTTTCGAGACCACGCGCAACCAGCGCTTCATGAACCAGTGCCGCTTCTTTACTGAGTGATGACATTTCTTCTTCTCCTGCAGGTGGGGCGCCTCTGCCCTGCATGGGGCAAAGTTTTTAGGCTGTGTCACAGCCAGAACATTGTGCGTGAGGCGGCGCACATAATCCAGTATTCACCGTGATAATTATTGAAATTGGCACAGCCTTTCAGCGTCGCTGATTTCACTTGTCTTTCAGCCCGGTGACGTCGAGTGTTAATGTAAAGTTATATAGATGATGAAGTATGTTTGCTCAATGCGGAAGTGAAAGTTACTCACAGTGCTATGAATAATCTGTATTATGATGAGTTCGCAAACACATTCAGGTTCAACACAACAAGGAGCCACGCATGGAAATGCTTGAAGAGCACCGCTGTTTTGAAGGCTGGCAGCAACGCTGGCGTCACGACTCCACCACGTTAAATTGCGCCACGACCTTCAGTATTTTTCTTCCACCACCCCGTGATAACGCCGCGCCTCCGGTGCTGTACTGGCTGTCGGGCCTGACCTGTAATGATGAAAACTTCACCACCAAAGCAGGCGCGCAGCGCATCGCGGCTGAGCTGGGTATTGTTCTCGTGATGCCGGACACCAGCCCGCGCGGCGAGCAGGTTGCCAACGATGATGGCTACGATTTAGGTCAAGGGGCAGGATTTTACCTCAATGCCACCCAGCAGCCGTGGGCAACGCATTTTCGTATGTATGACTATCTGCGTGATGAGCTTCCGGCACTGATTCAGTCGCAGTTTAACGTCAGCGATCGCTGCGCCATCAGCGGACACTCCATGGGCGGCCACGGCGCATTGATTATGGCGCTGAAAAATCCCGGGAGATACACCAGCGTTTCCGCCTTTGCGCCGATCGTAAACCCTTGTCGTGTTCCGTGGGGTGAGAAGGCTTTTAGCGCTTATCTGGGCGAAGATAAAACACAGTGGGCAGAGTGGGATAGCTGCGCGTTGATGCTGGCCAGCAAACCCGCAGACGCGATCCCGACGCTAATCGATCAGGGAGACAGCGATCAGTTTCTTGCCGATCAGTTGCAGCCCGCGGTACTAGCCGAAACTGCCCGTCAGACCGCTTGGCCAATGACGCTACGCATCCAGCCTGGTTACGACCATAGCTATTACTTTATTGCGTCGTTTATTGAGGATCACCTGCGCTTCCACGCCCAGTATTTGCTGAAGTAATTTCTTAGTTGAGGGCGGAAGCCCTCTTCATTTCTCCATCATTCCTTCACTTTTTCTCCTTTTTTCTTCCCCCACTATCTTATTGATTAAAAAAGTATTTCACCCCAAACCATATCAAACACAAATGATTTCTATTATCATTTGTGTTTACAAATATTCATACTTTTGTACAATCCCCCCGCTTCTTTACTGAAAAGAGTCCTTAAAAGACAAATACATACAATTGTCATGGCCTTTCACATGACGCGCAGTTTGATTCATTTAAATGGAATGATACAAATGACTATACCTCACGTTAAGGCTGTAGCTGCCGCAGTATGCGTCGCCTGCCTCCCATCACTCGGCCATGCCGCTGAACAAGACACCGTGGTCGTTACCGCTACCGGTTTCGAGCAGAAAATTCAGGATGCCCCGGCTTCAATATCTGTTATTACCAAGCAGCAGATTGAGGACAAAGCCTATCGAGATGTCACCGATGCGCTAAAAGATGTCCCTGGCGTCGTCGTCACTGGCGGGGGGAGCAGTAGCGATATCAGTATTCGCGGTATGGCTTCACAATACACACTCTTCCTGGTCAACGGTAAACGCATCAGCACCCGCGGTACACGTCCTAACAGCGACAACTCAGGTATTGAGCAAGGTTGGCTGCCGCCGCTGGAATCCATCGAGCGTATCGAGGTAATCCGCGGCCCGATGTCATCCCTCTACGGCTCCGATGCGATGGGCGGCGTCATTAACGTCATCACCAAAAAAGTGTCGAATACTAAAGCCTGGACCGGCTCTTTGCACGGCGATGCCACTTTCCAGGAAGACAGAGACTCCGGCGATATTTACCAGACCAACGCCTATGCGTCTGGACCACTGATTGACGGATTACTTGGCGCGAAGGTGACCGGATTATTCTCCCACCGCGCGGAAGATGAAATCGTAAATGGCTACAATGAACAGCGTATGCGTAGCGGGGGATTAACCCTGAACTTTACGCCAGATGATAAAAACGACATCGATTTCGATTACGCACGTGAATTGCAGGATCGCGACAGTACGCCGGGCAAATCCATGGCCGAGGAAAACTGCCGCAACGGAAGCTGTAAGCCCAACAGTAAAAGCGAAAACAAGTATGTGCACACCACGTACTCAATAACCCACAGCGGTTATTACGACGACTTCAACTCCACCAGCTATGTCCAGCAGGAAGAGACCGACAACCCCGGTCGCCAGATGAAGTCCTACAACACGATTTTCAATAACCAGAACCAGGTATTCCTTGGGGCGCACACCCTGACGTTGGGCGGGCAATACCGTTATGAAAAACTGCGCGATAATGGCAACCAGCTGCAAGCGGCTGATGGACTGAACAAACTGACTCGCTGGAGCTGGGCGCTGTTTGCTGAAGATGAATGGGCCGTTACCGATACCTTCACGCTGACCGGCGGTCTGCGTATGGATAAGGATGAAAACTACGGTGACAACTGGACGCCGCGCGGCTATGGCGTATGGCATCTGAGCGATCAGTGGACCTTAAAAGGCGGCGTTTCCGCGGGCTATCGCGCACCGGATCTGCGCCAGTCTTCTGCCAGTTGGGGACAGGTCACCGGCGGCGGTCGTCTGAACGGAATCATTGTCGGCAACCCAGACCTGAAACCGGAGAAAAGCCTCAGCGAAGAGATCGGTTTACTGTGGGATAACGGCAACGACCTCAACGCAGGCGTTACGTTGTTCAATACCGACTTTAAAAACAAAATCACCGAAGTTCGCCGTTGTAACAGCAGTTCCGATCCGGCCTGCACCATCGGCGGCACCCATTATGACTTCGTCAGCGATCGCGTTAACGTCGATAAAGCCAATATGCGCGGCGTAGAATCCACCTTCGGCTGGAAAATAACCTCTGACGTCAACTGGACCGCGAACTACACCTACACAGAATCTGAGCAGAAAAGCGGTCAGTTCTCAGGCCAACCGTTGAACAAAATGCCGAAGCATATGTTTAACACGACACTGGACTGGCAGGCTACGCAGGATCTCGGTTTCTGGAGCCGTCTGAATCTGCGCGGGAAAACGTCTGAATACCTGAGCCGTACCTCCATGGCACAGGGCACCCCGTCCTATACTCAGGTCGACGTTGGTTTACGTTACTATGCTACCAAGGATCTGTTGATGACCGCTGGCGTGTATAACGTGCTGGATAAACAAATCGATTACGATACCTACGACACCGTCCTTGATGGACGTCGTTACACGGTTGGCATGACTTACAGCTTCTAAGTTAGGCGCAATAAAAAACCCCGGCACTCATCATGCCGGGGTTTTTGTTATGCTTTTTTATACTGTTACTTCTTTACGCGGCCCGGGAATTTCATTTCGCTGTAGCGAACAAAACGGGTTCCTTTGGTCAGCTTATAGCCAAACCAGATAATCAGGAACAGCGGGATACCGATATAGGTAGCCATCACGCCGCCCCAGTCAATGCTGTCTTTCAGGAACGCTTCGTAGTTCTGACCCAGGGTGATAATCAGGCACAGCACAAAGGCGAAGATCGGACCCAGCGGGAAGAAGCCAGAACGGTACGGCAGATCCTTCACATCGTGCCCCTGCAGTACATAACCGCGACGGAAGCGATAGTGGCTAATAGCAATCCCCAGCCAGGCGATAAAGCCCGTCATCCCGGAAGTATTCAGCAGCCACAGGTACACGGTCTGGTTGCCAAACATTGAAGTCAGGAAGCACAGCCCCGCCACCACGGTGGTCGCATACAGCGCGTTACGCGGTACGCCGCCACGAGACAGTTTGCCGAAAATACGCGGCGCTTTACCGTCACATGCCAGGGTGTAAAGCATACGCGTGGAGGCGTACATCCCGGAGTTACCTGCGGACAGCACCGCCGTCAGGATAACTGCGTTCATCACCGCTGCCGCAGACAGCAGACCCGCATGCTGGAATACCAGCGTGAACGGGCTAACGCTGATGTCTTTTACATCGTTACGCAGCAGGCTTGGATCGGTATACGGAATGATCAGGCTGATAATCAAAATTGCGAACACATAGAACAGCAGGATTCGCCAGAATACCTGACGTACCGCACGTGGAATGTTCTTTTCAGGATCTTCAGATTCGCCAGCCGCGATACCGATAAGCTCTGTCCCCTGGAAGGAGAAGCCGACTATCATCGCCACGCCAATCATCGCAGCAAAACCACCGGCAAACGGTGCATCGCCGGTCGTCCAGTTGCTCCAGCCCACCGGCTGAGCGCCTTTGAAGATACCGAAAATCATCATCACACCAACCACGATGAAGATAATGACGGTGGTAACTTTGATCAGTGAGAACCAATATTCCGCTTCACCAAACCCGCGAACGGAAATGTAGTTCAGCAGGAAGATAACGCCGAGGAACAGCGCACTCCAGATCCAGCCCGGCGTGTCCGGGAACCACCAGCTCATCACCAGCTGTGCGGCCACCAGGTCAACAGCAATCGTTACCGCCCAGTTGTACCAGTAGTTCCAGCCCAGCGCGAAGCCAAAGCCTTCTTCTACGTAGTTCTGACCGTAGGTGGAAAACGAGCCGGAAACCGGCATATAGGCAGCCAGTTCACCGAGGCTGGTCATCAGGAAGTACACCATCAGACCGATCAGAATATAAGAGAACAACGCGCCGCCTGGACCCGCTGCAGAAATAGTTGCACCAGATGCAACGAAAAGACCTGTACCGATGGAACCTCCAATGGCAATCATCGTCAGGTGACGCGCCTTCAGTTCACGACGTAGCGTGGGCGCTTCTGTGGTTTTAGTTTCGGAAACCATGTGAAAATGCTATCCATCCAAAAAATGAGGCGCGATTGTAGCAGACGAAATGGCATTCTTCCGGCACAAATACGCTGTTATAAGAGACCTTCATGACTGGCCGCGGATTATAAGTAAAGCAGAAAATATGCGGTGTAAGGCGGTTAAGTTATAACCGCCGTTCTACAGAGGTGACATTACGACAGTAAGCGCCCTATTCGCCCAGCTCGACCTGATCGCTGTAATGTAAAAAACGCGTAATGGCATTGGAGATGTGTTTTTGCCTGTGATGCACGCGCCAGAGAGTACGGACTAAACGCGGCAGCGGCACGGGAACTTCGCTCAGCGTTCCCGCCTGCAACTGCTCCGCAATAACCCGACGCGACAAGCAGCTGATCCCGAGACCATGACGCACCGCATGCTTAATGGCCTCGGAGTTACCCAACTCCATTGCCATCTGAAATCTCGGCAGATGAGACAGCAGCAGGTAATCCACCAGTTCGCGCGTACCCGATCCTCGTTCACGCAGGATCCACGGCGAAGCAGCCAGCTGTTCCAGCGTAACAGGCCCCTTTGTGAGCGGTGACGACGGTGCGGCAAACACCACCAGCTCGTCTTCCAGCCACGGTTCAGAAATAATTTCAGTACTGTGACAAGGCCCTTCGATCAGTCCGATATCTACCCTAAAATCCAGCACCGCATTAATCACATCCTGACTGTTACCCACGCTCAGCTCGAGCGGCAAATCAGGAAAATCCTGCCGATAGCGGGCGATCATAGCAGGCAAGATATAGTTACCAATGGTGCTACTGGCATAGACCCGAATGGCACCATTATCTTCGCGAAAAAGCTGTTCGATTTCGGTTGTTTGCTCAAGTAACGCCAACGCTCGTGGGTAGAGCAAACGCCCGTGCTCGTTGACCACCAGTCGTTTACCGACACGGTCAAACAGTTGCACGCCGAGTTGCCCTTCCAGATCGGTAAGTGCCGCACTCACCGCCGACTGCGACAATGCCAGCATGACAGACGCCTGGGTCGTTGAACCGCTTTTTAGTACCTCAGCAAACACTTCAAGTTGTCGCAGGGTGATATGCATAGTCGTTTTCCACCGGATATCCGTTACTTATACCCTAAATAATTCGAGTTGCAGGAAGGCGGCAAGAGAGTGCATCCCCGGGAGCGTACTTAAGTACGTGACTGGGGTGAACGAGCGCAGCCAACGCACATGCAACTTGAAGTATGACGGATATACCACTTATATAGATTAATTATAAATATATAATCAATTTTATTTTTAAACCACTTCGCCGTACTCTTTTACCCAGATAAAGGAGAAGGATATGACAGAACTCACCTTGCAGACTCATCGTCGTACAGCGTGGCATTTTATTCCGGGGCTTGCCCTGAGTGCAGTTATCACTGGGGTTGCCTTATGGGGTGGATCTATTCCCGCCGTCGCAGGTGCCGGGTTCAGCGCCCTCACCTTAGCAATCTTGTTGGGGATGGTCCTCGGCAACACCGTCTATCCGCACATCTGGAAAAGCTGTGACGGCGGCGTGCTGTTTGCTAAACAACATCTATTACGTCTGGGGATCATCCTCTACGGCTTCCGCCTCACCTTCGCGCAAATTGCTGACGTCGGCGTCAGCGGTATCGTGATTGATGTGTTAACGCTGAGCAGTACCTTTATGATTGCCTGTTTCCTAGGGCAAAAAGTGTTTGGTCTGGACCGCCACACCAGCTGGCTGATTGGCGCGGGGAGCAGCATTTGCGGTGCCGCCGCCGTGCTGGCAACCGAGCCGGTAGTGAAAGCGGAAGCCAGTAAGGTAACCGTCGCTGTCGCCACCGTGGTGATCTTCGGTACCATCGCTATCTTCCTGTACCCGGCAATGTATCCGCTGCTGGCACACTGGTTTAGCCCAGAAACCTACGGCATTTACATTGGTTCCACCATGCATGAAGTGGCGCAGGTAGTGGCTGCCGGGCACGCCATTAACCCGGATGCAGAAAACGCCGCGGTTATTGCCAAAATGCTGCGCGTCATGATGCTGGCACCGTTCCTCATCCTGCTGGCAGCTCGCGTTAAACAACTGTCTCCGGCTACGGGTGGTGAGAAAAGCAAAATCACTATTCCATGGTTTGCCATCCTGTTCATTGTGGTCGCGATTTTTAACTCGTTCCACCTGCTGCCGCAGTCGGTTGTGAACATGCTGGTAACGCTGGACACCATTTTGCTGGCAATGGCAATGGCTGCACTGGGGTTAACCACTCACGTTAGCGCACTGAAAAAAGCCGGTGCCAAACCGTTACTGATGGCCCTGCTGCTGTTTGTCTGGTTGATTGTCGGTGGTGCTGCGATTAACGTCGCTGTCCACGCCCTGATGGCATAAACGATCACGACTCACCTCCATTAACCCGCTATACTCTCCCTTTTTGTATTTGAGTATGGCGGGTTAAATTTATGAAATACATCGGAGCGCACGTAAGCGCCGCTGGCGGTCTGGCTAACGCCGCTATTCGAGCCGCAGAAATCGAAGCGGCCGCATTCGCCCTGTTCACCAAGAATCAGCGCCAGTGGCGTGCCGCGCCGCTGACCACCGAAATCATTGATGATTTCAAATCTGCCTGTGAGAAGTACCACTACACCTCTGCACAAATCCTGCCTCACGACAGTTACCTGATTAACCTCGGTCACCCGGTCAGCGATGCGCTGGAAAAATCGCGTGATGCGTTTCTTGATGAAATGCAACGCTGTGAACTGCTTGGCTTATCCCTGCTGAACTTTCACCCTGGCAGCCATTTGATGCAGATCCCGGAAGATGAATGTCTGGCGCGCATTGCCGAATCCATCAACATCGTCCTCGCTCAGACCCAGGGCGTTACGGCAGTTATCGAAAATACCGCCGGGCAAGGTAGTAATCTGGGATTCAAGTTTGAGCACCTGGCCGCCATAATTGACGGCGTCGAAGATAAGTCCCGCGTCGGCGTCTGCATTGATACCTGCCACGCTTTCGCGGCGGGTTACGATTTGCGTTCCGCAGAAGAGTGCGAAAAAACGTTTGCGGAATTTGAACGTATTGTCGGTTTCAAGTATCTACGCGGTATGCACCTGAACGACGCCAAGAGCGCGTTTGGCAGTCGCGTTGACCGTCATCACAGCCTGGGTGAAGGCAATATTGGCCATGATGCCTTCCGTTGGATTATGCAGGATAATCGTTTTGACGGTATTCCAATGGTGCTGGAAACCATTAATCCGGATATCTGGGCCGAAGAGATCGCCTGGCTGAAAGCCCAGCAAACAGAAAAAGCAGTGGCGTAACGATCTCCGCGCGCCAGACAAGCTGGCGCGTATCAAGTGAGCGTAACCAGATCCTCTGGCATATGGTTGTACAAAATCCGCCAGAAATGCTCAGCCGTTTTATTCAAACGGGTATCCATTCGGTAAATATAGGCCTGAATTGGCACCATCAACTCCGGCGTGTCCAGACAAACCAGGCGCTTATCGCGCAATTCGTTCACGATCGTCCACGCTGGCAGCCAGGCGATACCATGACCATCTAATGCCATATTCTTCAATAGCTCACTCATCGAAGACATAAACAGCGTACGCGCCGAAATACTGCCCACCTCCGCCAGGTGACGGTTAACCAATCTTCCCATGTAGGATGTGCTGGTGTAGTTCAGAATCGGCACCTGCGGCTGATAGATATCAAACAACGCCTTACCCTGTGCATCCGCAGCACAGACGGGATACAGTTCAGACTCAAAAACCTTCAAGCCGCAGAAAGGTGACTGCATTAAGTCTTCATCGCGAAAGGAGATAATAAAATCACTTTTCCCCTCGCGTAGCGTATTCACCGCCTGGACTACGTCAATCGCTTCGACGTGGTAAACAAACTCCTCGCCCCATGCCGACATTGAATGTACCAATCTGGGCAACATCGTCAGCGACAGAGAATGCGCTGCCGCTATTTTGATATTGGGAACGCCAAGCAGGTTGTGACCACTTAGCTCATCTAAATTGCATTCCAGTTGTTGCAGCAGGCTACGGGTTTGCGAATGGAACAACTTACCCTCCTCTGTCAGCTGCAGTGGACTCGTCGTACGGTCAAACAGCAGCACCCCAACGGCGGATTCGAGCGCCTTGATCCGCCGGCTAAATGCCGGTTGGGATAGGTTGCGCTCCTCTGCGGCCTGGGAAAAATGACGGCACGCTTCCAGCGTCAGAAAGTCATATAACCATTTGGTCTCGATATTTTTCATACCTGTCACGCGGATGTTTAAATATGTCGATTAGTCTTAAGCATCATGCCTGAATATTCCCGGAGATGATATTCAACATCAGTATCTGGTGATTCGTTTTTTGCATAACGCCTTCGTTTTTGACATTAACATGTTTCTTTACTCATCGACCACGACCGCTCACCCACCGCGTAACGTCGGGCCTCTGGCTGATTGCCGGCCAGCTGAGGTGGTAAAAGACATCACACTCATGCGTTTTTTGCATTGAACCAAACATTATTGCATTTCTCCTCACGACACTCTGCTGTTAAACATAAGCACCAGATAGACACCAGCTCTGAATATTAAATATCGGTAAATAGAGGTATATATCGTGAAAGGTTTAATTGGCGTACTTGGTGGTATGGGGCCTGCTGCAACCGTCGATCTTTTTAATAAATTCGTCACCTTTACCGCAGCGCAACGCGATCAGGAACATATTCCATTAATTATTTCATCCATCCCTGATATTCCAGACCGAACTGATGCGTTAATGCATCATGGTCATTCCCCACTTCCGGCAATGCGTGATTATATGCACAAACTGGAAGATGCTGGTGCGGAGTGTATTGTGATCCCCTGTAATACCGCCCATTTTTGGTTTAATGAATTAAAAGAGTGCTGTCATACAGAGTTACTCAGTATCGTTGAAACAACCATGAATGAGGTCAAAAACTGCGGAAAATCACGTATCGGTTTACTTGCTACTAACGCCACCCTTTACATGGGACTCTACCAAAAAGGCATAGAATCTCTTGGTTTAACCTGCATCAGTCCTGATTCATCCGATCAGGAAAAGGTCATGGAAAGTATTTATTGCTTAAAAGCCGGCGACCTTAAGCGGGCACAAACGCTGATGAATGAACAGGCTGAAGTGCTCTTCTCACGCGGCGCACAAATCATTGTACTGGGATGTACTGAAGTCCCCGTCATTCTTGCCGACGCAGTCAGAAAGTCTCCAGATAAATATATTGACTCAACCGGATCATTAGTTCGCGCCGGTATTAAATGGTACGAAAAACGAGTTGGAAAACATCATCTTCTGGCGCAATAACAGCCATTACCAGATAAATAAAGCATTAAACAACCACTTATTTTAATAACAAATTATTCTCTGGCGGAGGCCATTATGGTTTGGTTAGAAATTATCGTCGTGTTGGGTGCAATATTTTTTGGTATCCGCCTCGGCGGAATAGGTATCGGTTTATGCGGTGGTCTGGGGCTGGCTATTTTAACGTTGGGATTTGATCTGCAAATTGGCTCGCCACCCGTTGACGTTATCCTTATTATTATGACAGTTGTCGTGGCAGCATCGGCGCTACAGGCCGCAGGAGGTATGGATTATCTGGTTCGTGTTGCCGGTAATGTCATGCGGCGTAACCCTAAATATATCAATATTATTGCACCGATTATCACCTGGTCGATGACCATAATGGCCGGAACAGGGTTCATTGTATTTTCTACCCTGCCAGTGATTGCCGAAGTCGCCAAAGAGTCCGGTATCCGCCCTTCTCGTACGCTCGCCGGATCCGTAGTCGCCTCCCAGGTGGCGATATCCGGTTCGCCGATCAGTGCCGCAATGGCGGCGATGCTGACCATTATGGAGGGCAACGGTATCACCTTTATTCAGGTCATGGCGGTATGTCTACCAGCTTCGTTTGTCGCCGCGATGGTTGCCGCTTTTATCGCCTCACGTCAGGGATGCGAGCTTCAGGATGATGAAGTCTATCTGGAACGCCTGCAAAAAGGATTAGTGCGTAAATATGAAGGGCAAAACAGCACCACGCCGGGTGCCAAACTCTCGGTCGCCCTGTTTATGCTGGCAACGGTCGTCATCGTTATTCTTGCCGCCTGCCCGCAGCTACGCCCTGGATTCGATGCAGGCAACCCAATGAATACCCGGGATATCATCATTATCTGTATGTTGGCTGCCGCTTGCCTGATGGTGGTGTTATGCAAAACATCAACCGATGCTATTGTCCTGACATCCACGTTTAGATCAGGGATGAGTTCACTGGCGGTCATTCTCGGGATTGTTACACTGGGAACGACCTTCATTGATGCCCACTTAGCGGAGATTAAGGATATCGCAGGCGATATTCTACGGGCTTATCCCATGCTGTTGGCACTGGTGCTGTTTGGTACCTGTGCACTTCTCTACTCGCAAGGCGCCACCACGCCGCTGATCATCCCTCTGGCCGTTGCGCTCGGCGTGCCTACATGGGCAATTCTGGCCTCCTATGTGGCGGTAACCGGGGTGTTTGTTCTACCAACATACCCGACTTCGCTGGCGGCAATGGAGTTCGACACCACAGGGACAACGCGCGTGGGCAAGTATGTCTTAAACCATCCGTTTATGCTGCCAGGACTGGGTGGGATCATTGCTGGCGTTGCCTTTGGTTTTATCATCGCGCCAATGATTACCTGACCCGTTTTATTAAGGCTGGATGGATTATTGTGGCGATGCTGCAACGGTATAGGTAAAAGCATAAAAAAGGGGCAGAGAATTCTCTGCCCCTGGTATTGACGTTAAATCAGGCCGCCTTTGCCACAACCTCAGCTTCCGGGCGCTTCAGCACCGCGTAGGAGAGACCGGCTACCAGCGTACCGGCAATAATTGCCAGCAGGTATCCCAACACCGGCGTGATTGCACCTGGGATTAACAGGACAAACAGCCCGCCGTGTGGCGCCATCAGCTTCGCACCCACCGCCATCGAGATAGCCCCGGTAATCGCACCACCAACGATACAGCAAGGCAGAACGCGCATTGGGTCACGGGCAGCGAACGGGATTGCCCCTTCGGTGATAAAGCACAGACCCAGTACCAGCGCAGCTTTTCCGCCTTCCTGCTGCGCTTTGTCGAACTTACGACGCGCAACCAGCGTTGCCAGACCCAGAGCCAGCGGAGGTACCATACCCGCAGCCATGATGGCCGCCATCGGCGCATAAGTTTGTGTACTCAGCAGACCCACACCGAAAGCATACGCCGCCTTGTTAACCGGACCACCCATGTCGGTACACATCATGCCGCCAAGAATCGCGCCAAGCAGCACCGCATTGGCCGTACCCATGGTTTGCAGCCAGTGAGTCAAACCTTCCAGAATACCCGCCACCGGTTTGCCGATCAGGTAAATCATGGCCAGGCCAACCACCAGGCTTGAGAACAGCGGAATGATCAGGATCGGTTTCAGCGCTTCCATACTCTGCGGGAGTTTCAGCTTCGTGCTGATAAGCTTCGCCACATAACCGGCAAGGAAACCAGCAATAATCCCGCCAATAAAGCCGGAACCGGTGCTTACCGCCAGCATACCGCCGATAAGACCCGGCGTCAGACCCGGACGGTCAGCGATGGAAAACGCGATATAACCTGCCAGTACCGGCACCATCAGCGCGAAGGCTGAACCACCGCCAATCTGCATCAGCGCCGCCGCCAGCGTACCCTGCTCTTTAAACGCTTCGATACCAAAAGCGAACGAGAGTGCAATACACAGGCCGCCAGCAACTACCATCGGCAGCATATAAGAGACGCCCGTCAGCAGGTGACGATACGCCCCCGCGCTCTCTTTCTTACTTTCGGTTGCTGAAGTCTGCGCTTTACCGGTTGGCTGGTACGGTGTTGCTTCTTCCAGCGCTTTGTCCAGCTCCTGCTTTGTTTTCTTCAACGCAAGACCGGTAGAGGTGCGATACATCGGTTTGCCGGCAAACTTCGCCAGATCAACTTCAATGTCAGCTGCCACAATCACCAGATCAGCCTGAGCCACCTCTTCCGGCGTAATAGCGTTACCTGCGCCAACAGAACCTCGGGTTTCAACCTTCACCCACCAGCCACGTTTTTTCGCTTCAGTTTCAATCGCTTCAGCGGCCATAAACGTATGAGCAACACCGGTCGGACAAGCCGTCACCGCCACCACGCGTTTTGGACCACTGCTGGCCACAGCTGCTGTTGCAACCGGGGCACTGTAAGGTTTTGCATGGCCTTTAGCTTCGCTGAGGAAGAGTTCAGGATGCGCAACCGCACGACCAATGTCGCCCAGCCAGACTTTTTTGCCATTCAGCGAACTGTCGGCAGGAAGCGTATCGCCCAGAACAATTGCCAGTTCGGCATCATTCGGATTATCAATAATTTCCAGATGTGCTTTCTGTGCCGCCGCTCCAAGCAGGGTTTTCGCCATGTAAGCGCGAGCCTGGCCGAGATTAGCGTCAATAATCAGCAGCGTTTTCATTATGCCTCTCCTGCTGTCAGTTAAACGGTTTTAAGTCGACACGCGCCATCATTGCGGCCAACTGAGGACGATCGGTAATGCCTACATTACTTTGGCTTACCGCCAGGGCGGCAACAGCCGTCGCCAGACGCAGGGTATGTTCGCTGGACTCACGCATCAGCAGGCCGTAAATCAGACCGCCAACCATTGAATCACCCGCACCGACGGTGCTGACCACCTCAACTGACGGCGGTTTAGCAATCCACTCTCCTGAGGCGTTAACCCACAGCGCACCTTCCGCGCCGAGTGAAATCACCACATGAGCGATCCCCTGCTCGCGAAGCGCATGCGCCGCTTCAATCACATCTTTCATTTCCGGCAGCTTACGACCGGCCCAGATTTCCAGTTCGCGACGGTTTGGCTTCACCAGCCATGGCGCCGCTTTCAGACCTGCTACCAACGCTTCACGACTACTATCAAAGATAATGCAAGGACACTGACTACGCAGGCGCGTCATCCAGTCGGTGAAGGCTTCCGGGCTCACGCCGGTTGGCAAACTGCCGCTGACGCACACCATGTCGAACTGGCCCAGCCAGCTCAGCGAATCATTTACAAAGCGTTCCCAGTCAGCCGGGGTGACTTCAAAGCCGGAGAAGTTGAAGTCAGATACTTCACCGTCTTTTTCGGTCAGCTTGACGTTAATACGGGTACGGCCCTGCACGACCTGAAAACGGTTGGCAATGCCCAGCTCGCTGAACAACTGCTGAAAACCATCCTGGTTGTCTTTACCCAGGAAGCCACCCACAGTGACATCGATACCTAAATCCTTCAAAACCTTAGCGACGTTGATCCCTTTCCCTGCCGCATGCAGACCGGTGGTTTTAACCAGGTTCACTTCACCGCGTTCAATTTCCGGGCAGAAACCCACCAGGTCGTAGGCCGGGTTAAGGGTGATAGTAGCAACACGTCTGCTCATTACGCGCCCTCCCCAAGACCTGCTGCGATGGCTTCGCCAATCGCCTTCAGCGCCTGTTCAGCATCTTCGCCCTGTGCAGTAAAGCGCAGGTGATGTCCTTTCTTCACGCCTAACGCCACAACTTTCATCAGACTGCGTCCATTCGCCGGCTTGCCGGTTCCATCAAGATTTGTCACGGTAATTTCACTGTTAAATTGTTTAATCGTATTCACCAGCATGGTGCCCGGGCGGGCATGTAAACCATGCTCATTGCGCACAATAAATTCGGCGCTCAGTACATCATCAGTTAAGGCGTCATCGCTGGTCAGCAGCGCCAGCACCGTTGCCGCATCAGCTTTCAACAAACGGTCAGCTTTATTATTCAGCAGCAGATCGCCAAGGCGCTTCAGTACCGCAACCGGTTGATCGTCATTCATGGCGACGGTCACCAGCAAGGCTGCCGCTTCACCTTGTACATCGAACGCTGTTGCTGCACGACTAACCGCAACGGCGCTACGCACGTTACCTTCAGCACAGTCATTCAGCCAGATCCCCTGACCGAGATTCATCGGTTGCTCATTGATTGCTCTGGCCACAAAGGTGGCGTCAACCGCACCGACTTCTTTCAGCCGTGCCGCGTTGAGTGCCTGCAGCGTCACCAGCGAGTTGGCCACGACATCCAGCGACAGCGTTTCGTTATCAAGCTTCAGCTGTTCACTTTGCTTTTCACCCATCAGCAGCGCACGCAGTTCTTCCGCCGTGGTCGCAGATTTCAGCCGTTCAGCGACGGAGTCATCGCTCAGCACGTGTGTCAGCTGACGCAGTAAACCGAGGTGTTCATCAGAACTTGCGGCGATGCCGATTGCCACATAAGCAACCTGCCCTTCGCCCCAGGCCACGCCCTGCGGAAACTGAAATACCTGCACACCGGTTTTCAGTACCTGATCGCGCGTGTCCGTCGTACCGTGAGGAATCGCAATACCGTTGCCGAGGAACGTGGACGTCTGTTGTTCGCGCGCCAGCATGCCATCGACGTAGCCTTCCGCGACGTTACCCGCCTGCACTAAGGCAGCGGCAACCTGGCGAATAGCCTCTTCTTTATTCCCGGCCTGTTCGCCCGGGTGAATATCCTGAACAGATAACTGGAACATGATTCTCCTCTCCCGCTGAATTGAAACGATTCAGCCAACATGAGAAAAAAGGCGTCACCCGACTCCATCAGTTAAGGCAAGATGACGCTGAAACGTTTCAAGAAGTCTTGCTCTTTTTTCTTCAGCACACAAGTAAAGTTGACAAATTACTTGCTGAATTTAGAGATAACGCACATTTTCTCTGCGGAGGAGAAAAAATTGCTGACGCAAAAACGCCGTCAGCTTGTCAGATTCAGCAACGTCAGCAAGCAGCATTCTTTGACTGAAATGCTATTTTGATTTTTGATGCCGATTTTGATTTGGCTCCCTGTTTATTTTCTGACAAGCGGCGTAAACTCCGCGTCTCTTCACATCATTGATATCAAAACATGCATAACACCCCCGTAGCCGCCACACCCAAGGCGTTTGATTTAACGTCTTCGGCGTTCCTGCTTGTCGCATTTCTGACGGGTATCGCCGGTGCGTTGCAGACGCCAACGCTCAGCCTTTTTCTGACGGATGAAGTCCACGCCCGTCCCGGCATGGTCGGGTTCTTTTTTACCGGTAGCGCTGTGATCGGTATTCTGGTAAGTCAGTTTCTGGCCGGACGTTCAGATAGAAAAGGCGATCGCAAGAACCTGATTGTGTTTTGCTGCGTGCTGGGGATGCTGGCCTGCGTGCTATTTGCCTGGAATCGTAATTATTTTATCTTGCTGTTTGTCGGGGTATTCCTCAGCAGCTTTGGATCGACCGCCAACCCGCAAATGTTTGCTCTCGCCCGTGAACACGCCGACCGCACAGGTCGGGAAGCCGTCATGTTCAGCTCAATATTACGTGCACAGGTTTCGCTAGCCTGGGTAATTGGCCCGCCGCTGGCCTACGCGCTGGCCATGGGATTCAGCTTTACAGTGATGTATCTCAGCGCGGCGGTGGCGTTTGTTGTCTGCGGCGTAATGGTCTGGCTGTTTTTACCCTCAATGAGTAAAAACGTGCTTCTCGCGACAGGCGCAGTTGAGGCCCCGCGCCGCAATCGACGCGACACGTTGCTGCTGTTTGTTATCTGCACATTAATGTGGGGAACCAATAGTCTCTATATCATTAATATGCCGCTGTTTATCATCAACGAACTGCATCTGCCGGAAAAACTGGCTGGCATCATGATGGGCACCGCAGCCGGTCTGGAAATCCCGACCATGTTGATTGCTGGCTATTTTGCAAAGCGTCTGGGTAAACGTCTGTTGATGAGAATTGCCGTCGTTGCCGGATTCTTCTTTTATGCCGGTATGCTGCTGGCTCACTCTCCGGCGATATTGCTTGGCTTACAGCTGCTGAACGCGATTTACATCGGTATTCTCGGCGGGATTGGTATGCTCTATTTCCAGGACCTGATGCCGGGACAGGCGGGTTCAGCCACCACCCTCTATACGAATACCATTCGCGTGGGCTGGATTATTGCCGGATCGCTGGCGGGAATTGCCGCTGAAATTTGGAACTATCACGCGGTGTTCTGGTTTGCACTGGTGATGATCGTCGCCACCGTCGCGTGCCTGGCGCGCATCAAGGACGTTTAAGGCGCGGTTAGCGCTTCAAGCTCGATGAGATAAACCATGGCCTGGTGCGTCGTCCGCCCGCACATTTCCGCACTGGGCTGTAAACCGGCGCACACCTTTGGTCGTAGCGGCGACACAAAAATTTTGCAACGCAGGGATTCATCCAACTGAACGCAGGGCGTATTAGCGGGCTTGCCATCAGGCATACCGGGGATGGGACTGGAGATTGAAGGCGCGGTGCAGCATGCACCACAATCCGGACGGCATTCCATACAGTACTCTCTTTATCGTAAACCATCGGATTGTGCGGGAAGGGCACAGTACCACCTTTTTTGCACCAGCAAAAGCATGAATTCCGCTTGCCTGAATGCCCCGGCGCGAGTAGTTTTACGCGATATTTTAGACACTCCTCACTACAGGATTTTTTCGATGCCAAGAGCGAACGAAATTAAAAAAGGTATGGTACTGAACTACAACGGCAAACTGCTGATTGTAAAAGATATCGATATTCAATCACCGTCCGCACGTGGTGCTGCCACGCTGTACAAAATGCGTTTTTCTGATGTGCGTACCGGTCTGAAAGTTGAAGAGCGCTTCAAAGGCGACGATATCGTGGATACCGTCACTCTGAGCCGTCGTGGCGTTGATTTCTCCTACGTCGATGGCAACGAATACATCTTTATGGATAAAGAAGACTATACCCCATATACCTTCACCAAAGACCAGATTGAAGAAGAGCTGCTGTTCATGCCGGAAGGCGGTATGCCGGACATGCAGGTACTGACCTGGGACGGCCAACTGCTGGCGCTTGAACTGCCGCAGACTGTAGACCTGGAAATCGTTGAAACCTCACCGGGTATTAAAGGCGCTTCAGCGAGCGCGCGCAACAAGCCAGCAACCCTGAGCACCGGTCTGGTGATCCAGGTTCCTGAGTACCTAAGTGCGGGTGAAAAAATCCGTATTCATATCGAAGAACGTCGCTATATGGGCCGTGCAGATTAATTTTCTGCTGCGCAGTGACGGCAAGGGACAGCGCAGGCTGTCCCTTTTTTCATTTTCAGCACTGGCTGCTGAGATAAAAATCATCCATCAGCAATGACTCCAGATACTGTTCATCCTCTTGCATAAAACGCTCTATCAGATTAACCGCCTGAGGATAAAACCCCTCGTTATCCCGCACCAGACAAGCGTCGCGAAATAACGGTGCCCAGCACAGAATATGATGATGCAAAAAGTAATATTGCGCCGATAGCCTCTCCTCTTTAGCAACCATCCTCGCCATTAATGCCAACTGCACGGCAATATGATCGGAGGGCTCATTCTCTCTCGCTGCCAGACCTTGCTCAATCAGCAACACATTCATTTGCCGACGTTCTTCTGCCGCTGTCGTGTGTGGATAGTGCCCTGCATAGGGAGAAACACTAGCCGGCGGGGCCAGCAGAAACAGCGAGGCAAAATCTGCTGCCAGCTCCAGCTGTCGGGAGTCGCGCCGCAAAACCCGGCCCAGGCTACGCTCAAAACATTTAACCTCGGCAGATACTCCAGGAACCGCCGCCAGTGAGGCAATCCAAGCCTGGCTATCGCCGTTTTCCAGACTGGCGAGCTGTTTTTCATCCAGCTCACGAAATAACAGTTGCGAAAACCACTGGTACACAGCCGCCCGCTGCTGATGAATTTGCTTATGCTGCACTGGTCCCCTCCTCTTTCACAATCTGCGGACCACCGAAAGCCGTCACTTGCGGGGCTTTCTGCTGATAACGCTCGACCTCCACCAGCACGGTATGCGCTGAAGGCCCCTGGGCCAATTGTGAAGTACCTATATCCGCGCTCAGCACGTTCGGGTCGCCATAGGTGCATAATGTCCCGGCTTTCCCCCCTTCCTGCGGGGAATACCACGCGCCTTCATGAATACGAATCACGCCAGGGGAAAAATCCGGACTGACAACCACGCCAGCCAGTACCTGACCACGAGCGTTATAAACGCGGGCGATATCACCGGCTTTTAAGCCACGAGCGGTGGCATCCTGTTCACTGATATAAAGCGGCTCTCTTCCGGCAACCGCATAGGTGTTGCGAAACGCCTCGCTAGAGCACAGTTGGGAATGCAGACGTTTATCCGGATGGCAGGATTGCAGATGCAGCGGGTATTTATCTTTTTTGCCGCTATGGGTACGCTCAAAGGGTTCCATCCACACGGGATGCCCTGGACAATCCTCATAGGCAAAGCCCGCGATGGTTTTGCTGTAGATTTCAATCAGACCTGACGGCGTTCCCAGCGGATTCAGGTCTGGCTGGTCGCGAAACTCACCGTGCCGTACCCACGGCTGACCCGGCGGATATTCAATATATCCGTCACCCTGCCAGAACGTTGTGAAATCCGGTAATGAGACACCGAGCGACGCTCCCATCTTCACGCCTTCATCATAAAGCACCTGTATCCACTGCATTTCATCACGGTTTTCGCGGTACACCGCTTCCTTGTCAAAGCGCTTACACAGCCCGGCAAACACATCAAAATCATGTCGCGCTTCATATTGCGGTTTGACGATCTGATGCAACGCCATCAACCCTTTATTCGAATGCGTACCGAACTGCTCAATATCGTTACGTTCAAAGCGGGTGGTAACGGGCAGGACGATATCGGCGAATCGGCACGACGCGGTCCATTGATGATCCAACACCACCACGGTTTCCAGCTTCTTCCACGCGTCGATCATGCGATTCCTGTCCTGCTGCGCATGAAATGGATTTGCCGCACTGTAGATCGCCATTTTGATGTCAGGCCATGTTAACGTCTCGCCGTTAAAGGCAACTTTTTTGCCCGGCTCAAGCAGGCAGTCAACGATACGTGAAGTGGGGATATGCTCCGATGCGCCGCGAAAATCCGCGTTGTACTTTGCCTGCGGGGGATTCGTGATCCCTCCCAGTCCAGAGAGCACAGGCCCGGCGGATGTTACCGTACCTCCACCGTTGTAGTGCCAGCCAAATCCTACCCCGCCGCCGGGCAAACCAATTTGACCGACCATGCTGGCCAGCACCACCAGCATCCACGGATACTGCTCACCATGGTGCATGCGTTGTACGCACCAACCGCCCATAAACTGTGTCCTGCCTTTCACCAACAGGCGGGCGAAGTCTCGAATCTGCTCTGCCGTCAGGCCGCAGATTTCTGCCGCCCATTCGGCATTTTTCGGCTGTTTATCGGCTTCGCCCAGCAGATACGGCAAAAACTGCTCAAAGCCGACGGTGTAATCGGTAATAAACGCCGTGTCGTACAATTTTTCTTCGTACAAGGTATGCGCCAGCGCCAACATTAACGCCACATCGGTTTGTGGCCGCAACGCCAACTGCTCGCAGTCAAGAAAGTTTTGCGACTTGCTACGCACCGGATCGACACTGATAACGCGCATCTTACCCTGCGCTACCGCCTCTTTAATCTGCTGCCAGTAGCCAAACGCATCGTGATCGGGAACCAAAAACTCGATCTGCAGGTTCTTGATCGGATCGCAGCCCCACAGCACGATGGTATTGCTGTTTTCAATCACCAGCGGAAGCGACGTCTGCTGCTCATAAACTTCCAGCGAACCAATCACATGCGGTAAAATGACTTGTGCCGCTGCCGCAGAATAGTCGCCGACGGTTGTCACATAGCTACCATGCAGGCCAAGTCCCCGGTCCATCGCCCCGCCCGCTTTATGGTATTTGCCCACCATCTGCCAATCGGCAAGCCCGGTAAATACGCCTGATGAGCCATAGGTTTTTTGCACCCGCTCCAGCTCTTCGTAAAACAAATCCAGCGCCTGATCCCAACTAACCCGCACAAAACGGTTATCTCCGCGCTGGCTGCGATCCGACTTCTCACGCTTACGCAACCAGTCCAGACGCACCATTGGGTAGCGCACCCGCGACGGGTTGTAAACCACTTCACGCACCGCGTTCAGCATATCGCAGGGGTATTTGTCATGTTTGAACGGACGGGTTTCGGTCCACTCACCGTTGACCACTTTGGCTTCAAAAGCGCCATAGTGCGAACCAGATTGGATCCACTGTTCGGGATTTTCCCCCGCCGCCCACACTTTTGATATCAGCGGATTAGGCGCCAGTGCGCTGGCAGCCCCCACCGCCAGCATTCCGTTGAGAAAACGGCGGCGGGACGGATTAAAGTCATGAATATCCATACATTATCCTTACTTTTTGTTGGTTTCAGACACATCGCTGGCGTGGGTCTGGAGGTATTTCAACAACGTACGTTCCTCCACCGGATTAAGCCGGTAATAGGTCGACATGGCTTTCAGTCCGGCGATCCAGCCGTTAGCGGTATATCGGGTTGTAGGAGGAGTGCTATGACAGGCGCTACAGGTGGATTGCAGCATTTGATCTGAGTACTCCCAGATTGGCGCGAGCGTGTTGATAAAGTCCTGATCGGTGGTCCAGGCGGTGACGCTCACCTGCTGCCATTCCTGATGTGAGTCAGGATCGACCTGAGTTTGTAGCACTTTTACGTTCACCATCAGGGGCTCATCGAGAACGGCGGAGAAAACGCGTTTCCCCATATACTGGGTGATCACCCGTCCGCGTCCTTTGCTTTCACGCCAGCCCGTGATTTCGAGCTGCACGTTACGGCCTTCTTTTTTCAGCACCTTGACCTCGGTGGCGGGAAATAACAGCGCCTTCCCGACCGGACTCTCTGCCGTTGCCGCCAGTGATTTTTCGCTTAATGAGAACAGCGTGGTCGCATCCGTTGGCGTATCTCCTTGACGCTGTAGTTGCTTATAGCGATCGCGAAAACCGCTGCTCATATCGGGTTTGTGATGGGCAATTCCTTTGTGACAATCGATACAGTTACTGTCTTTTGCTGCCGCTGCGGTCATTTGCGCCGCCGCATTTGCCGATTGCTTGCCATGATCCATTGCCTCATAGCTATGGCAGGATTTACACGCCGCTGAATTATTCGCGCTCATGCGCGCCCACTCCCGCTGGGCCAGCTCCGGGCGTTTGGCAGCAAACTTTTCAGGAGTATCGATAGAAGGAGAAATAAAGGTGTGATAGAGGTCGTTTAAGGCTTCAGTTTTACGAATAAGCGTTGGAATAACGCCCGGTGGAATATGACAATCCTTACACTCAGCCCGCACGCCAGATGCGTTGCGAAAATGCACGCTGGTTTTATATTCCTCTCCAGCCGTGCGCATCGAGTGACACGATAAACAAAATTCGGTGGTACTGGTGTAATGAACGCCTTGCCACGTTCCCCAAATAGCCAGGGCCATTGCCACCGCCCCAGCCAATACGCACCACAATGCGTTCTTTCTTATCCACGACATGCTTGCCTCCATTTTTTTAATAGCGACACGCTAAGGGATAATAAAAACCAAAAATAGAGACAGCGATAGCAAGTTATAGGAACAGCCACTACTCCATGAGGTGTATCAAATAGTAAAAACGAGAAATTCGTAATATAGTGGCCATATATTAATAAGGAATTCCTCATGCTTACATTAACGCTCAATAGAGAACTCAGCACTCCGCTGCAATTACAAATTTTTCAATTTTATTTCCAGGCTATTCAGCGGGGAGATTTGCTTTGTGGCGATAAGCTTCCCTCTATTCGCGAGCAGGCTCAGGTATTGAACGTAGCCAAAATAACGGTAGTGATGGCCTATGATAAGCTTATGGCTGCAGGGTTAATCAAGAGCCGACACGGTATTGGCTATGAAGTGATATTCACAACGCCTGTACGTATAACACCAACACTTGTGCCCGTTACCCAGGGTTCTCCGCCCACAAAACCTAAAGCTGCCGGGGTCTCTACCGATGTTTACGCCGAGCCTGGACGAGAGTGCTACTGCCGGATGGGCGTCCCCGACCCCAACGCTTTTCCCTGGTCAAGCTGGCGGAAATGGAATAATGCTCCAAGCATACTTAAAGAACAATTATTTACCCGATATCATTCACCAAATGGATTATTTTCATTGCGTGAGCAATTGGTCAGATACCTTAATTTATCCCGCGGAATTAATACCCGAGCAGAGAACATCATCATTACCAACGGGATTCAGGAGGGATTATCACTGCTCAGCCAAATATTTATTATTCATCATGCTGTCAGTCAGCAAAAAAAGTGCCATATTGTGACCGAATCCCCTTGTTATTCTGGCGCATGGCATCTTTTCAATTATTACGGTGCAGACATTACGTCAATCGCCGTAGATAACCTCGGGCTGCAAACAGATAATTTACCCGAGTATGAAACCCAGCTTTGTTATGTTACTCCAGCGCATCAGTATCCGATGGGAGGTGTACTTTCGCTGGAGCGCCGTCAGTCATTATTAACGTGGGCGCAACGCGTCGGCGCTTACATCATTGAAGATGATTACGATGCCGTTTTTACCTATGGGGAAAATCCCCTTCCCGCGCTGAAAGCCATGGATTATCACAACCGGGTTATCTACATGGGGACATTTTCTAAAACGCTGGGGCCAGGCGCACGGCTTGGCTATCTAATTTGCCCTGATGAACTGCTTCCGGCGGTACAGAATATGAAAGCGCTCAATAACAACGGCAGTCAGTGGTTGTTGCAGCAATTTTTAGCCGAACTGATGCAAAATCAGGTGTTTTATACGCATATCAGCAAGCTGGCCTGCAGCTATGCGACGCGCCTCGCCCTGTTACGCGATGGCCTTTCCACTCTGTTTCCCGAAGGGAAAATCGCTGGCGCAACGGCAGGTCTGCACCTCTCGTTACGCATTGCCAGACATACCGAATTCATCGCCAGGCTGCAACAAAGCTGCCTGTTGGCCGGGATCCGTTTCGACACTCAGCCGGATATAGAAAATGGATCAGAAGCCGCATGGCGCAAAGAGAACAGCGATGCTGTTATGTTTTTTGGATTTGGTGGATTGCAGATACAGCAGATCAATAAAGTGCTGACAGTGCTGGAGCAGGCGCTTGCGCAGCCTTGATGAATAACAGGGATCGCGCCTGTCGCGCAATCCCTGTGGTTAGACTTACAGCAGGTCGCGGAACTGCGTTTGTTTCAGCGCCAGCTCAACGCCGCGGACTTCTGCCAGGCCTTTCAGGCGACCAATCGCAGAGTAGCCCGGATTAGTTTTCTTGTGCAGATCGTCAAGCATCTGGTGTCCATGATCCGGACGCATCGGGATAGGACGCAGGTCGCCCGCCTTTTTACGCCGCTGCTCTTCGCTCAAAATGGCAGCCACCACCGATACCATATCCACATCGCCCTGCAGGTGCGCACCTTCATGGAAGGTTTTCGGGTTATCTTCACGACAGGTTGAGCGCAGGTGTGTGAAGTGGATTCGATCGCCAAAGGTTTCGATCATTTTCACCAGATCGTTATCAGCGCGCACGCCGTAAGAACCGGTGCACATGGTAAAACCGTTATTAATGCTATCGACCGTTTCTTTCAGCCACTGCATATCTTCGATAGTCGAAACGATACGCGGCAGGCCGAGGATCGGGCGCGGCGGATCGTCAGGATGCACGGCCAGACGCACGCCGACTTCTTCTGCCACTGGCACAATCGCCCGCAGGAATACCGCCATATTATCGCGCAGATCGTCCTTGCTGATGCCGTCATATTCAGCGAGACGCGCACGGAACTGATCCAGCGTATAGCCCTCTTCTGCACCTGGCAGCCCAGCAATGATATTGCGGGTCAGCTTTTCAATTTCTGCATCACTCATGGCATTGAAGTAGTCCAGCGCCTGGCGTTGTTCTTCGGCGGTATAATCCGCTTCAGCTCCCGGGCGTTGCAGAATGTGAAGTTCGAAGGCCGCAAAAGCAATCTGGTCAAAACGCAGCGCTTTGGAACCATCCGGCAGCTGATATTCGAGGTCGGTACGCGTCCAGTCGAGGATCGGCATGAAGTTATAGCACACCGTATCGATACCACAGGTCGCCAGATTACGGATACTCTGCTGATAGTTGGCAATCCACGTTTGAAATTGACCTGAACGCGTTTTGATATCTTCGTGGACAGGGATACTTTCCACCACCGACCAGGTCAGCCCTTTTTCAGCCAGAATGGCCTGACGCTGTTGAATTTCTTCTACCGGCCACACTTCACCGTTAGGAATATGGTGCAAGGCGGTCACAACACCCGTTGCGCCAGCCTGACGCACATCATCAAGCGATACCGGATCGTTAGGTCCGTACCAACGCCAGGTTTGTTCCATTGTTTCACCTCACAAGTTGTTATACCAAATTAAATCATCTTAATGACGACTACCATACAGGCATCCGTCAACCGATCAACACATTGCCGATGATTGGTTGATCAAGCTCACATTCCCCGGATAAATGAGGCACACCAATTCAATTTGTTGTCATATAACTTTATACTGCCATTGTTAATTTATGGTTAATCAGGTGTATTAAATGAAAACTATTGCCTCAGCGCCACTGGCGGAAAATGTCATGATGCCGCAATACGACCGCCAGCAATTAAAAACGCGGATTGTGCATTTTGGTTTCGGTGCTTTTCACCGCGCCCATCAGGCGTTACTAACCGACAGGGTGCTGAATGCGCAGGGTGGAGACTGGGGTATTTGTGAGATCAGTCTGTTCAGCGGCGATCGACTGATGAGCCAACTGCGCGAACAGGATCATTTATTTACCGTGCTGGAAAAAGGGGCCAACGGCAACCAGCCAATTGTTATCGGCGCCGTCAACGAATGTCTCAACGCCAGGCTGGATTCGCTGGCGGCCATTATCGAAAAATTCTGCGAACCTCAGGTGGCTATTGTCTCGCTAACCATCACAGAAAAAGGCTACTGCATCGATCCGGCGACAGGCTCGTTAGACCTCAGTAATCCACGTATTGCTCACGATCTGCAAACACCGACTGAACCGCACTCTGCCCCCGGAATTATTGTTGAAGCCCTACACCGCCGACGTGAACGCGGGCTACAGCCGTTTACCGTCCTCTCTTGCGATAACATCCCGGACAATGGTCATGTGGTAAAAAACGCCGTCCTTGGAATGGCGGAGAAACGTTCACCATTACTGGCAACCTGGATTCAGGAACATGTCAGTTTCCCAGGCACCATGGTCGACCGCATTGTCCCTGCCGCCACTGAAGAGTCACTGGCCGAAATTGCCCGCGAGCTGGGGGTTGCCGATCCTTGCGCAATCAGCTGCGAACCGTTTATCCAGTGGGTGATTGAAGATAATTTTGTGTGTGGCCGCCCACAATGGGAAACGGCGGGCGTCCAGATGGTCGAAAATGTGTTGCCGTGGGAACAAATGAAACTGCGGATGCTGAACGGCAGTCATTCGTTTCTTGCTTATCTCGGCTATCTGGCCGGGTTTCAGCACATCAGCGACTGTATGCAGGACAGCGCTTTTCGTGAAGCCGCTTACCGCCTGATGCTCAACGAACAGGCACCTACGCTGCAAATTACCGATGTGGATTTAGACCAGTATGCCCTAAGCCTGTTGGAGCGTTTTGCCAACCCAGCGTTGAAACATAAAACCTGGCAAATCGCGATGGACGGTAGCCAGAAATTACCCCAGCGCATGTTGGAAGGGATCCGCCTACATTTAGCCCGCCAAAGTGAGTGGCCACTGCTGGCGCTCGGCGTCGCAGGCTGGATGCGTTATGTGAGCGGCGTGGATGATTCAGGCACCGCTATTGATGTTCGTGACCCGTTGAGTGAGAAAATTGCCGCTCTGGTTAAACAGAGCACAGAGTCAGAACGCGTCAACGCCCTGCTTTCGCTGCGCGAGATTTTCGCCACCGATCTCGTACAGAATCCGCAGTTTGTCGCGGCCATTCAGCAGGCCTGGCAACGCATTGCCCAATACGGTGCGCATCAGGCTGTCATTGAGACGTTAAAAAGTTAACGATTTCTGCCATTAAGCAGGACGAAGCGCCTCTTCGTCCTCTCCCCCCTTCTCTTTTTCCCCGTTTTTCGCCAGGATTGTTAAATGCCATTACGGTAATTTATGATTCTGGAGTAAATGTGACTAAAACCAATCTCATCACCGGTTTTCTCGGCAGTGGCAAAACCACCTCTATTCTTCATTTATTGGCAAACAAAGATCCTGCTGAGAAGTGGGCCGTGCTGGTTAATGAGTTTGGCGAAGTTGGCATTGATGGCGCGTTGCTGGCCGACAGCGGTGCGCTGCTAAAAGAGATCCCCGGCGGCTGTATGTGCTGTGTTAACGGCCTGCCAATGCAGGTTGGCCTCAATACGCTGCTGCGTCAGGGAAAACCCGACCGTCTGCTGATTGAACCCACTGGCCTCGGGCATCCCAAACAGATTCTGGATTTACTCACTGCACCGGTTTATGAGCCGTGGATCGATCTGCGCGCAACCCTCTGTATCCTTGATCCTCGCCTGTTACTGGATGAGAAAAGCGTCGCCAATGACAATTTCCGCGATCAGCTGGCCGCCGCTGATATCATTGTTGCCAACAAAACCGACCGTGCCACGACGGAAAGCGAAAACGCCCTGCAAAGCTGGTGGCAACACTACGGCGGTAATCGCCAGTTAGTTCATGCCGACCATGGGCAAATTGACGGACAGCTACTGGATTTGCCCCGACTAAACCTGGCGGAGCTTCCTGCAAGCGCGGAGCACGCCCATAGCCATGCCAACAAAAAGGGGCTGGCAGCGTTGAGCTTACCCGCACAGCAGCGCTGGCGTCGTAGCCTGAACAGCGGTCAGGGCCATCAGGCCTGCGGTTGGATTTTTGACGCCGATACAGTGTTCGATACCATCGGTCTGCTGGAATGGTCGCGTCTTGCTCCTGTTGGACGCGTGAAGGGGGTAATGCGTATTAAAGAAGGACTGGTACGCATTAACCGCCAGGGAGACGACTGGCATATAGAGACGCAAAACGTCGCACCACCCGATAGCCGTATTGAACTCATCGCCGATACCGAGACCGACTGGAATGCGTTACAGAGCGCGTTGTTGAGACTTCGTTTAGACGCTAGCGCGTAAGGTTGCCTTCGTTTTTAGCAATGGTAAACGACGATGAAAACCCGATACCCTTCAATCCTCCTGCTAAATATTGCGGGTCTGGCACTGTTTATGTCCTGGTATATTCCAGTCGGGCATGGGTTATGGTCTTCACTGGATACGGGCGTTTTCCGCTTCTTTAATCATAAACTGGTGGAAAGCCCACTGTTCTTATGGGTTGTTGCTATTACCAATAATCGGGCATTTGATGGCTGCTCATTGCTGGCTATGGGCGCATTGATGCTGCACTTTTGGCTCAAAGAGACGTCGGAAGGTCGCCGACGTATTGTGGCTATCGGTTTGGTTATGCTGCTCACCGCAGTGGTATTAAATCAGCTGGGCCAGGCGCTTATTCCCGTTAAACGCGCCAGCCCGACCCTGATGCTGGATAATATTTATCGCGTCAGCGAACTGCTGCATATTCCGACCAAAGATGCGTCGAGAGACAGTTTTCCTGGCGATCACGGCATGATGCTGCTTATTTTTTCCGCATTTATGCTGCGTTATTTCGGAAAAGTCGCAGGAATAATCGGCCTTATTATTGCTGTGGTTTTTGCCTTTCCACGCGTAATGATTGGCGCTCACTGGCTCACTGATATCGTGGTTGGTTCCATGACTGTGGTCTTGATTGGCCTTCCCTGGTGGCTAATGACGCCATTAAGTGACCGATTAGTCACTCTGTTCGTGAATTATCTCCCCGGCAAAAACAAACAATTTTTAAACAAATAACGCAGAGTAATTAACATCATCAGGGATACTTCTGATTCCCTGATGATGCCGGGCAATATTTCATCATTCTGATTGTCATTCCCTTGTCATCTTATTCATGTTTAAAATGAGTAGGTTGCGTATTTTTTACCCTGATTGTTCTTAATTTAGACAATGCCGTTTATTCACTTTCTGTATCAATTTTTCTTATAAGAAATCACGTAAAATCACTCGCATTGGCCGGAACGATCGGGTAATCTCGAACTCGTTTTGCCTCGCGGGATAATTATTCCCTTTCAGAATAAATTTGTGCGTTCTGCCACAGATTTGACCTTAAGGAATTGTCTCATCGTGCGATGGTAATTAGTCTCGTCACGTTTGGCATTTTTTATAACGATATTTATCGTTAAGGACTTCAAGGGAAAACAAACAAAATGGTCAAATCTCAACCGATTTTGAGATATATCTTGCGGGGCATACCCGCGATAGCAGTTGCGGTTCTGCTTTCTGCATGTAGCACAACGAACACCGCCAAGAATATGCATTCTGAGACGCATGCTGTGGGCAATGGAGATAACTCTTCACTGCAAGCCTCTCAGGATGAATTTGAAAATATGGTACGTAATATCGATGTTAAATCACGTATTATGGACCAGTATGCTGACTGGAAAGGCGTGCGTTACCGCCTTGGCGGCAGCACCAAAAAAGGTATTGATTGCTCAAGCTTCGTGCAGCGTACATTCCGCGAGCAATTTGGTTTAGAGCTTCCGCGCTCAACCTATGAACAGCAGGAAACGGGAAAATCCGTTTCGCGCACTAATCTGCGCACAGGCGATCTGGTTCTGTTCCGTGCTGGCTCTACCGGCCGTCACGTCGGTATTTATATCGGTAACAACCAGTTTGTACATGCCTCGACCAGCAGTGGCGTTATCATTTCCAGCATGAACGAGCCTTACTGGAAAAAACGCTACAACGAAGCTCGCCGGGTTCTGAGCCGCAGTTAGTTTCGTTTGGCAGCTATCCCTTGGCTATCCTGATGAGACATTCCAAAAGCACTGCTTCGGCGGTGCTTTTTTGTTTCCCCCTGCGACTAAGAAAAATCTCACAACATGAGTCATTTCAGGTTATATTCATACAGAGTAAGCGGTTAAATCAGGTAAAATAAGGATCTATGTTCAGACGCTCTTCTTCATCCGGTCGGAAAATCCTGCTTTCCTGTATGTTAACGGGGCTTATCGTCGCAATACTCGTGAGTACCCTGCAGTTTTTCGTCACCTGGCATAAACGAGAAGTTAAGTACGACACGCTCCTTGCCGATATCCAGAATTACGTCAGCAGCTACTTCACCGACCTCAAAACCACCACCGATGCCCTTCAGCCGCTGGTTGCCAACAGTTGCCAACAAGTCAGCGCTAAACTGACCTCCAGTGCAGCCTTTAGCCTGAACGTTCGCGCTTTCTTACTGGTAAAAGACGGCATCGCTTTCTGCTCTTCCGCAACAGGTTCCATGTTCACTCCGATTTTAGATTTGATCCCGAACCTCGATATCAGCAGAAATATTGATGTGGAATTACTTCCCGGTACGCCCATGATGCCGGACAAACCAGCGATCATGATTTGGCACCGAAACGCGTCGTTCAATGATAGCGGCGTATTTACCTCACTGAATATCAATCTGGCGCCTTACCTACTCTATACCGCCCGGCAGGATGATTTTGACGGTATTGCTATTATCGTCGGTAATACCGCAATTTCGACATTCTCATCGCGAATCATCGATGTCTCCGCTCTTCCTCATACCTCCTGGCGGCAGGCCACTCTTGAAGGGATCCCGCTTAAAATTCGCTTATACGCACAAGAGTGGAACTATACTGACGTCTGGTATTCTATTTTGTTGGGATGTATGGCCGGGATTATTGCCGCCCTTCTCCTCTGGTACTACATCTACAGCATCCGTTTACGCCCAGGCAAAGATATCCTCAACGCCATCAAACATAACCAGTTTTATGTGGTGTACCAGCCCGTCGTAGAGATGCAAACGCTGGAAGTGAAAGGCGTCGAGGTCCTGTTACGTTGGAATCACCCAACAACGGGCGAGATCCCACCGGATGCCTTTATTCATTACGCTGAATCACAGAAAATGATCGTCCCACTGACTCAGCATCTCTTTAAGTTGATCGCCCAGGATGCCCCGACACTGCAAAAAGTGTTACCCGCTGGGGCAAAATTAGGGATCAATATCGCGCCATCGCATCTGCATGGCGAGACGTTTAAAGACGACATTCGCCACCTACAGGCCTCGCTTCCCGCAAACTATTTTCAGATAGTACAGGAAATCACAGAACGAGATATGCTCAATCAGCACGAGGCCACAAAGCTATTTGAATGGCTGCATTCCGCAGGTTTTGAAATTGCGATTGATGATTTTGGCACCGGCCATAGCGCGCTTATTTATCTGGAACGCTTTACCGTTGACTACCTGAAAATCGATCGCGGATTTATTAACGCCATTGGGACGGAAACACTGACTTCTCCGGTACTGGACGCCGTGTTGACACTTTCTAAACGTCTTAATATGCTGACGGTTGCGGAAGGGGTAGAAACTCCTGAGCAAGCCCGTTGGCTGCGCGATCGTGGGGTGCATTTTTTCCAGGGGTACTGGATTAGCCGACCATTACAGCTTGCTGATTTTGTGCGTTGGATGGCACAGCCCAATAAGCCGACGTGGTGATCGCAGTATGCGATTCATATACTCTCACTCGCCGCTACATCCCTTATCTTTCAGGCATGATGCCCGTCGGGTTGTGGCAGGAAAAGGAAATCGCTTTTATATGATCCCTCGCGTACTGCTACTGTTTATTACCCTCATCGGGTTTAGCGCCCAGGCGCAATCCATCAAAGAAAGCTATGCTTTTGCCGTACTGGGTGAGCCGAAGTACGCATTTAACTTTAATCACTTCGATTATGTTAATCCCGCAGCCCCTAAAGGTGGTCAAATCACCCTGTCCGCCATTGGCACATTTGACAACTTCAACCGCTATGCGATGCGCGGTAACCCCGGCGCACGTACCGAAACGCTTTACGATACGCTGTTTACCACCTCTGACGATGAACCTGGTAGCTATTACCCGCTCATTGCCGACAGCGCACGCTATGCTGACGACTATTCCTGGGTAGAAATTGCCATTAATCCACGCGCGCGTTTTCACGATGGCTCACCTATTACCGCCCGCGACGTCGCATTCACCTTCCACAAATTTATGACTGAAGGCGTGCCGCAGTTTCGTCTGGTCTACAAGGGAACAACGGTAAAAGCCATCGCGCCATTAACCGTACGCATTGAATTAGCCAAACCGGGTAAAGAGGACATGCTCAGCCTGTTTTCATTACCCGTGATGCCAGAGAAGTACTGGAAAGATCATAAGCTCAGCGATCCCTTATCATCGCCACCGCTCGCCAGCGGCCCTTATCGCATTACCAAATGGAAGATGGGCCAGTATATTGTCTATTCGCGCGTCAAAGATTATTGGGCCGCTAATCTGCCCGTCAATCGTGGACGCTGGAACTTTGATACCATCCGCTACGACTACTATCTGGATGATAACGTCGCCTTTGAAGCGTTTAAGGCCGGTGCGTTTGATCTGCGCCTTGAAAATGATGCCAAAAACTGGGCGACGCGTTATACCGGGAAAAATTTCGCGAATCATTACATCATCAAAGATGAGCAAAAAAACGAGTCCGCGCAGGATACCCGCTGGCTGGCATTTAATATTCAGCGTCCGGTATTCAGCGACCGACGGGTGCGGGAAGCCATCACGCTGGCCTTTGATTTTGAATGGATGAATAAAGCGCTGTTCTATAACGCCTGGAGCCGGACCAACACCTATTTTCAGAATACCGAATATGCCGCGACAAAATACCCTGACGCGGATGAGTTGGTGATACTCGCGCCCTTGAAAAAGGATCTCCCCCCTGAGGTCTTTAGCCAAATCTATCAGCCGCCAAAATCAAGAGGCGATGGCTACGATCGCGACAATCTGTTGAAAGCCGATACCCTACTGGAACAGGCCGGGTGGGTACTAAAGGGTCAGCAGCGCGTAAATAGCGCCAACGGTAAGCCCCTGAGCTTTGAACTGTTGCTCCCGGCAGGCAGCAACAGTCAGTGGGTGCTGCCGTTCCAGCACAACCTGCAACGCTTAGGTATTACCATGAATATCCGCCAGGTGGATAACTCACAAATCACGAACCGCCTGCGCAGTCGCGACTATGACATGATGCCGAGGTTGTATCGTGCGATGCCGTGGCCGAGTTCGGACCTGCAAATTCTGTGGGCCTCTCAATATATTGATTCCAGCTACAACGCCCCCGGCGTACAAAGCCCGGTGATTGATAAACTGATCGACCAAATCATCGCGGCGCAAGGCGATAAAGCCAAATTGATCCCACTGGGCCGGGTGCTGGACAGGGTATTAACCTGGAACTACTACATGTTGCCTATGTGGTTTATGGCAGAGGATCGCATTGCATGGTGGGATAAATTTTCACATCCTGCTATTCGCCCAATTTATACTATTGGCCTCGACAACTGGTGGTATGACGTCAACAAAGCGGCGAAGCTGCCCGCAGCCAGGCGGCAGGGAGAATAAATGGGCGCTTATCTGATTCGACGTCTGCTGCTGGTGATCCCAACGCTTTGGGCCATCATCACCATCAACTTTTTTATCGTGCAGATAGCCCCCGGCGGTCCAGTTGAACAGGCCGTCGCCGCCATTGAGTTCGGGCAAAGCGGGGCATTACCCGGCGCGGGTAGCGAAGGCGTTCGTGCCAGCCACGCGCAAACCGGCGTGGGTAACATCAGCGACAGTAATTATCGAGGCGGCCGGGGTCTGGACCCGGAAGTGATCGCCGAAATCACTCGCCGCTATGGGTTCGATAAGCCCATTCATGAGCGTTACTTCAAAATGCTCTGGGATTACATTCGTTTCGATTTCGGTGACAGCCTGTTTCGTAGCGCCTCGGTGCTGACGCTTATCAAAGACAGCCTGCCTGTTTCCGTCACGCTGGGGCTGTGGAGTACGCTCATCATCTACCTGGTGTCGATACCGCTTGGGATCCGCAAAGCGGTGCATAACGGCAGCCGGTTTGATGTCTGGAGCAGCGCATTTATTATTATCGGCTATGCCATACCGGCCTTTCTGTTTGCCATTTTGCTGATCGTCTTTTTTGCCGGGGGAAGCTACTACGACCTGTTCCCGCTTCGCGGGCTGGTTTCCGCCAATTTTGACTCCCTGCCCTGGTATCAGAAAGTAACCGACTACCTTTGGCATATTACCCTGCCGGTGCTGGCGACGGTGGTTGGTGGGTTTGCCGCGCTGACTATGTTGACCAAGAACTCATTTCTGGATGAGGTGCGCAAACAATATGTCGTCACCGCACGCGCTAAAGGGGTCAGCGAGAAAAATATTCTGTGGAAACATGTGTTTCGCAATGCCATGTTGCTGGTGATCGCCGGCTTCCCGGCAACGTTTATCAGCATGTTTTTTACCGGCTCACTGCTGATTGAAGTGATGTTCTCACTTAACGGTCTGGGATTGCTGGGTTATGAATCCACCGTATCACGCGACTACCCGGTAATGTTTGGCACGCTTTATATCTTCACCCTGATCGGTCTGCTGCTGAATATCCTCAGCGACATCAGCTATACGCTGGTCGATCCTCGTATTGATTTTGAGGGACGCTAATGTCGCGATTAAGCCCCGTCAATCAGGCCCGTTGGGCGCGCTTTCGCCACAACCGTCGCGGCTACTGGTCGCTGTGGATTTTTCTGGTGCTGTTCGGCCTTAGCCTGTGTTCAGAACTGATTGCCAATGATAAGCCGCTACTGGTGCGCTACGACAATAGCTGGTATTTCCCCCTGTTCAAAAACTACAGTGAAAGCGACTTCGGCGGACCGCTGGCGACTCAGGCTGATTATCAGGACCCGTGGCTACAACAGCGCCTGGAAAACCAGGGCTGGATCCTGTGGGCACCAATACGCTTTGGGGCCACCAGCATTAACTTTGCCACCGATAAGCCCTTCCCTTCCCCGCCTTCCGCACAAAACTGGTTGGGAACAGACGCTAACGGCGGTGATGTACTGGCACGCATCCTCTACGGCACACGTATTTCTGTCTTGTTTGGTCTAATGCTCACCCTCTGTTCGAGCGTGATGGGCATTATGGCTGGCGCAATTCAGGGCTATTATGGCGGCAAGGTGGATCTGTGGGGGCAACGATTCATTGAAGTTTGGTCAGGAATGCCAACGCTGTTTCTCATCATTCTATTGTCGAGTGTGGTCCAGCCTAACTTCTGGTGGCTGCTGGGCATTACCGTATTGTTTGGATGGATGAGCCTGGTTGGCGTGGTGCGCGCGGAATTTTTACGTACCCGAAACTTTGATTACATTCGAGCCGCTCAAGCGCTAGGCGTAAGCGATCGCAGTATTATTCTGCGTCATATGCTGCCCAACGCGATGGTCGCGGCCCTGACTTTTTTACCGTTTATTTTATGCGCCTCGATAACTACTCTGACCTCACTGGATTTTCTTGGGTTCGGTTTACCGCTTGGCTCGCCATCACTGGGAGAACTCCTGTTGCAGGGTAAAAACAACCTGCAGGCACCGTGGCTTGGCATCACCGCGTTCATCTCCGTTGCCCTGCTACTATCGCTACTGATCTTTATTGGTGAAGCGGTACGCGATGCGTTTGATCCCAACAAGGCGATTTAAAATGACACAACCTCTGTTAGCCATTGAGAATTTATCGGTAGGTTTTCGTCAACAAGAGACCGTGCGCACCGTAGTCAATACCCTCTCACTACGGGTTGATGCCGGACAAACGCTGGCGCTGGTGGGTGAATCTGGCTCGGGTAAAAGCGTGACCGCGCTTTCTATCCTACGGTTGTTACCGTCCCCTCCGGTAGTTTACCCTTCCGGGGACATCCGTTTTCATGGTGAATCATTACTTCACGCCAACGAGCAGACGCTTCGCGGCGTACGGGGGAATAAAATCGCCATGATTTTCCAGGAGCCGATGGTGTCACTGAACCCGCTCCACAATCTGGAAAAACAGCTTTATGAAGTGCTGTCGCTGCATAGGGGAATGCGTCGGGAGGCGGCGCGGGCAGAAATCCTGACCTGCCTGGATCGCGTTGGCATCCGTCAGGCAGCCAAACGTCTCGCAGATTACCCGCACCAGCTGTCCGGCGGTGAACGCCAGCGCGTGATGATCGCCATGGCGTTGCTAACACGACCGGAGTTGCTTATTGCCGATGAACCGACCACCGCGCTGGACGTTTCCGTCCAGGCACAGATCCTGCAACTGCTGAGAGAACTACAGCGCGAGCTGAACATGGGATTACTGTTCATCACCCACAACCTGAGCATTGTGAAAAAGCTGGCCGATACCGTGGCGGTCATGCAAAACGGCCAGTGCGTTGAGCAAAATCGAGCAGCACAGCTGTTGGCTGCTCCAACGCATCCCTACACGCAGAAATTGTTAAACAGCGAACCTTCCGGCGATCCGGTGCCTGTACCTACTGGGCAAGCTCCGCTGCTGGAGGTAGAAAAACTCCGCGTCGCCTTTCCTATCCGCAAAGGCATCCTGAAACGCGTGGTGGACCACAACGTCGTCGTTAACGACGTCAGTTTTTCCCTCCGGCCCGGTGAAACGCTGGGGCTGGTTGGAGAGTCAGGCTCCGGAAAAAGCACTACCGGACTGGCGCTTCTGCGGCTAATCACCTCGCAGGGAAGCATTGTGTTCGATGGTCTGGCACTGCATACCTTAAATCGACGCCAGCTGTTGCCGGTCCGTCACCGTATTCAGGTGGTATTTCAGGATCCCAACTCCTCGCTAAACCCACGCCTGAGCGTGCTACAGATTATCGAGGAGGGGTTGCGCGTTCATCAGCCTACCCTGTCAGCCGAACAACGCGAGGCACAGGTGAAAGCGGTGATGGCGGAAGTGGGATTGGATAGCGAAACGCGACATCGTTATCCTGCGGAGTTTTCTGGTGGGCAACGCCAACGCATTGCTATTGCCAGAGCATTGATTCTCAAACCTTCCCTGATCATTCTGGATGAACCAACATCGTCGCTCGACAGGACCGTACAGGCGCAAATCCTGACGTTGTTAAAGTCCTTACAGGAAAAGCATCGGCTAGCTTATATTTTTATCAGCCATGATTTGCACGTAGTACGCGCGTTATGCCATCAGGTTATTGTGCTACGTCAGGGAGAGGTCGTGGAGCAAGGGCAATGCGAGCACGTATTTAACGCGCCACAGCAAGCCTATACGCGTCAGCTGCTCGCGCTAAGCTGACGCTCAAAAAGGATTGTTGTTTGAAAACGGTTCTGCGATAGCCACGCCGAAGTTTTTCAGTCTGCAGGTCGCGGCAAATTCGTCCTGGCGATTCACAAACAGGCACGGCTCCCCTTCACATTCCAGTACGGAACAAGGAACCTCGATATCACTGAGGGCCTGGCTGAGCTTATGCATGACTGACCACGCGCTGTCACCATCAGGGCTGAGCAATTTGAGTGCCACCAGGCTGTTCTCATTACTCTGACCGTTTTGCGGAATCGGTTCAACTTTCGAACCTGCGAAACCCACCGACCAACGATAGCTCTGCGGCAGACGATGAACGATTGAGAGTTGTAATGTCATCACTTTCTTTCCCTGGAAGCACAATCACTTCACAATTATTTTACATCAATATTAACACATCATTGACAATACGTCTTTAGACAGTTGGTAAACGTTTACATCCAGTACTTATGCTGCTTACAGAACCCAGTAATTAAATTTATTCAACGGTTCTGGCATATTTCCGGGCTATATGTACTCGTTTCTGCGATCTAACTCAACCTTTTTAACTACAATGATGTGACTTTTTACATAAATTGATTTTACATAAAATAAACATAAGCAGGGAAAATGATAGATTTGCGGTTGATGTACATCAACTCTGGAGACCTTATGGCCCCCAGGTTGTGTAATAGATCACCGTTTTTGAGCGCGACTGGCGTAAAGATAGAAGATAATTGAGCAGGTAGCGCAAAATGCGATCGACCATATCATTGGCCAGGCCGAGTTAAAGGTCGCCAGAGACAACAGGGCCCCGACAATGGCGCCAATGCCGAAGCGGAATGTCCCAGCCAGCGATGACGCCGTTCCCGCCATATGCGGAAATTCATCCAGGATAACCGCCATAGCGTTTGATGACACCATCGATACACAGCCAACAAACGCCGCAACGCCAACGACCAGAGCCCAGAACCCCAGCCCAAACAGTGCGCTAAAGACCATCCATCCCGCCATCACGAACTGGATCCACAGACCAGTACGGAACATATTCAATGCCCCAACCCGACGCACAAAGCGGCTGTTGATGATAGTCATCACGAACAGGAATACGATGTTAAGTGCGAAGTAATAACCGAAATGCTGCGGTGAAACGTGGTTAATCTCAATGTAAACAAAGGGTCCGGCGCTCAGAAACGAGAACATCCCGGCAAAGCTGAACCCGCTGGCCAGCATATAGCTCAGCACTCGTTTATGACGAAACAGCGAGGCAAAGTTGCCAATAGTGGTACGCAGGCGAAACGGCTGGCGACGCTCTACAGGCAGGGTCTCTTTGATTAGCGTAAAGATCATCACCGACGCCAGAACAGCCGCCATGGCGAGGATCCAAAAGATATAGTGCCAGCTAAGCCATACCAGCACCCAACCACCCACGATAGGTGCCAACAAAGGCGCAATTGTGGTCACCAACATGACGAATGACATCATGCGCGAGAACTCTTCCTTCGGATAGATATCGCGCATCAGGGCGTTGATAACCACGCTCGCCGCCGCGGCAGCCAGACCGTGGAAGAAACGCATCACGATCAGTTGATCGATAGTTTGCGCCAGGGCGCAGGCCACTGCCGCCGCCGCAAACACCAGCGTTCCGCCCAGAATCACCGGCTTGCGCCCAATGCTGTCAGCCATTGGGCCATAGAGCAACTGCCCCACTGCAAACCCCAGAATATAGGTACTGAGGGTCATCTGCGCGCTACCCGCAGGCACACCAAACTGTTCTGAGATAACAGGTAGCGCCGGAAGATACATATCAATCGACAACGGCATCAGCATGGCTAACAAGCCAAGGATAAAGACTATGGCAATTGATGAGTTCTGCCGGGTGGTCACATTTAGCTCCTGAAATTAACGCGGGGTTAAGTTAACGCTGGCGATTTCTTCTTCGGTCAATGGACGGTATTCACCCGGCTCCAGATCGTCATCAAGCCTGATGTCACCAATTCGTTCACGGTGCAGTTCCACAACGTGGTTACCCACCGCGGCAAACATACGTTTTACCTGATGATAGCGCCCTTCGCTGATGGTCAATCGCACCTGAGTTGGCGTAATGACCTCCAGAACAGCCGGTTTGGTCAGGTCTTTTTCATTATGCAACTGTACGCCACGGGCAAACTGCTCGGCGGTATCGTCTGCCACTGGCGACTCCAGCGTCACCAGATAGGTTTTCTCACAATGGTGACGAGGAGAGGTGATACGATGCGACCACTGTCCGTCATCGGTCATCAGTACCAGTCCGGTGGTGTCGATATCCAGACGCCCTGCCGCATGCAGTTTGTAGGCAACCGGTTCATCAAGGAAATAGAGCACCGTCGGATGATCCGGGTCATCCGTTGAGCAAACATAACCCTGAGGCTTATTCAGCATAAAATAGCGCGGGCCATTTTGTTGAACCAGGGAATTACCGTCATATTCGACGTCGTGTTCTGGTAGCAGCTTAAAGGCACTGTTTTTAACGATTTCACCGTCGACGGTAACGCGGTTAGCACGGATCTCACGCCCGGCAATAGCGCGGCTGACGCCGAGTTGCTGAGCGATAAATTTATCAAGTCGCATGAGTGTGATTTTTGCCTGTAAAAATACGAGAAGCGGGTTTACGCCCGAAAAGTGGGACTGTTATCCGCCCAGTATAGCGGTGTTACACCATCCCTCAAGGGAAATGATTCATGGCATACTATACATTGTTGCTGTTTACCTTAATGAGCTCATGATTTTTACTCTTCGCCCGTACCAAAAAGAAGCCGTGGACGCCACGCTCAACCATTTTCGCCACCACCGCACGCCAGCGGTTATCGTCCTGCCAACCGGCGCGGGCAAAAGTCTGGTGATTGCAGAACTGGCCCGCGTGGCACGTGGTCGCGTACTGGTACTGGCGCACGTCAAAGAACTGGTCGCACAAAACCATGCCAAATATTGTGCGCTGGGGCTGGAAGCCGATATTTTTGCCGCAGGCCTGAAGCGTAAAGAGAGCCACGGGAAAGTAGTCTTTGGCAGCGTACAGTCGGTAGCGCGTAATCTGGACGCCTTTCAGGGTGAATTCTCCCTGCTGATCGTCGATGAATGTCATCGTATTGGCGATGATGAAGAGAGTCAGTATCAGCAAATCCTCACTCACCTGACTAAAGTAAATCCCCACTTACGTCTGCTCGGGCTTACCGCCACACCTTTTCGTTTGGGTAAGGGCTGGATATATCATTTTCATTATCATGGAATGGTGCGCGGCGATGAAAAAGCGCTGTTTCGCGACTGCATTTATGAATTACCGCTGCGCTACATGATTAAACACGGCTACCTGACGCCGCCAGAACGCCTCGACATGCCGGTCGTGCAGTATGACTTTAGCCGCCTGCAGGCACAGAGTAACGGCCTGTTTAGCGAAGCGGATCTGAATCAGGAGCTGAAAAAGCAGCAGAGAATAACGCCGCATATCATCAGCCAGATTATCGAGTTTGCCCAAACCCGCAAAGGGGTGATGATTTTCGCCGCCACCGTTGAGCACGCCAAAGAAATTCTGGGCCTGCTGCCCGCTGACGACGCCGCGCTAATCACTGGAGATACGCCAGGCGCTGAGCGAGACGTGCTGATTGAAGAGTTCAAAGCCCAGCGCTTTCGCTATCTGGTGAATGTGTCGGTCCTGACCACCGGCTTCGATGCCCCGCACGTCGACCTTATCGCTATTCTGCGCCCAACAGAGTCAGTTAGCCTTTACCAACAAATTGTCGGTCGTGGGTTGCGCCTTGCACCGGGTAAAACCGACTGTCTGATCCTCGATTATGCCGGCAACCCGCACGATTTGTACGCACCGGAAGTGGGTGCTCCGAAAGGAAAAAGCGACAACGTTCCGGTACAGGTGTTCTGTCCTGCCTGCGGATTTGCAAACACCTTCTGGGGCAAAACCACGGCAGACGGCACGCTGATTGAACATTTTGGCCGCCGCTGCCAGGGATGGTTTGAAGATGATGACGGCCATCGCGAACAGTGCGATTTTCGTTTCCGTTTTAAAAACTGCCCACAGTGCAACGCGGAAAATGACATCGCCGCCCGCCGTTGTCGGGAGTGCGACGCGGTGCTGGTTGACCCGGATGACATGCTGAAAGCCGCGCTCAGGCTCAAAGATGCGCTGGTCCTGCGCTGTAGCGGTATGGTGTTACAAAACGGGCAGGATGATAAAGGCGAATGGCTGAAAATCACCTATTACGATGAAGATGGCGCTGACGTCAGCGAACGCTTTCGCCTGCACACTCCCGCGCAGCGTACGGCCTTCGAACAACTGTTTATTCGCCCGCACACCCGAACACCCGGTATACCCTTACGCTGGATAACCGCCGCCGATATCCTCAATCAGCAGGCGTTGTTACGGCATCCTGATTTCGTGGTGGCGCGTATGAAAGGTCAGTACTGGCAGGTCCGTGAAAAGGTCTTCGATTATGAAGGACGCTTTCGTCGGGCACATGAATTACGCGGTTAATCGTACTTTTGATTGATGTACCAGCCGTTTGAGTATAGAATCTCGCCCGCTTTTGCATACGCAAAGCAGATCACTTACCTGTTGCTGGGTCGCCTGTAGCAGGAATTATTAAAGAGAGATTTAAATGTTTACTATCAACGCTGAAGTACGTAAAGAGCAGGGTAAGGGTGCGAGCCGCCGCCTGCGTGCCGCTAACAAGTTCCCGGCAATCATCTACGGTGGCGCAGAAGCCCCGATTGCTATCGAACTGGATCACGATGCAGTTATGAACATGCAAGCTAAAGCTGAATTCTACAGCGAAGTTCTGACCATCGTTGTTGACGGTAAAGAAGTTAAAGTTAAAGCTCAGGCTGTACAGCGTCACCCGTTCAAGCCGAAGCTGTCTCACATCGACTTCGTTCGCGCGTAATCGCCAACAAGTTGAAGAAAAACCCCGCCTTGGCGGGGTTTTTTTATGGGATTTTGTTGGCGGTAAAGATGAAGCACGCTTGCCGGATAAGGCGTTTCCGCTCCATCCAGCAAACGGTTTTATTTCCCGCCCGACGTGCGGCGCTGCAGCTGGTCGCGCAGGTTCGGCGGCGTACCTTTGATGGTCAACGTATCTGTAGCCGGATCCCAGAAAATACGCTCACCCAATAACATAGCGTCGAAGTTAATGGTTAACCCACCGCCGCTGCCGGCAAATTTGGTTAACTGACGCAGCGTACTGCGATCCGCAGGGAAGCTCTCTTCCAGCTCGTAACCTTTATCAGCGGTAAATTCGCTGAAGCTAACTTCACTGACGCCGGAAAGCTCTTTAGACAGCGACTCCAGTTCGATCTCTTCACCAGCCTGCAGCTGCTCGTTACAGTAGCTATACACCTGCTGACGCACGTTCTGGCGTTCGGCTTTATCGAGTTGCGCCTCGGCAGTAAAGTCATCGACCGCCTGCAGCAGGCCACGGTTTTGCGCTTTGGCATTCAGACCTTCGCTGGCACCGAGGAAGTCCATAAAGAAATCGGCGACTTTGCGCCCTACCCGCCCTTTCAGGAACGTCAGATAGCGCGTGGACTCCGGGTTGGTTTCCCACTCGGTTAAATCAATGCGCGCCACGATGTCCGCATGATTGATATCCAGATAGTGCGTCGGATTGATATCCAGATTTTCATTGACGCGCATGCTGCTTAAATTGTTCAGCACAGCAACTAACAGATACTCTACCGCCAGATAGCGATAATGGCAGAACAGAACAATACCACCGTCGGCAAAAGGATATTTCGCCAGTTCGTCCCGCAAGCGTCCGGTCGCGGCACGACTAAATGCCAGAAAATCCTCTTCACCCTGACGCTGTAAACGCAGCGTTTGCGCCAGTTCACTCTCTTCGCTAAACAGGCCATAGGCTTTATTCTTGGCGCTATACACCCGATGCAACTCAGCCATCATATCGACAACCGTCGCTGTCGGTTCCAGTAATGAATCGCGCAAGACCAGCTCAAGGTTCTGCTCGTCACGTTTGATAAGCTGGTGCAGGGCAATCTGGTTGATATCCAGACTCATGATAAACTCTCCTTTTAGACCGGGCGGTATTCAACCACCTGCCGGGCAGTGACGCAATAGAAGATAAAAAAGCAGAAAAAAAACTGTCTGTACGGTAATATGTTGCCCTTTCATGAACAGACTGATTTCGATTTATGCCACAAATTTCCCGCTATAGTGACGAACACGTTGAACAACTGCTGAATGAGATGCTCAACGTACTGGAAAAACATAAGGCGCCGACCGACCTTTCCCTGATGGTACTGGGAAATATGGTGACTAACCTTATCAATACAAGCATCGCACCGGCCCAGCGCCAGGCGATTGCCAACTCTTTTGCCCGCGCATTGCAGTCTTCGGTAAACGACGACCAAGCGCATTAAGAGCCTGCTCCGGGGAAACGAACAACAGTTTATGGTAACTCATCGTCAGCGCTACCGTGAGAAAGTCTCCCAGATGGTTAGCTGGGGGCACTGGTTTGCCTTGTTCAACATTCTGTTGGCCATGGTTCTCGGTAGCCGTTACCTGTTTGTCGCCGACTGGCCGACAACCCTTGCAGGTCGTGTATATTCCTACCTGAGCGTTGTCGGGCATTTTAGCTTTCTGGTGTTTGCCACCTATCTGCTAATCCTGTTTCCCCTGACGTTTATCGTCATGTCCCAGAGGCTGATGCGATTCTTATCGGCTATTCTGGCGACGGCTGGCATGACGCTGTTGTTAATCGACAGCGAGGTTTTCACCCGCTTCCACCTGCACCTCAACCCGATCGTCTGGGAACTGGTCATTAACCCTGACCAGAACGAAGCGGCGCGTGACTGGCAACTGTTGTTTATCAGCGTGCCGGTTATCCTGTTAATAGAAATGTTGTTTGCGACCTGGAGCTGGCAAAAGCTGCGCAGCCTGACGCGTCGTCGCCATTTCGCCAAACCGTTAGCGGCATTCTTTTTCGTTTCTTTTATCGCCTCGCATGTGGTGTATATCTGGGCTGATGCCAATTTCTATCGCCCGATTACCATGCAGCGCGCAAACCTGCCACTCTCTTACCCGATGACGGCGCGTAAGTTTCTGGAAAAACATGGCCTGCTGGATGCGCAAGAGTATCAGCGTCGCCTGATCGAACAGGGCAATCCGGAAGCGGTTTCCGTGCAGTACCCGCTCAGCGAACTGCACTATCGCGATATGGGCACCGGCCAGAACGTTCTGCTGATCACCGTAGACGGCCTGAACTACTCACGCTTTGAAAAGCAGATGCCTGCGCTGGCTGAGTTCGCCGGGCAGAATATCTCCTTTACGCGTCACATGAGCTCAGGCAACACCACGGATAACGGGATCTTTGGCCTGTTCTACGGCGTTTCGCCAAGCTACATGGACGGCATTTTATCGACCCGAACGCCTGCGGCGCTGATCTCTGCACTGAACCAGCAGGGTTATCAGTTAGGGCTATTCTCCTCGGATGGCTTTACCAGCCCGCTTTATCGTCAGGCGCTGCTGTCAGATTTCTCCATGCCGAGCGTGCAAACGCAATCAGACGAACAAACCGCAAGCCAATGGATTAACTGGCTGGGACGCTACGCGCAGGAAGATAATCGCTGGTTCTCCTGGGTCTCCTTTAACGGGACAAACCTTGATGACAATAACCAGAAGAACTTTGCCAAACGCTACGCCAGCGCCGCTCAGGATGTGGATGCCAATATTAACCGTGTTCTTAGCGCCCTGCGCGACTCGGGTAAACTGGACAACACGGTGGTGATTATTACCGCTGGTAGAGGCGTGCCGCTGACGCAGGAAGAGAACAACTTTGCCTGGTCGCGCGGTCATCTGCAGGTTCCTCTGGTTATTCACTGGCCGGGAACACCTGCCCAGCGCATCAATAGCCTGACCGATCATACAGACCTGATGACGACGCTGATGCAGCGCCTGCTGCATGTCAGCACGCCGGCTAACGAATACTCGCAGGGGCAGGATTTGTTCAATGCTACACGCCGCCATTACTGGGTGACCGCCGCTGACGGCAGCACGATGGCAGTGACCACACCAGAGATGACGCTGGTACTGAACAACAACGGTAATTACCAGACCTATGATTTACGTGGCGAGAAAATTAAAGATCAGAAACCGCAGCTCAGCCTGCTGCTACAGGTTCTGACGGATGAGAAACGATTTATTGCTAACTGATTAATTATAAATCAGTTAGTGAGGCATCCTCTTGCATTCGTAGCGGAAAGCAGTAGTATTAGCAGCCATAGCGTCGGCACGTAGCGCAGCCTGGTAGCGCACCGTCATGGGGTGTCGGGGGTCGGAGGTTCAAATCCTCTCGTGCCGACCAAAAATCCCAGAAAAAACCAACCCTTGTGGTTGGTTTTTTTATGCCTGCGATTCCGCATTCCTGAGTTTTACATCAGCCTTCAGCACAGGTTTTACTACTTACCCATGCATAAATTGGGGTAAAATTTATCTTCTCATCAGCGCGATGAATCTGGACGATTGATGCGCTGAAAACAATAATGATACTAATAAAAGCTCAGGAGAATAGTATGCCTGAAGTAACGCCTTTTCGGGTGCTGATTGTCGACGACCACCCGCTCATGCGGCGGGGAATTAGTCAATTATTGCAACTGGATCCCGCATTTGACGTAGTCGCTGAAGCTGGCGACGGCGCAAGTGCTATCGATCTGGCAAACCGTCTGGACCTTGATGTGATCCTGCTGGATCTCAATATGAAAGGTATGAGCGGGCTGGACACCCTGAATGCGCTGCGTCGGGACGGCGTCACCGCGCAAATTATTATTCTTACCGTATCGGATGCCGCCAGCGATGTGTACGCCTTAATTGATGCCGGCGCGGATGGTTATTTACTGAAAGATAGCGATCCTGAAGTCTTGCTGGAAGCCATTCGTAACGGCGCCAAGGGGGGTAAAGCGTTTAGCGCTCGCGTTAGCGAATATCTGCGCGAACGTGACCTGTTTGGCGCACAAGAAGATCCGTTCAGCATTCTCACCGAACGCGAGCTGGATGTATTGCATGAACTTGCTCAGGGGCTGTCGAACAAACAGATTGCATCAGTGCTGAATATTTCTGAACAGACGGTGAAGGTGCATATTCGCAACCTGCTGCGCAAACTCAATGTGCGTTCTCGCGTTGCTGCCACCATCCTGTTTTTGCAAACGCGCGGCATGCAGTAATCAATGAGATGCCGGATGACGACGCAGCAGCGTCATATCCGGCCTACAAAGCTCGCACAGGCCCGAAAGCAGCACGCCTTCGGGTAATCTGGACTCTTACTTCTCCTGCGGCGTTAGCTGCTCCATCGCCTGCTTAATGCTGCGTTCTATCACCACCCGACGGGTATCATTGGCCGGTAATAATTTCAGCATCATCTCCCACGCCGCAACCGCCTCACCAAAGCGCTGCTGTTCAAAAGCGTTAAATGCGTACATGCTGAGAACCCGCACGTTGGCATGCTCGCCGCGCACCAGCTGGCGTAACAGCTCCCCGCCCCTGCGATTATCGTCAGGATCGGATGAACGGGTCAGTGCTTCCGCATAACCCAGCGCCGCATCGCTGTTTTTAGGATCCAGTCGATATGCATTGGCATAGGCTTCAGTGGCCGTACTGGCATTACCGAGTACCATGCCAATACGGCCAAGCATGATCCAACCTTCAACGTTTGTAGGATCGGCTTGTAAACGCGTGCGCAGCCCCAGCGCCAGACGTGTCATATCCTCTTCATTGAGCGGGTCAGCTTTCGGATCCAACGCACGTTCAAGCAGCGCCGGAGCCTGAGCGGTGGCCTGCTGCCAGACCTGAACCTGCTTATAGCTGCCGGTTTCATAATAGCTCACCGCGCCAACGATCAGCGCCACCACGATGCCGGGCACAAACAACCCAAATCCACCGCGCTTGCCATCCGGGATAACGTCATCAGGAAACTCTTCCAGCTTCACCCGGACGCGTCGGCGAGTACGGGCAAAAATAATCCAGCCGCCCAAACCAATCGCTACTACCGGCATCACCCACAAAAGCACTGTAAGCGGCGTCAACGGCGGATCGTAGGTGACGAAGTTGCCGTAGCGCGCCACCATATAATCAACAATTTCTTTCTGGCTTTTCCCTTCCTGCATCAGTTCGTACACTTTCTGGCGCAGGTCGGTGGCAATCATCGAGTTAGAATCAGCGATACTGTTGTTCTGACATTTAGGACAGCGCAACTGTTCGGTAAGCTGACGGAACTGCTGCTCCTGCGCTTCATCCTTAAACTGCATCACATCGATGGTCGCCAGCGCAGATCCCGAGATAACCAGCATCAGCAGGCCCAGTAAAAATCTCATTGCGCAGCCTCCTTACTGTACTTATCCCACAACGGTTTGATCTCGCTCTCCCACACCCTGGCATTCAAATCACCGGCATGGCGATAGCGAATAATACCTTTACCGTCGATCAGGAACGTCTCCGGCGCGCCGTACACACCAAGATCCAGACCGAGCATACCGTCACCGTCAAACAGGCTTAATGAGTAAGGATTGCCCAGCTCTTTCAGCCAGACAATGGCTTTCTGACGATCGTCTTTATAGTTCAGACCCACCACCCGCACGCCTTGCGCAGACAGCTGGTTCAGATACTGATGTTCGGCGCGACAGGTCGGACACCAGGTCGCCCAGACGTTCAGCAATACCGGTTTGCCCTGGGTCAGCACATCGGCCTGATAGTGCTGACCCGGATTCTCCAGCGACTCCAGGCGGAATGTCGGAACGGGTTTGCCGATCAACGCCGATTCCAGATTCGTGGGATCGTCCCCCTGAGCGTTACGCGCCAGCTGCCACAGCAGCGCCGCCGCAATGATCAGAAAAATAATAAACGGAATTAACAGTGCGTTGCGCTTCATACAGCCTCCGACGCATTTTTTTGCACCGCGGCGCGAGGACGCGCGCGCTGACGATAGCGTGGATCAAACAGGCAGAACAATCCGCCCAGCGCCATCAGCAATCCTCCGGCCCAAATCCAGCGAATAAACGGTTTGTAGTACAGACGCACAGCCCATGCGCCGTTATCCAGTTCTTCACCCAGCGCGGCGTACAGATCGCGCGTGAACCCGCCGTCAATTGCCGCTTCGGTCATCATCGAACTGGTGCTGTTATAGAAGCGTTTTTCCGCATGCAGCGTGGCCTCCGGTTTACCATCTCTGGTAACGCCAATAATGGCGACACCGCCCCGGTAGTTAGGTCCGGTAATATCTTTCACTTCGCGGAACGTGAACTGATAGTTATGGATACTGACGCTATCACCCGCTTTCATGCGGACATCGCGTTCAACGCTGTAGTTCTGGCTGAAGGCAATACCGACAATAGTAATCGCAAGCCCAACGTGGCCCGACACCATACCCCAATAGCTTGGTGTTAACTTCGTTCCGCGGGAAACACGCAGGAATGCTTCGGACATCGCCAGCACGAATATCCAGCATGCCATCGCCAGCCCTACCACCGTCATAGCGGCAATGCGATCCTCAAACAACCACGGCAGCAGCAGCGACAGAACAAGCGTGGTGACAAACGCGATAATCAGTAACGTTTTCAGTTTACGTGGTCGGTCACGGCCCCAGCGCACTAATGGCCCAATTCCCAGCAACAGCGCGAACGGCGCCATCAGCCAGGTAAACATGGTGTTGAAGAACGGTTCGCCAATCGAAATACTGCCCAGACCCAGTTGTTTGTGCACCAGCGGCAGCAGCGTGCCCAAGAGCACCACCAGCATGGCGGCAATCAGCAGAACGTTGTTGCCCAACAGCAGAGATTCACGCGACCACAGCGCGTTGTTTACCCGTGAACGGACCTTGTGACCGCGCACCGCAAACAGCAGCAGGGAGCCGCCAATCACCAATACCATAAAGGCCAGAATAAACATCCCGCGCGACGGATCGGAGGCGAAAGCATGCACCGATACCAACACGCCGGAGCGCACCAGGAAAGTACCTAACAGGCAAAGCGAGAATGCGCAGATTGAAAGCAGCAGCGTCCAGGCTTTAAAGCTGGCACGCTGTTCGGTTACCGACAGCGAGTGCATCAGCGCCGTTCCCACCAGCCATGGCATAAACGAGGCGTTCTCAACCGGATCCCAGAACCACCAACCGCCCCAGCCCAGCTCGTAATAGGCCCATGCCGAACCGAGCACAATACCCAGCGTCAGGAACACCCACGCCGCCAGCGTCCACGGACGCGAAAAACGGGCGAAAGTACTGTCCAGTCGTCCGCTCATCAGCGCGGCAATCGCAAACGCGAAGGCTACCGAGAAACCGACATACCCCATGTACAGCAACGGCGGATGGAAAATCAGCCCCGGATCCTGCAACAGCGGGTTCAGGTCGCGCCCTTCAATAGGGAAGTTGGGCAACGTACGGGAAAACGGGTTGGAGGTAAAAAGAATAAACAGCAGAAAGCCAACGCTTACCATCCCCATCACCGCCAGCACGCGGGCAACGATGTCCAGCGGCATACGCTGGCTGAATGCCGCAACGGCGAACGTCCAGCCGCTCATCAGCAGCACCCATAGCAACAGCGAGCCTTCATGAGCCCCCCAGGTTGCTGCCACCCGATACCAGACCGGGAGCTGGGTATTGGAGTTACTGGCTACATAGGTGACGGTAAAGTCATTAACCACGAAGGCGTTGACCAGAATCAGGAACGCCCCCATCACGCAGATAAACAGAACCCAGGCAAAAGGCCGCGCGGAGGCCATCATTCGCACGTCGCCGCGCGCTACGCCCCACAGCGGATAGACCGACAGTAGTAACGCCACGCCTAGCGCAAGGCACAACAGCGCATTGCCAATTTCAGGCATCATGACGTTTTATCCTTATAAACACTTTCCGGGCGACGATGGTTTTCCTGCATCGCTTTTTCGACTTCCGGCGGGGTGTAATTCTCATCATGTTTGGCAAGAACCTCTTTGGCCTGCACATGATTTCCCTCGTCCAGTTCGCCCTGAACAACAACACCCTGCCCTTCGCGGAACAGATCCGGCAGAATGCCTTCGTAGGTGACATCAACCACACCTTCGGCGTCATAGATACTGAAATTCACCTTCAACGACTGCGGATCACGCTTTACGCTACCGGGCATCACCATTCCGCCCACGCGCAGGCGCTGACCGACTTCGGGCATCTGCTGCGTTTCGCGCTTACCGTAGAGTATCTCTCCCGGCGTATAGAACAGGTCAATATTAGAACGCAGCGCATAAAGCACCAGCGTAATGGTCAACGCCAGACCCGCCAGTACCGCACAGGCTATCCATAACCGATTTTTACGTCGAATATTCACGCCGCCTCCCGTTGCACTTGCGCCGCACGCATACGCGCTTCTCTCGCCCGCTGCTGCGCCACACCGCGTAAAATTGCGCGATGTTGTAACGTGGAATGCAGTACCAGCACCACCAGCGGGATTACGCTCATCGCTACAGCAAGCCAGACATACAAGGCGTAACCGCCCATCGCGAAAAAATCACTCCATGATGCAAATGCAGGGGTCATTGGCGGCCTCTTTTTAAGATCAGTTCGCTCACCCACGGGCGGCGTTTTTCCATCATCAAAATCAGGTTACGCATGCGCATCAGCGCCAGCGTGACAAACAGTAACAGGTAGCCGACGATCGCCAGACGCAGCGGCGTACGCATCGCCGGATCGATGCTTTGCTGCATGCGGGTAGACCCCTGATGCAGCGTATTCCACCACTCAACCGAGTAGTGGATAATCGGTAAGTTGACCACGCCAATCAGCACCAGAATACCGGCGGCACGACCTGCCAGACGGCGGTCGTCAAAGGCATGCCACAGCGCAATGGCGCCCACGTAAAGAAACAGCAGCACCAGTTCAGAGGTGAGTCGGGCATCCCAGACCCACCAGGTTCCCCACATCGGTTTGCCCCATGCGGAGCCGGTCACCAGCGCAATAAAGGTAAACACTGCACCAATCGGCGCCATCGCAGCCAGCGCCAGATTGGCCATTTTCATCTGCCAGACCAGGCCGATAAACGCGGCAACAGCCATCGAGGCATAAATGCCCATCGACCAGATTGCCGCCGGAACGTGCAGATAAATAATGCGATAGCTCTGCCCCTGCTGATAATCCGCAGGCGCAAAACCAAAGCCCCAGACCCATCCCGTTATCAGTACCACCGCGCTGGCAATCGCCAGCCACGGGATAAACCAGCCACAGATCTGATAGAGCCGAGGGGGCATCGCCAATTGATGAAGTGTTTTCCACATAGTTCAGTCACCAGACTCCATAAATTAAAATCCGTTGTGCCAGAGCGCCTTGCCCGGCCTACACATCTAATTCTCGTTACTGCACGCTTATCCGTAACGCAGCGGCTGTGGCAAACGGGCTTAAAGTGGCGCTGCCGACCAACAACGCACCCAGAATTGCCATGTACCCTTCAACCGGTAAGTGCATAGAAGCCGCATCCATCGCGGCGGTTGCAAAAATCAGTAAGGGTATGGTGAGCGGGAGCACCAGCACGCTTAACAACACGCCGCCGCGCTTTAAGCCCACCGTCAACCCCACACCCGGCGCACCGAGGAAGCCCAGCGTCGGCGTGCCGAGTAACAACGTCAGCGCCATAATTTTCCAGCCGTACATATCCATGCCCAGCAGCAGCGCCACCAACGGCGAGAGGATCAACAGCGGCAGGCCGGTCACGACCCAGTGCGCCATCACTTTCGCCAGCACCACGGCCGGTAGCGGTAACGGCAGCAGCATCAGTTGCTCAAGGCTGCCGTCCTGCAGATCATCACGAAACAGGCGTTCCAGCGCCAGCAATGATGCCAGCAGCGCCGCAACCCAAATGATGCCCGGCGCAATGCGCGCCAGTAGCTGCGGCTCCGGCCCAATGCTCAGGGGGAACAGCGTAATAACAATCAGGAAGAACCATAAAGGATTGGCGATTTCCGCACTATGACGAAACGCAACTCGCAGTTCTAAACGGAAGATTCGCCACATCATTGCGTTACCCTCTCGCTGGTCAGCGCAATACGTCGCACTTTATCGGTTTCGACATTGAGCGGTTGGTGGGTGGTGAGAATAACAATACCACCCTGCTCTGTATGCTGCGCCATACGCTGAGTCAGTCGTTCAACGCCGTTCACATCAATGGCGGTAAAGGGTTCATCGAGGATCCACAGCCGGGCGCGGGTCAGCCACAAACGGGCCAGCGCCACACGCCGCTGTTGTCCGGCGGAGAGCTGGTTCACCGGGATATCTTCATATCCGGCAAGTCCCGCCTGCGCCAGCGCAGCCAGACACTGTGCAATGTCGCCGTCATGATGGAAGAAACGCAGGTTCTCCAACGCCGAAAGCCGGGTTTTTATCCCCGGCTGATGTCCGATCCACAGCAGTTGCTGATGGTAGTTGTCCCGCACGTGATGCAGCGGCTGCTCTTGCCAGCAAACCTCCCCTGCATCGGGACGCGCCAGCCCGGTAAGCAACCGCAGCAGAGTAGTTTTCCCTGCGCCGTTGCTGCCGGTAATTTGTACCCATTCCCCTGCGTTGACGCGAAATGACAGATTGCTGAACAGTATTCTGTCATCCCGCTCGCAAAGTAATTCTCTGGCTTCAAGCATACCTGGTTATCTACATCCTGTTAAAAGCCCGGTTTGACTTCGCGCATATCAGGCAGTTTGTGCGCTATCCCTTTATGACAGTCAATACAGGTTTGCCCGTCTTTCACGGCCTGGTCGTGCATTTTGGCCGCAACGCCTTTCTGGGCGGTTAAATCCATAAACTCGAAGTTGTGACAGTTTCGGCACTCTTGCGAATTATTATCTTTCATACGCCGCCACTCATTTTGCGCCATCGTCAGACGATGATCTTCAAATTTCTGCGGTGTATCTATCAGCCCCAGTGCTTTCGCGTACAGCTCTTTACTGGCCTTGATCTTACGAATCATTTTCGGGCCCCACTCATGCGGGACGTGGCAATCAGGGCAAGTCGCTCGCACACCACTGCGGTTGTTGTAGTGTACGGTTTCCATGTATTCCTGGTATACCGTATTGCGCATTTCGTGACAGCTAATGCAGAACTCTTCTGTATTGGCCTTTTCCATACCGGTATTAAAGCCGCCCCAGAAAATAATGCCGCCCACAAAGCCGATTAACAACAGCGTGCCGAGCGCCAGACGGCTGGGGCGACGCCACCATTGCCAGACGCGCTTAATCCAGCCTGGTTTACGGTTAGAATTTTCCATAATGACCTCTTATTTCCCGTAACCTTTCGAGGGGGTGAAGGTATTTTCAACAATCGGCGCGGCGTCAGCCTGCGGAACGTGACATTGCAGGCAGAAATAACGACGCGGCGCAACTTCAGCCAATACCTTACCGTCGCTGTCCATAAAGTGCGTCGGACTGATTCGCGGCGCACCGGTAGTGCGATAGCTTTCCACACCGTGGCATTGCAGGCAGCGGTTAGTGTTAGTCGTCACCTGATACCCTTCAACGCTATGCGGAACCATCGGCGGCTGATTCACATAGTTCAGCGGCATGCGCTCTTGTTCTTTCGGCATGCGAATCGCCCCTTCCTGTGTTCCTGAGACTTCCGGTGACTGGCTCAGATCCACTCCATTTGCAGCCCAAACGGCCCCACTGACGACCAGGGCAAGCAGGGCCGTCCATTGACACAGCGTCTTAATCAGGTCATGGCTTTTCATGATTTCGCTCCCGAACTCCATCGTGTTGTTATTGTAAAAACATCCTCAGAACAGACATCCACGCAACGACCGCAGGCCATGCAATCGCGGCTGGTTACCTGCACCGGACTTTGCTCATCCAGCACCGGCGCACGTAGCACATGCGGTTCCGGGCAAACATGAAAACAATCCATACAGCGGTTACATCTGTTACGTTCTTTTGCCGAAACGGTTAATGCCCCTTTGCTTCCCACCACGCTATACAGCGCACCCAGTGGGCAAAGATGCCCGCACCAGCCATGCTCAACGACCAGTAAATCAAATAAAAACAGCGCGAGGATCAGCAGCGCTCCGCTACCGAATCCCATTACCAGGCTCCGTCCAAGCAGAGAGACTGGATTTATCCACTCCCACAACAGCGTACCGGTCAGGGCGGAACCGACCAGGATAACCACCAGCAGGACGTACCGTATATGGCGCGGCAGGGTTGCGGACTGATTCAGGTCAAACCTTCTGCGCAACCAACTGGCTAAATCGGTAACCGGGTTCATGGGACAAACCCAACTGCAAAACAGTCGCTTACCGGCCAGGGCATACAGCACCGTGATGATAGCCGCCCCCGTTAACGCCACCGTCGCCGGCAGATGCCCGCTGGCCAGGCTTTGCAGAGTAATCAGCGGATCGGTGAACGGGATAGCGTCCAGCAACAGGCTGCTACTGTAGTTGCCATGCAGGATCCACACGCCAAGCCATGGGCCGCTGAGGAACATCGCCAGTATCAGAAATTGACTCAAACGACGCAGCAGCAGCCAGCGATGACTCTTCCACCATCCTTTTTTTGCCTGCGCTTCACGCCCGGCATCACGTTTACGATTTGCCATTGTTCCCCTCCAGCCAACCGAAGCGGTAATGGTGTCCTAACTCCCCTTTCGCCAGCGACAGCGGCAGCACTTTTATTGCTGGCTGTTCCAGTACGCAGACTTTTTCGCATTTCCCACAGCCGGTACAGGCATCGCTGTGCACGGTCGGAATAAACCGCGCATGCTTGCCGGTACGCATATTGCGGTCCAGCTCCAGGGTGATCGCCTCATCAATTTTCGGGCACTCGCGATAGCAAACGTCGCAGCGTAATCCCTGATAGTTGAGACAGTTTTCGTGATCCAGCAGTACCGCCAGCCCCATACGCGAATCGTCAATGGATTCAATTTCCCTGTCCAACGCGCCGCTCGGGCAGACTTTGGCACACGGAATGTCCTCACACATTTCGCAGGGAATATCACGGGCGACAAAATACGGCGTACCGGCCGCCAGCCCGGAGGCCAACGTTGCCAGTTTCAGCGTGTCATACGGACACGCCTGAACGCACTGACCGCAACGTACGCAGGCGCTGGCGAATGCCTCCTCGCTCAGTGCACCAGGCGGGCGCAACCGCACGCCGGTTGCGCGTGCGGTTTGTTGTTGCAACCCCAGCGCCACGCCAACGACGGCCAGCCCGCCCGCTGCGCGAACCATATCGCGCAGAAAGCGGCGGCGGCCATTTTGGGGTTTTGCTGACCGGGACATAACGCGTTACACCTTCGCCAGTTTCACGGCGCACTTCTTGAAATCCGTCTCTTTGGAGAGCGGATCCGTCGCATCCAGCGTCAGGTTGTTCACCAGCTGTGCGGCGTCGAAGAACGGCATGTACACCAGCCCCTGCGGCGGACGGTTACGACCGCGTGTTTCAACAATCGAAATCACTTCGCCACGACGGGAAATCACTTTGACCTTATCGCCACGGCGCAGATCGCGTGCTTTTGCATCCAGCGGGTGGATAAACAGCACGGCTTCCGGGAAAGCACGGTGTAGTTCAGGCACACGACGCGTCATACTGCCGGTATGCCAGTGTTCCAGCACACGTCCGGTAGACAGCCACAGGTCATATTCTTTATCCGGCGCTTCAGCAGCAGGCTCAAATGGCAGCGCGAAGATAACCGCTTTACCGTCCGGTTTACCGTAGAACTTGTAGCTTTCACCTGCTTTCACGTAAGGGTCGTTGCCTTCGCTGTAGCGCCACTGGGTCTCTTTACCCTCAACGACCGGCCAGCGTAAACCGCGCGCTTTGTGGTAATCGTCAAATGGCGCAAGGTCGTGCCCGTGGCCGCGGCCAAACCAGGCGTACTCTTCGAACAACCCTTTTTGCAGGTAAAAGCCCAGCTCACGGGATTCATCGTTCAGTTGATCTTCAGCCAGTTCAGTCACTGGGAATTTCGTTACTGCTGGCGTAGCAAACAGTACGTCATACAGCGTTTTGCCACGCAGTTCCGGTTTTTGTGCCAGCAGCTCTTCCGGCCACACTTCTTCTGTTTTGAAGCGACGAGAAAATTGCACCAGTTGCCACAGATCCGATTTCGATTCGCCCGGCGCTTTAATTTGCTGACGCCAGAACTGCGTACGGCGTTCCGCGTTCCCGTAGGCGCCTTCTTTCTCGACCCACATCGCGGTCGGCAGGATCAGGTCAGCCGACAGGGCGCTGATCGTCGGGTACGGATCGGAGACGATGATGAAGTTGCGCGGATCGCGCCAGCCCGGCATACGCTCTTCGTTGATGTTCGGACCAGCTTGCATGTTGTTGGTACACATCGCCCAGTAGACATTGAGCTTGCCATCTTTCAGCGCGCGGTCTTGCGCCACGGCGTGCAGACCAACTTTTGCCGGAATGGTCCCTGACGGAATGTTCCAGTGCTTCTCGCAGATATCGCGGTGTTTTTCGTTCGTCACCACCATGTCCGCAGGCAGACGGTGAGAGAACGTACCGACTTCACGCGCAGTGCCGCACGCGGAAGGCTGGCCGGTCAGAGAGAACGGGCCGCAGCCTGGCTGGGAGATTTTGCCAGTCAGCAGGTGCAGGTTATAGACCAGGTTGTTGGCCCATACGCCGCGGGTGTGCTGGTTAAAGCCCATCGTCCAGTAGGAGATAACTTTTTTCTTCGGATCGGCATACAGCTGCGCCAGCTGTTCCAGCTGATCTTTCGGTACGCCGGTCATTTCGGCCGTTTTATCCAGCGTGTACTCAGCAACGAAGGCTTTGTAATCCTCAAAACTCATCGGTTCAGAGGCATCGGATCCCGGGTTTTTCGCCGCTTTTTCCAGCGGATGGGTTGGACGCAGACCGTAGCCGATGTCCGTCACGCCTTTACGCAGGTTAACGTGCTTGCTAAAGAAATCCTGGTTAATCGCATTGTTTTGAATGATGTAGTTCGCGATGTAGTTGAGGATCACCAGATCGGTTTGCGGTGTGAAGACCATACCGTTATCCGCCAGCTCAAAGCTGCGGTGCTGGAAGGTGGAGAGAACCGCGACGTTAACATTAGGATCGGACAGACGACGGTTGGTGATGCGCGACCACAGGATCGGGTGCATCTCCGCCATATTCGCGCCCCACAAGACGAAGGCATCGGCATGTTCGATATCGTCATAGCAGCCCATCGGTTCATCCATACCGAAAGTACGCATAAAGCCGACTACCGCTGACGCCATGCAGTGACGTGCGTTCGGGTCGATGTTATTGGAACGGAAACCCGCTTTAAACAATTTGGCAGCGGCATAACCTTCCCAAATCGTCCACTGACCAGAGCCGAACATACCGATAGACTCCGGGCCTTTCTCTTTCATCGACGTTTTGAATTTCTCTTCCATCACGTTAAAGGCCTGGTCCCAGCTAATCGGGGTGAACTCGCCTTCTTTGTGATATTTGCCGTCTTTCATGCGCAGCATCGGCTGCGTTAAACGGTCTTTTCCGTACATGATTTTCGGCAGGAAGTAACCTTTGATGCAGTTAAGCCCACGGTTAACCGGCGCATCCGGATCGCCCTGGCATGCCACAACACGCCCTTGCTGCGTTCCGACCAATACGCCACAGCCCGTCCCGCAAAAACGGCACGGGGCTTTGTCCCATTTGATGGCTTCTTGCTGACCGACTACCGCGCGGGCAACGCCCGGCACGCTTAACCCGGCAGCCGCCGCAGCGGCCGCAACGGCGTTAGCTTTCATAAAGCTACGACGACTGAGTTTCATGGTGTTTCCTCACCTTGCTCATCCTGCTGGTGATAAACCAGCGACACCGCCAGTACGCCCGCAACGTTGCGTACTGACTCAATTGTTTTCATTAGCGTTTCACTTTGCTCAGCTTCTACCACCACAATCAACTGACCACTTTCCACATCACTGAGTGCAACTTCGCAACCGGGAAAGGAACGCAACTGCGTGGCGATATCGCTGATATGCTGGCTTTTGGCCTGAACGACCAGGCTGCAGACCTGCCAGTTATTGTCCATGGTTGTACTCCGCGTTAATGGCTGATACCGGGCAGATAGCGACACAGGCGCCACATCCGTTACAGTCCTGATTGTCGAGCTGCGGCTGATAAATGCCGGAAAGCGTGGGGCGAAAGGTTATTGCCATGGGCTCACAGCTATCCTGACAGCGGTGACATTCAACGGACTGATGTGCGAGACAGTTTTCCCCAATCGTAAAATTCAGATCCCATGCCCTGGTGTGGCGCGGAAGAAAAAGTGATTCGGGACAGGCTTCTGCGCAGGCATAGCAAAAGCTGCACTCGCCGTGTTTGAAATTTACGCTCGGGTAACCACCCTGGCCTCGCTGCAGGATGTCGGTTTCGCACGCCTGGATGCAGACGTCACAACGGAGGCAATGAGCCAGAAAGTGAGAGTCTTCCTTGCTCCACGGCGGACGGATCCCTGCGCTGGCGTTTCGCCAACTGCCTGTCAATATGCCTCGACGGGATAAATCAACCATGACATTGTCCTTCCATAATGACGCCCTCCCTCGGCGGGTTGAACGACATAAAAAACTGCACTATTTATGAGTAGTTATTTTTAGCCGTAAGATATTTCAGGATGTGTTAGAGGTGCATACCCCAATTGGGGTAAATGCTGTTGCCGGATCAAAAGAGTGTTGAGTTGGCGGGAAAAAATGCGCTTTTGCTCACATTTCAATGAGTTATATAACAATGTATATAACGATTTATTTAAAAAGACAAAGATCTCAATATTAGGATAATTCCTGGAATATATCGCTACCTTGATAGTAAACCTCTATCTAATACACTTTAAATATAAGTAAATCCAGATTAATAGATTATCCAAATATGTTAATCTGCTACAGACTCGTTCATAAGACAGAAGAAAGGAAACACTGTGAACAATAAGATGAAGACAATTGTCCCTGCCGTACTTTTCGCCGCCTTTGCCAGCACCTCTGCATGGGCTGCCAGTAACGAAACCGCCGCTCAGCCGCTGGAAAAAGTCGCCCCTTATCCTAAGGCGGAAAAGGGTATGAAGCGCCAGGTTATCCAGCTTACCCCTGAGAAAGATGAATCTACTCTGAAAGTAGAACTGCTGATCGGACAAACGCTGGAAGTTGACTGTAACCAACACCGCCTGGGCGGAGAACTGGACAGCAAAACGCTGGAAGGTTGGGGATATGACTACTATGTCTTTGACAAAGTTACGTCTCCGGTTTCAACCATGATGGCCTGCCCGGACGGTAAGAAAGAGAAGAAATTCATTACTGCGCATCTGGGTGATGACGGTATGCTGCGTTATAACAGCAAGTTGCCAATTGTGGTCTATACCCCGGAAAACGTGGACGTTAAATACCGTATCTGGAAAGCGGAAGACAAAATTCAGGACGCAGTCGCGCGCTAAGTGAGAATGTGCCGGATGGCGGCATACCGCCTTATCCGGCCTACAGACGCATGAACCATGCCGGATAAGCGCAGCAGCGCCATCCGGCATTTTATTTTACAGCGCGATATCCGCGACGGCTTTCTGTTCAGGCTGCGGTTGTGCCTGAGGTTTCAGCTGTGGTTTCGGCGCTTCATCAGCAACCTGCGGCTTGTCATATTTCAGACCCAGAACCTCACTGGTGTACTGCAGCTCTTGTTCCGTAGCCTCAACGTTACCGTTCAGCTTAGTACCATAAGACGGAATAATGGTTTTCAGCTTCGCCTGCCACTCGGGGCTGGCTACTTTATCTTTAAACACTTTTTCCATCAGATGCAGCATAATCGGTGCCGCGGTAGATGCGCCCGGAGAAGCTCCCAGCAGCGCAGCAATCGTGCCTTCTTTATCGCTAACGACTTCAGTGCCCAGACGCAGCACGCCGCCCTTCTCCGCATCGCTTTTGATGATCTGCACACGCTGGCCGGCCTGCCATAAACGCCAGTCTTCTTTTTTCGCCTGCGGATAGTACTCTTGCAGCGCAGCAAAACGGTCGTCGTCGCTGAGCATCACCTGGCTCACCAGATATTTCACCAGATCGAAGTTATCCAGACCCACGTTGACCATCGGCATAAAGTTTGAGGTGGTGGTCGAGCTGAGCAGATCCCACAATGAACCGTTTTTCAGGAACTTGGTGGAGAATGTCGCGAATGGCCCAAACAGCACAACGCGCTTGCCATCAAGGATACGAGTATCGATATGCGGTACAGACATCGGCGGCGCGCCAACGGAGGCCTGGCCGTACACTTTTGCCAGGTGGCGATTGACCACATCCGGGTTTTCTGCAACCAGGAACTGCCCGCCAACCGGGAATCCGGCATAGCCTTTCGCTTCCGGAATGTCGGTTTCCTGCAACAGCTTCAGCGCAGCGCCACCGGCACCGATAAAGACAAACTTCGCCTTGATATCATGTTCCGCTTCGTTATTTTTCAGATCGGCGACTGTGACAGTCCAGCTATTGTCGGCATTACGCTTAAAGCCACGCACTTCGGTGCTCAACTGCAGTGCAAAGTTGGGCTTTTTCTGCAATGAGGTAATCAGTTGGCGGGTGATTTCGCCGTAGTTCACGTCAGTACCAATCTCGGTACGCGTTGCTGCGACTTTCTGCTGCGGATCGCGACCTTCCATGACCAGCGGCGCCCACTCTTTGATCTGCGCGTGGTCTTCGGAATAGCGCATACCACGGAACAGCGTGCTCTGCTGCAGTGCGGTGTAACGGGCACGCAGGAAGTTCACGTTCTCGTCACCCCAGACAAAACTCATGTGCGGAACGGTGGTGATAAACGAGCGTGGTTCATGCATTACGCCATTATTGACCTGATAGGCCCAAAACTGGCGGGAAATCTGGAAGGCTTCGTTAATTTCGACTGCCTTTTCAATGCTGATGCTACCGTCGGCCTTTTTAGGCGTGTAGTTCAGCTCCATCAGTGCGGAGTGGCCGGTTCCGGCGTTATTCCAGCCGTTTGAGCTTTCCTGCGCTACACCATCCAGTCGCTCAACCATGGTCATTGACCATTGCGGCTCCAGCTCCTGTAAATAGGTTCCCAGCGTGGCGCTCATGATGCCGCCGCCAATCAACAGTACATCCGTTTCCTGCTCTTCCGCCGCTTTCGCTTTTGCCGCCATCGAGACAACATTCAGCCCAACGGCCATGGTGAAGAGCATGGCAGTCACTTTTTTCATAATGTTAATGCCTTACTTTTAGTATCGCTTTTTTGCTTTTAATGCAGGTGAAAATCGAGCGGCACCAACGGTAACACTTAAGTAAAAATAATTAAATAAAGTTTATAAATTATATTTAATTTTTAAAAATGTTATTAATACGTTGATAGTTTATGCGGTTATTGACAATCATTTCTGGAAACCGGTCCATCTGACGGGTACTATGCTGCGCTTTGCTATTCACCGCACGGATGCCTGTCGGTCTGCTGTATCAGGCCATTTTTGACCTGAGTGTAACTATGTCTGCAACTCAACATTCTTCTGCCGCAGTCGCTGAACACGCGACCCGTGCCGTGCTCCGCCAACCCCGTCTGCTGGTTCGCGAAACGCTGGCCGGTGTGGTAACCGCCCTGGCGCTGATCCCGGAAGTGATCTCGTTTTCCGTGATCGCAGGCGTTGATCCTAAAGTCAGTCTGATCGCCTCCGTCGTACTGTGCCTGGCGATGTCTTTTTTAGGCGGTCGTCCCGCAATGGTTACCGCCGCTGCAGGATCGGTCGCGCTGGTGATTGGTCCGATGGTGCATCAACACGGCGTGCAATACATCCTGCCTGCAGTGGTGCTGACCGGGATGATTCAGATCCTGTTTGGTGTATTGGGAATGGCACGTCTGATGCGATTCATCCCTACGGCCGTGATGACTGGCTTTGTTAACGCGCTGGGTATATTGATTTTCTTTGCCCAGGTCCCGCATTTCTGGGGCAAAAGCCCGCTCATCTGGGGGCTGTTTGTCCTGACGCTGCTGATTGTGCTGTGGGTTCCGCGGTTTATTAAAGCAATTCCCGCACCGCTTATCGCCATCGTGCTGCTAACCGTGTTCACTGTCACCAGCGGGCAACTGTTACCGACCGTCGGTGATGAAGGTTCAATGAGCGGCGGCATGCCGGGTTTCACCGAGTTGTTGGTTCCGCTCAACCTGCAAACGCTGGCGATTATCTGGCCCTGCGCGCTGAGTATCGCTTTTGTTGGTTTAATGGAGTCGCTGTTAACCGCCCGTCTGGTGGATGACCTGACGATGACGCCGTCGAATAAGAATCGCGAGAGTGCCGGGCTGGGGATAGCCAATATTCTGGCCGGATTTTATGGCGGCATCGCCGGGTGCGCGATGATTGGTCAAACCATCGTTAACGTCGAGATGGGCAAAGGACGCAGCCGCGTCTCGACAGTTGCCGCCGGACTGGTATTACTCCTGTTAGTCACTGGGTTAAGCGAAGTGATGGCAGAAATACCCATGTCGGTGCTGGCGGGAATTATGGTGATTGTGGCGGTAAAAACCTTCAGCTGGCACAGCATCCAACCCGCCACGCTGACGAAACTCCCCGTCACTGAAACGCTGGTGATGCTGGTGACCGTCGCTGCCACGGTCTCAACCGGCAACCTGGCGATTGGCGTGGTTGCCGGGGTGATGACGATGCTCATTCTGCCGCGTATCGTCAGACGCAAACGGGCGACTACATCAGAAACAGCGTTGCCAGACCGAGAAAAATAAAGAAACCACCAGTATCAGTGATAGCGGTTATCATGACGCTCGAGCCGACCGCCGGGTCGCGCCCGAGCTTCACCATCGTCATCGGAATGATAACCCCCATCAACGCCGCCATCAGTAGATTGAGCATCATCGCCAGAGTCATCACACCACCGAGCGCCATATCATCGTACAGCCACCAGGTAATGCCGCCCATAATCCCGCCCCACACGAGGCCATTGATTAGCGCCACGCCCATCTCGCGCAGGATGAGAAACGTCAGGTTCCCCGGCTGAATATTTTGCAGCGCCAGCGCGCGGACGATCATAGTGATAGTTTGATTCCCGGTATTGCCGCCGATACCCGCCACAATCGGCATCAACGAGGCCAGCGCCACCAGTTGCGAAATCGTATGTTCAAAACCGTCGATCACCCGCGAGGCGATAAAGGCGGTACAGAGGTTAACGGCCAACCACGCCCAGCGGGTTTTTACCGCTTTGGTAACAGGCGCAAAAACGTCCTCTTCGGCGCTTAAGCCCCCCATTCGACGCAGATCGGTGTCGGTTTCTTCATAGACCACATCGACGATCTCATCGATGGTTAAACGGCCCATCAGTTTACCGGAAGGGTCAACCACCGCGGCACTAACCAGGTTGTCGCGTTCGAAGGTACGCGCAGCGTTTTCGGCGATATCTTCAGGAGAAAAGGTGAGCGGGTCATTTTCCATCACCTCGCTGACTTTTCGCTGCACATCATTGAGCAAAATGCAGGTTAGCGTCAGTTCGCCAACCAGCACTTTATTGCGATCGGTCACGAAAAGTTTATCGGTGTTCTCCGGCATTTTCCCCAGCCGCCGCAGGTAGCGTTGCACCACTTCCAGCGTCACGTCCGGACGCACGGTGATGACTTCGAACTCCATGATCGCGCCGACGCTATTCTTCTCATAGTGCAGCACCTGGCGGACGCGCGTCCTCTCCTCTGCCGGTAACGTCGCCAGCAGACGACCGGTAAGGTTACGAGGCAAATGTTGAACAAGGTAAATCTGTTCATCAATATCGAGGTATTGCAGCGCATCCAGCAGCTCGCGGTCGCTCATCTCATCGATCAGGTCGTCCCAGACGTTTTCAGACGCCTCAAGCAAGACGTTACCGCGCTTTTCATTTTCGACCAGTCGCCACAGGGCGTGGCGCTCTTCTGAGGGCAAAGCTTCGAGGGTATCGGCAAGGTCAGGCGGTGGCAGGTGAGCCACCAGCGCCCCTACCTCAGCAATATCGTCGGCTAACGTACCGACGTCATATTGCTCAGCCAGGGTAAGCTTGCCCAACAGCGTTGAAATAATGGCTTTATCAGTGGTCAGCAGCCAGATGAGGCGCGCACGCTCTTCATCACGCAGTCTGGCGCTGTTTTTGTTTATTACGGACATTAATCATAAATCCATGATATGAAATATCATTAATCATGATGCCGATTTATGTAAATAACAATAAACAGTGCCGCCGGGTGGCTAAAAAACCGGCGGCACGAAGGTTCAGGCTGTGCGAGCCACCGCGTCGCGCGAGGCGGCGTCACGTTCATCGCCCAACAGTTCACTCAACTGTCCGTTACGCATTTCCAGCAGACGATCGGCGTGAATAAAATAGTGATCGTCGTGGCTGATGGCGAAAATGGTTTTCCCCATTTCCTGCATCAAAGGCAATAGCACCTGATAGAACTCCCGGCGGAAATGGGGATCCTGATCGGCAGCCCATTCATCCAGCAGAATGATGTCGCGCTCCTCCGCCAGGGCCAGTAGCAGCGCCACGCGTTTCTTCTGCCCTTTCGACAGCTTCAGATTGAGGATACGACCATCGCTCAGCTCCAGCTTATGACCCATCTTCAGATGTTCCAGCCACTTCGCGACCAGCTGCGGATTAGCCTCTTTACCTTCCGGCCCCAGCAGTTTGTCGAACAGCCAGACGTCGGTAAACACGGCAGAGAATAGCTTGCGGTAGTCTTCCGGTTTTTCAACGGCAACGGCCTTACCATCAAGCAATATTTCGCCTGACTGCGGCTGGTATAGACCGGTCAGTAACATCGCCAGCGTAGATTTCCCGCTACCGTTGCCGCCAATCAAGAAGATCAGTTCACCGCGATGAATCGTCAGATTCACCGGCCCTACGGAAAACGCATTATCCTGATAGTGGAAAACCACGTTGCGCAGCTCCAGCGTTTGCCAGTTGGGAAACGCGGTTGGGCGTGGGAATTCGGCCTTAAAAGGTGCCAGTGCGAATTTATTCAGTTTGTTGAACGCCACCTGCGCGGTAAGCAGCGTCGGCAGCGCGCCAACGGCAGAGAGCAGCGGCGTTCGCAGGAATAACAGCGTCAGAGAATAGGTCGCTGCCACGGCGGTATCAGCCCATCCCAGACTGTTAGCCATCCAGAACACCAGGCCAATGGCACCCAGCATCATAATGTTCGACCAGTTAACCGCGCTCAGGTGGAAGGTATCGGCACGGATAATATGGTGGCGATACTCTTTGGCATCCGGGACGTACATCTGATTAAAGATATGCTCGGCGCGCTCGCGGTTAAGCGTCAGCTCTTTGCGCCCTTCCAGCACCGTCTGATAATCGTTGTACAACTTGTCTTCAGTTTCGCGCAAGGTGGCCATGTGTTTATACACCCGCGCCACCAGCACAAATCCGCCCCAGATGGTGATTGCCATCCAGATTGCCGTTACCAGCAGCATTTTGGTCGACAGCATCGCCAGATACGCCGCCGATCCGATGGTCAGGATAATCCCCTGTACCAGTTCAGGCAGACGAACAAAGGCGATGGTGATGTTGCGGATATCACTGGTTAAACCGGCCAGCAACGAGGCGCTGCCAAGCTGTTCAATACGCTCGACGTGAGTATCCAGAATTCGTTTGATAAATTCGCTACGCAGGCGGTAGACAAAGTGGTGACCCAGCGTGGTCAACGCCAGCTGAGAACCGAGGGTGACAATCATCAACAACAGCAGCAGGCCAAGAAACTCCGGTAGCACCATCAGCGTGGTGTCGACCGTTTCGATCAAGCGCTGGTTGATAAACGCAATCAGCCCAATCCCCAACGCGGCGCTGGCGAGGCTGAGCGCCATCACGCTGATAAATGGCCAGCGATACTGCCGCCAGACAAGAAGTAAAAGTTCCATGCACACGACCCGGACAAGTAATAACAGCCCGCAGTTTAAACATCTCTTCGCTGACAGCAATAATAATTCTTATTTTTATTCTTTTTTACCCGCCAGACGAAACGTCAGGTTGTAACGACAGTCTCCGGTTAATGGGTGATACCCTGTTTTAAGCGGCTGGATCCCATGATAAAACAGCCGCGAATTACCGCCCCACACCACGACATCGCCGTGTTCCAGCAGTAAACGCTTTAAAGGGTCATTACGGCGCAAGCCGCCAAATTGAAAGATGGCTGGTAGCCCCAGCGATACAGAGACAATCGGCGCCCGCAGGTCGGGCTCGTCTTTATCCTGATGTAAGGACAGTTTTGCCCCTGGCGTGTAGCGGTTAATCAGGCAGGCATCGGGTTGAAAATCAGCATAGCCCGCCGCCGTCGCCGCCTGTTGGCACAGATCAGCGAACGCATCCGGCAGTGGCGGCCAGTGCGTGCCGGTGAGTGGATCAAACGGAGAATAAAGATAGCCATGCTGATCCGTCGTCCAGCCCAGATGGCCGCAGTTGGTCATCGCCACCGACATTGTATAGCCGCCGGGCGTCACCATCTGGCGAAACGGCGACTGTCTGGCGACAGCCGCTATCGCCTGCAGTAAAGAGGGCGCAGAGTCAAAAGCGAAACGTCGCAGAATAACCGCACCTGACGCCAGCGGCTCCTGCCAGGGTTTCGCATCCGCAAAGAGATCGAGCATTATGTTTCCTCGCCAGTAGTTTCCCGTTGCAGTAACTGCGCCTTGCGCGCAATACCCCATCGGTAGCCCGAAAGTGCGCCATCGCCACGGATCACCCGGTGACACGGAATAACAATCGCCAGTTTGTTGGCCCCACAGGCACTGGCCACCGCGCGCACCGCCTTCGGTTTGCCGATGGCGCTGGCCAGCTGTTGGTAGCTCACTGTTTCGCCGCACGGAATTGTGCGCAGCGCCTGCCACACCTGCTGCTGAAATGCGGTGCCCCGGATATCCAGGGGTAGCGATAGCGACGCGTCACGCGAGTTGATCGCAACGATCACTTCGCGCACGCGCTGCTGAAAATTGGCCTCTGCAGGAACATCCTGCGCAGCGGGAAACAGCGCATGAAGATCCGCAACCAACGTAGCGTCATCATCGCCAAGCAAGATCGCGCAGATACCCCGCTCGCTTTCCGCCACCAGACAACGGCCCAGAGCGCAATCTGCGAGGGTATAGCGTACAGAAACGTTGTCGCCACCTTTACGAAATTGCTTTGCCGTCATGCCTAATGCTTGATCGGTTTTGCGGTAGTAGCTGCTGCTGTCGGGGAATCCGGCATTGAGAATCGCCTGTGTAACCGGAACACCTTTCGCCAGGGCATCACGCAGACGGCGAGCACGCCATGATTGTTGCCACACTTTCGGGGTCATGCCCGTCGTGGCTTTGAACAGACGATGCAAGTGATACGGGCTCATTGCCACCTGCTGTGCCAGCTCGTCCAACGTAAGAGGTGACTCTTGCTCCAACAACTGACAGGCGCGGGCAATTTTATCCAGCCGATGCTGTTGCGCGCTGTCTTTATCCGGCTGGCAGCGCTTACAGGGGCGAAACCCGGCATCCTGTGCCTGGTGGGCATCGGCGAAAAAACGGACATTTTTGCGCAGCGCATGTTTTGCCCGACAGGACGGACGGCAGAAAATACCGGTAGTCTGGACGGCAAAAACAAACTGACCATCGGCGTCAACGTCGCGATCCACAACGGACTGCCAACGGTCATCGTCAGTGATGCGTAAACGATTTTTCATTTCGGACTCCTTTGTTAAGCATAGCGCTTAGCCTCAGTGTGTCCCCATCGTCGGGCATAAAAACCCGCAATCTTGCTTTTTAATTATTTTCGCTGACCAGAAAGCTATTAAACTGCGGCGACATCCAGGTTTTAAACCCCTCACCCTCTTTCACAATCATATAGACCGCCAGCCCTTCACGACGCACGACTTCTTTGGCCTTTTCCGGGCCGAGCACCATCAATCCTGTATCCCAGCCATCGGCTTCCAGCGCCGTTGGCGCAATCACCGTTACGGATACCAGATTATGTTCGATCGGGCGACCGGTTTGCGGGTCGATAACATGGGAAAGGCGCTTACCGTCCAGCTCATAATAGTTCCGGTAGCTGCCGGAGGTGCTAATGCCATGCCCATTAATGTCGACAATCGCCTGCACCGCGTTTTCACGATCGGTGGGTTTCTGGATTGCCACTCGCCACGGATGCCCTTCAGCATTCATTCCCCTGCTGTTCAGCGCACCACCAACGGAAACCAGATAACGGGCGATCCCCTCTTGCTCCATCAATCGAGCCAGATGATCGGCGGCGTACCCTTCGCCAACGGTTGAGAGATCAACATACAGATCCGGCAAGTCTTTTTGCAGGTAGTTCTGATGCGCTTCATTCACGACTTTCAGATGAGAAAGCCCGGTTTGCGCTTTTGCAGCGTCAATTTGCCCCTGGGTGGGAATATGCAACGGCTGCTGATCCGGGCCAAAGCCCCACAGGTTGACTAACGGCCCCACGGTGATATCCATGGCCCCATCGGTTTTTGCACCAATGCGTAGCGCCGAAGTCACGATATCCGCCATGGCGTCATTAACCGGCCACGGCGACAGACTTTTCGACAGGTTAAAGCGCATTAACGCAGAATCGTTTTTATAGGTGGAGAGCAGTTGATCATCGGCATCAAGCTGAGTCTGGATCTTAGCCTGCAGTTCCCTTGCGCGTTTGGCATCTACGCCTACCATACTGACCCGCCAGAAAGTGCCCATCGTTTTACCTTCCAGAACCGTGGCAGGAATTGTGGTCTGAGCAGGTTTCGAGGCCTCATCGCACCCGACAAAAAAGATGGTCACAGCCAGCAGTGCTGCGCGATAAAAATTCATTTCCATACGTAATTATCCTCATGCGAACGGGCGCAAGAGTACACCAAAAATCGTTGTTTGTACGGCGGAAAAACGACATTAAAAAAGGCCCCGCAGGGCCTTTTAACGACATGAGCGCAGATTAGAACTGGTAAACCAGACCCAGCGCTACGATGTCATCGGTAGCAATACCTGCTGCCTGGGTAAACGCATTGTCATCCAGCAGGTTGATTTTGTAATCAACATAGGTAGACATATTTTTGTTGAAGTAGTAGGTTGCGCCAACATCAACATATTTCACGATATCCTGGTCACCGTAGTTGGTGAAACCATTGCTGATGTCTTTACCTTTTGACTGCAGGTAAGCGACGGATGGACGCAGACCGAAATCGAACTGGTACTGTGCCACAACTTCAAAATTCTGTGCTTTATCCGCGAAGCCATATGCAGCAGTCGGGTTGCTACCATTAGAGGTACCGAAACGGGTTGCGTTATAGGACTGGGAGTACTGTGCTGCCAGGTAAACGTTGTTAGCATCGTATTTCAGACCACCGGTATAAACCGTTGCACGGTCACCGCTACCGTACACGCCAACAGCATTCTGATCAGCAGTACGTTTAGACGTCGTGATAGCACCACCGACACCAAAGCCAGCGCCGATATCATAGGTCACAGATCCGCCGTAACCGTCGCCATTCTGGGTCAGCAGGCTACGACCACCTACGTTTTCACCGCTTACGCTGCCGTTTTTACCCTGGTACTGCAGGGCAAAGTTCAGGCCATCAACCAATCCGAAGAAGTCAGTGTTACGGTAGGTCGCATAACCGTTACCACGCTGCTGCATGAAGTTATCAGCACCGTAGGTGTCGCCGCCGAACTCCGGCAGAACGTCGGTCCAGGACGTTACATCATATGTCACGCCATAGTTACGACCGTAGTCGAAAGAACCTGCATCAGCGAATTTAAGACCCGCGAATGCCACACGCGTCCAGGCGTCGTTGCTCGCTTCACTCTGGTTACCCTGAATCTGGTATTCCCACTGGCCGTAACCGGTCAGTTGGTCGTTAACCTGAGTTTCGCCTTTGAAGCCGATACGCATGTAAGTCTTGTCACCATCATCACCTTTGTTGTCGGAGAAATAGTGCAGACCGTCGACTTTACCGTACAGATCTAATTTGTTGCCGTCTTTGTTATAAATTTCAGCCGCATTCGCTGCGCCTGCTACCAGCAGTGCTGGTACCAGGAGGGACAGTACTTTAACTTTCATGTTATTAACCCTCTGTTATATGCCTTTATTGCTTTTTTATGCCACTGCATACTGATTAAGGTCATTAACCAGTCGGCAACTTCATTCTCCGCAAAAACACAGAATAATCCAACACGAATATGATACTAAAACTTTTAAGGTGTTTCATTTATCGGTATAGATGTTTCAAAATATTAATATGAGGGAACTTTTTTAAAATCAAAAAACAGACAAAATAAGCACTAATAATCAAGAATCATTTTAATGATCTTTAAAATCAATGCATTACACAAAAAAATCTTATAGCACTGAATGACAAAACAAAATCTTCACTCGCAACTAAAATAGACCCGCTATCATCATTAACTTTATTTATTACCGTCATTCATTTATGAATGTCTGTTTACCCCTATTTCAGCCGAATGCTCTGCGTTCGGTTTTTTTTTACCCTTCTTTACACAAAACTTACCTTTCCGTGCTACCGATGCAAAACTATAACGACTATTAACTATCTCGGGCGTCACGATCAGATATAAGTTTGATAAATAATTTCTTGTTATTTAATGCTAAATGTATACATTCCGTACGAATATTTGTACCCGCCTTTAACTTCTGTACACCTTTGCACCGTCAAGGCTGCAACAAAATCAGGCGTAAAAAATGCAAGCCAGGCGACACGGTGTAAGTGTGGTAATTCATACATTACCCTTTATACTGCCTCTTCATCTTTCGCGTCGTTTAACAGGTCATAAACACGAATGAGTCAGTCTGACACAACGGTTTCCACCCGATTCTCCCTGTTACCAGGAAGTATTACCCGTTTCTTCTTATTACTGATCGTTGTGCTGTTGGTGATGATGGGTGTTATGGTCCAGAGCGCCGTCAACACCTGGTTAAAAGATAAGAGCTATCAGATTGTTGATATTACCCATGCCATTCATAAAAGGGTCGATACCTGGCGATACGTGACCTGGCAAATCTATGACAATATTGCCGCCTCAACCAGTTCGCCGGGTGCCGAAGGGCTGCAGGAAACACGTCTGAAACAAGACGTCTATTATCTTGAGAAGCCGCGCAGAAAGACCGAGGCGCTGATTTTCGGCTCGCATGACAGTTCTACATTGGAAATGACCCAGCGTATTTCAACGTATCTGGATACGCTGTGGGGCGCGGAGAATGTCCCATGGTCAATGTATTACCTGAATGGTCAGGACAACAGCCTGATCCTAATCTCGACGTTACCGCTGAAAGATCTGACCTCTGGTTTTAAAGAATCGACGATTGGGAATATTGTCGATTCCCGGCGCGCTGAGATGCTGCAACAGGCTAATGCGCTAGATGAACGTGAAAGCTTCTCTTCACTGCGCCGTCTGGCCTGGCAGAACGGGCATTACTTCACGCTACGCACGACCTTTAATCAGCCAGGACATCTGGCAACGGTTGTCGCCTTTGACCTGCCGATTAATGACTTGATCCCGCCCGGTATGCCGCTGGACAGTTTCCATCTGGAACCTGATGCCACCTCAACGACCGAGCACCTGAATGAAAAAGAGTCGCCTGACAGCGTCAGCATTAATTTCAACAACAGTAAAATTGAGATCTCTTCGGCGCTAAACTCAACGGATATGCGGCTGGTGTGGCAGGTTCCGTTTGGCTCATTGCTACTCGACACATTGCAAAGCATTCTGCTACCGCTTTTGCTGAACATTGCGTTACTGGCTCTGGCGCTGTTTGGCTATACCACCTTTCGCCACCTCCCTGCCCGTTCCACCCAGGTGGCGCCAAATCTTGCGGCAAATAATGAGTTGCGTGTTCTGCGCGCAATCAATGAAGAGATTGTTTCCCTTCTGCCGCTGGGATTACTGGTACACGATCAGGAAGCAAACCGCACGGTTATCAGCAATAAAATTGCCGACCACCTGCTGCCGCATTTAAATCTGCAAAATATTACCAATATGGCAGAGCAGCATCAGGGAGTGATTCAGGCCACCATCAATAATGAACTGTATGAAATCAGACTGTTTCGCAGCCAGATCTCCCCGAGAACGCAGATCTTTATCATTCGTGACCAGGACCGCGAGGTGCTGGTCAATAAGAAGCTGAAACAAGCGCAGCGGCTGTATGAGAAAAACCAGCAGGCCCGCGCGGCCTTTATGCAGAATATTGGCAGCGCGCTGAAAGACCCCGCGAAAACGCTGGCTGCTAATGCCGCCGCGCTCAATACACCAGACAGCCAGAAACTGGCCAATCAGGCCGACGTTCTGGTGCGGATGGTGGACGAAATCCAGCTAGCCAACCTGCTGGAGAACGATGCCTGGAAAGGTGAATCCACACTGTTTTCCGTGCAGGCATTAATTGACGACGTGGTTCCGGAAGTTCTGCCGGCCATTAAGCGTAAAGGGCTGCAGCTACTGATTAAAAATCACCTAAGCGCCCATGACGAACGCCGTGGCGATCGCGATGCCTTGCGCCGTATTTTGCTGCTGTTGATCCAATATGCGGTAACCACCACGCAGATAGGTAAAATCACGCTGGAAGTCGACCAGGATGAGTCGGAGGCCGAACGCCTGACCTTCCGCATTCTGGATACCGGGGAAGGCGTCACATTAAATGAAGTTGATAATCTCCATTTCCCATTCATTAATGACACGCAGGGCGATCGGTATGGCAAAGCCAACCCGCTGACGTTCTGGCTGTGCGATCAGTTAGCCCGCAAGCTTGGCGGACACCTGAATATTAAAGCACGGGAAGAACTTGGAACACGTTACATCGTCCATGTTAAAATGCCGCTGCACGATCAACATGCTGATAGTGAAGAGCGCCTGTTGGATGACGTCTGCGTAATGGTTGATGTCACCTCAAATGACGTACGGAGCATTGTATTACGTCAACTGGAAAACTGGGGAGCAACCTGCATCACGCCCGATGAACGGTTGAATAGTCAAGAATATGATCTCTTTTTAACAGATAATCCGTCTAATCTTACTGCCTCGGGCTTGCTTTTAAGCGATGATGAGTCTGGCGTACGGAAAATTGGCCCCGGTCAGCTGCGCGTCAACTTTAATATGAGCAATGCTATGCAGGAAGCTGTCCTTGAGCTGATTGAAGAGCAGCTGGCACAAGAAGAGTTCCAGGAACTCCCCCTCGGCGGAGATGAAAACGCCGAACTTCATGCCAGTGGTTACTACGCACTCTTTGTAGACACAGTACCGGATGATGTTAAGAGGTTGTATACTGAGGCGGCTATCAGCGATTTCGCTGCATTAGCCCAAACGGCCCATCGCCTGAAAGGCGTGTTTGCCATGCTTAATCTGGTACCCGGCAAGCAGTTATGTGAAGCGCTGGAACATCTTATTCAAGAGAAAGATGCTCCAGGTATAGAAAAATACATCAGCGACATTGACGTTTACGTCAAGAGCTTGCTGTAGCAAGGTAGCCCAATACATGAACACTATGAACGTAATTATTGCCGATGACCACCCGATTGTACTGTTCGGTATTCGTAAATCACTTGAGCAAATCGAGTGGGTAAATGTTGTCGGCGAATTTGAAGACTCCACTGCACTGATCAACAATTTGCCTAAGTTGGATGCGCATGTGTTGATTACCGACCTCTCCATGCCGGGAGATAAATACGGTGATGGGATCACGTTAATTAAATATATCAAGCGTCATTTCCCGAGCCTGTCGATTATCGTTCTGACCATGAACAACAATCCGGCTATCCTGAGCGCGGTACTGGATCTCGATATTGAAGGGATCGTACTGAAGCAAGGTGCGCCAACCGACCTGCCAAAAGCGCTGGCCGCGCTGCAGAAAGGTAAGAAATTTACCCCGGAAAGCGTGTCTCGTCTGCTGGAGAAAATCAGCGCCAGCGGCTATGGCGACAAACGTCTGTCACCGAAAGAGAGTGAAGTTCTGCGCTTGTTTGCCGAAGGTTTCCTGGTTACTGAGATCGCCAAAAAGCTCAACCGCAGCATTAAAACCATCAGTAGCCAGAAAAAATCGGCAATGATGAAGCTCGGTGTGGAAAACGATATCGCACTGCTGAATTACCTCTCCTCCGTGACGCTGAGTCCGTCAGACAAAGAATAATTCTTTATCACGTCAAAATGCCTGATGGCGCTGCGTTTATCAGGCCTACGAACACACAGCATCGTGCACGTTTCGTAGGCCGGATAAGACTAACGCCGCCATCCGGCTCTTTTATTCCCTATCCCCGCGTTTTTCTCACTCTTTCCGCATAGACCGCCAGCGTTTGCTTCAATACGTCTAAGGTCACCGGCTTGGACAGACAGCTATCCATACCTGATTCCAGACAACGCTGCTTTTCTTCGGCAAGCGCGTTTGCCGTTACCCCCACAACAGGCAGCGTTAACCCTAGCTGGCGGATACGCTGCGTCAGGCGATAACCATCCATATTTGGCATGTTGACGTCACTCAGCACAATGTCGATATGGTTTTTGCTGAGTACATTGAGCGCATCCACACCGTCATTCGCCGTTTTACACTGATATCCCAACGATCCCAGCTGATCGGCCAGTAAGCGCCGGTTGATAGGGTGATCGTCAACAACCAGGATCATCATGTCATCGTTCGTCGCACCGGCTTTATCCGGGGCTGGCAGCGCCGTGGAGAGATCTTCACTCCCCAGCTCTACACTGTATATATGCGCCAACAGCGCAGGCAGTTCGTGCGGTGACGCCACGCTGTGTACCCATTCTCCAGGCTCTCTTTCCAGCGGAATGCCAATATGGCGGCGGCAGAAAATCACCGCAGCCCGTCCCTGCCACGCCTGTTCCAGCACATCGTCAGCCACCAGCAGGTCATCCGCATCGGGCTGTTGTCCCTCATATCGCAGCACCGTCATCCCGTTACGCGTCAGGCTGGATTCGAGAAAATGGTACAATGACGCATTACGTACTGCCAGCCAGCAACGCGTGCCAGCCAATCCTTCAACACCCTTTTTCAGCGGATACTGTGCGCCATACAGCGGAATACGTAGCGTAAACTGACTCCCCATTCCCGGCTCGGAATCGACGGAAATATCCCCATCCATCATGCTGATCAGTTTTTCACAAATCGCCAAACCGAGTCCCGTTCCCTGGAAATTACGCTGTACGCCAGTCCCCACCTGGAAGAAAGGATCGAACAACCGAACCACCTCTTTGGCAGGGATCCCTACACCGGTATCACGCACTCGAATGCTCAGGTAGTCGCCGCTGCACTGCACGTGCAGCACAATACAACCGGTATCGGTAAACTTGATTGCGTTACTCAGCAGATTAGAAATCACCTGTTGTAAACGCATCGGATCGCCATTCAGCGCCACAGGCACATCCGGGTCGATAAAGCAGTACAACCCCAACTGCTTGCGGACCACCAGCGGCAAATAGTTAGCCGTAATATGGTTCATGACTTCACGCGGTGAAAACTCTCGCGGCTCAATCTTCAGCTGTTCAGATTCAATTTTTGAGAAGTCGAGAATATCGCTGATAATTTTCAGCAGCAGACTGGAAGAGTTATTCATCGCCGTTACCAGACGATCCACCCCACTCGGTAACTCTTTGGTTTGCAACAAATCAAGGTTACCGATAATGCCATATAGAGGTGTACGTAGCTCATGGCTCACCGTCGCAAGGAACATCGATTTGGACTGGCTGGCCTGTTCCGCCGCCTGCGCCATCTCCTGCAACGACTCTTCCATTTTAACGCGCGCACTGACATCAACCAGGACACAAATTGCCACGTTTTCATTGCGATAGCGCGAGTGCACAAAGCTGATTTGCAGATTGGTATTGTTGCTGGTCAGCACATCAACAAAATTGACCTGTTGGCCGCAAATAATTTGCGTTAACCGCTGACGGTCTTCATGCGTCAGCATGTTCAGATAGGTGTGCGCCAGTTCGTTACTCAGGATGTTAATGCCATCCATCGTGCGCAGAATACAAATACCCACCGGCGCAGAAGCTACGATTTTACGGTTAAACTGCTCATGTTCTTCCAGACGCTGAGCATCGCTTTCCGCTGGAATAAAAATGCGCCGTTCATACATGCGCGTGAGCATAAACAATGCCGCCCCGACCAGCACGTTCAACAAGATAGCGTTCAGGATCATCATGCGGATCCGCTCCAGCACCAGATCGACCGGTACGGAGTACACGATGCTCAGGGAGGACGGAGGCAGATTCTTCTTCAATACCAGCTCGCGGAAACCCGGTGTGTAACCAAACCAGGAGCGTTCCTGCATCCAGTGGGGCTCAGCCTTAATATTCCCTTCAGGGCCAGTGAGAGAAATTAGCGCATGCCCATTTTCGTCGAGGATGGTCACGCCCATCGGTAAACTGCCCGGCGTGAAGAAATTCTCCATGCGAATTGGCTGCTCTACGCCCAACAGCGCCTGGAGGCGATTGGCGAGGTAAACCGGCGTCAGCGCATAGAAATACCCTACTCCCGGACGTGGCCCCTGGCTGATCCAGAACAAGTTGTTGCCATTTTCGTCTTGCGTAGCATTACGATACTTAATAATGCGCTCATGCAGCGCCTTCAGGGCCTCGTCACGTTCGACAGGCATATCACGCAAGCCGAAATTGGCCATACAGAGGTTGTCGCTGCCAATCAGGAACACTCGATTTAAATCATAGGCGGCGGAAAAGTTGTCGCGCCAGTAGCGCATAAACCATGCCAGTGATTCCAGAGAACCTCGCCAGGCGTTGCCCATGACAGAACAGTCGGAGTCGGCAAACAACGGCTCAAAATTCGGCACGACGGTTTTATCATCTCGCGCCCGCAGCGACATCACGCCGTTTTCCGCCGTTAAGCGATTCTCGGCAATATATTTCAGTTCTTTAATGACATCAGATGTGCGCTGAATGTAGCGCTGGGCCTGATCGGAGCTGAGATTAAGCTCCTGATGGATCTCAGACTCTCGCTGGTGCAGCGCATTCACAATGTAGAACACGGAAGCAAACGCAATCAGACACCAGATAACGAGCGCCAACGCTCTGAACAGGTAGCGTGAGACTTTTAGGGTTGAATGAACGGAAGCAAGGTATTTCAAAGGGGCGAAGCTCCGCCTCAGGGCATTAATAGAGTGTGGTTAAGGTAGCGGTAAATGTCTTTTGTCGCAATGCCATTAAAAAAAGGGCCGGATTTCTCCGGCCCTTTTTATAGCGTCTTAATTACTCGTCAGCGTCATCCGCTGCTGCATCGTCATCGCTTTCCGCTTCAGGTGCGATATCCTCGTCACCTTCAGCTGCACTTCCGTCGATGGAGTCGAGCTCTTCATCATCAACCGGTTCAGCAACGCGTTGCAGACCCACGACGTTTTCGTCTTCCGCAGTACGGATAAGGATCACACCCTGGGTATTACGTCCTACCACGCTGATTTCCGACACGCGAGTACGTACCAGCGTACCTGCGTCGGTGATCATCATGATCTGGTCGGTATCTTCAACCTGCACTGCGCCAACAACGGAACCGTTGCGCTCGGTAACCTTGATGGAGATAACGCCCTGGGTGGCACGAGACTTGGTCGGATACTCTTCCGCCGCCGTACGTTTACCGTAACCGTTCTGAGTAACGGTCAGGATCGCACCTTCACCGCGCGGAACGATCAGCGATACCACGCTATCTTTTTCCGCCAGCTTGATACCGCGTACACCGGTCGCGGTACGACCCATTGCACGGACAGCATCTTCTTTAAAGCGCACCACTTTACCTGCCGCAGAGAACAACATGACTTCGTCACTGCCGGATGTCAGATCTACACCAATCAGTTCGTCGCCTTCGTTCAGGTTAACCGCAATAATACCGGCAGAACGCGGACGGCTGAATTCGGTCAGCGCCGTTTTCTTCACGGTACCGCTGGCGGTTGCCATGAAGACGTTCACGCCCTCTTCGTACTCACGTACTGGCAGAATTGCGGTAATACGTTCGTTAGCTTCCAGCGGCAGCAGGTTGACGATTGGACGTCCACGCGCGCCACGGCTTGCTTCCGGCAACTGATAGACCTTCATCCAGTACAAACGACCACGGCTGGAGAAGCAGAGGATCGTGTCATGGGTGTTGGCTACCAGCAGGCGGTCAATAAAGTCTTCTTCTTTAATGCGTGCTGCTGATTTACCTTTACCGCCACGACGCTGCGCTTCGTAATCGGTTAACGGCTGATATTTCACGTAGCCCTGATGAGACAAGGTTACGACAACATCTTCCTGGCTAATCAGATCTTCGATGTTGATGTCAGCGCTGTTCGCGGTGATTTCAGTACGACGAGCGTCACCGAATTGTTCACGAATCAGCTCCATCTCTTCACGGATAACTTCCATCAGACGATCGGCGCTGCCCAGAATGTGCAGCAGTTCAGCGATCTGTTCCAGCAGCTCTTTATATTCGTCGAGCAGTTTTTCGTGCTCAAGGCCAGTCAGTTTCTGCAAACGCAGATCCAGAATCGCCTGGGCCTGCTGTTCAGTCAGGTAGTACTGACCGTCACGCACGCCAAATTCCGGCTCCAGCCATTCAGGACGCGCGGCGTCATCACCGGCACGCTCCAGCATGGCGGAAACGTTGCCCAGTTCCCACGAACGCGCAACCAGCGCAGCTTTCGCTTCAGCCGGGGTCGGCGCGCGGCGGATCAGTTCGATGATCGGATCGATGTTCGCCAGCGCAATCGCCAGCGCTTCAAGGATGTGCGCACGGTCGCGGGCTTTACGCAGTTCAAAGATAGTACGACGGGTAACGACTTCACGGCGGTGACGTACGAACGCGGCAATAATATCTTTCAGGTTCATGATCTTCGGCTGGCCATGGTGCAATGCAACCATGTTGATACCGAAGGAAACCTGCAGTTGGGTCTGGGAATAGAGGTTGTTCAGAACCACTTCCCCGACCGCATCGCGTTTCACTTCAATCACGATGCGCATACCGTCTTTGTCAGACTCGTCACGCAGCGCGCTGATGCCTTCAACGCGTTTGTCTTTTACCAGCTCGGCGATTTTCTCAATCAGGCGCGCTTTGTTTACCTGATACGGAATTTCGTGAACGATGATGGTTTCACGACCCGTTTTGGCATCCGCTTCGACTTCCGCGCGTGCGCGAATGTACACTTTGCCACGACCGGTACGGTAGGCTTCTTCGATACCACGACGACCGTTGATGATCGCGGCAGTCGGGAAGTCCGGACCCGGAATATGTTCCATCAGCCCTTCAATGCTGATGTCTTCATCGTCAATATATGCCAGACAGCCGTTGATCACTTCGGTCAGGTTGTGCGGCGGAATGTTGGTCGCCATACCTACCGCGATACCGGACGAACCGTTCACCAGCAGGTTAGGAATTTTGGTCGGCATGACGTCAGGAATTTGTTCGGTGCCGTCATAGTTGTCGACGAAATCAACCGTTTCTTTTTCCAGGTCAGCCATCAGCTCATGGGCGATTTTCGACATACGGATTTCCGTATAACGCATCGCCGCTGCGGAGTCGCCATCGACAGAACCAAAGTTACCCTGACCATCTACCAGCATGTAGCGCAAGGAGAATGGCTGCGCCATACGAACAATGGTGTCGTAAACGGCGGTATCACCATGAGGGTGGTATTTACCGATTACGTCACCAACGACACGGGCAGATTTTTTATAGGCTTTATTCCAGTCGTTGCCCAATACGTTCATGGCGTAAAGTACGCGACGGTGAACCGGTTTCAGGCCATCTCGGACGTCCGGCAGCGCACGGCCAACAATGACCGACATCGCATAATCCAGATAGGAGCTCTTCAGCTCTTCCTCAATGTTGACCGGTGTAATTTCTCTCGCAAGGTCGCTCATCTAACCGCTATCCCTCTACTGTATCCCGGATTCAAAGGTCGCAAATTATAACACATCCGTGCAGATTCAGGTAAATGGATTCCCCCTGACAGAGGCTTTATTCATCCCGTCAGGCTGATATACTCATTTGCATCGCAAATTTAGGAGTAGAAGCCCCCATGAATGCCGAAAAACCTCCGGTAGCTCACAACGTTGACCATGAAGAAATTGCCAAGTTTGAAGCAGTCGCGTCACGCTGGTGGGATCTTGAGGGTGAATTTAAGCCGCTGCACCGCATTAACCCACTGCGTCTGGGCTATATTACTGAGCGCTCAGGCGGCCTGTTTGGTAAAAAGGTACTCGACGTCGGATGCGGCGGCGGTATTCTGGCGGAGAGTATGGCGCGCGAAGGCGCCACCGTCACCGGACTGGACATGGGTTTTGAACCGCTGCAGGTAGCGAAACTGCATGCGCTGGAAAGCGGTATCCAGGTAGAGTACGTACAAGAAACCGTCGAAGAGCATGCGGAAAAGCATGCACATCAGTATGACGTTGTCACCTGTATGGAAATGCTGGAGCACGTGCCAGACCCACAGTCAGTGGTCAGAGCTTGCGCCAGGCTGGTCAAACCGGGTGGCGAAGTATTTTTCTCCACGCTTAATCGCAACGGTAAATCCTGGCTGATGGCGGTGGTCGGAGCGGAATATATTCTGCGCATGGTGCCGAAAGGCACGCACGATGTGAAAAAGTTTATTAAGCCTGCTGAATTATTAGAGTGGGTTGACCAGACCGTACTGAAAGAGCGTCATATGACCGGCCTGCATTACAACCCCATAACCAACACCTTCAAACTTGGCCCGGGCGTTGATGTGAACTATATGGTACATACCACCGCCAAGGTTGATTAACTGCACCTGTAGGCCGGAAAAAGCGTGCTACGCCGCCATCCGGCCTGCTTACTGGAACCATGCCTGATGACGTTTCGCTTATCAGGCCTACAAATCCTGTGCCAGATCATAAGAACTTTCCTTGCCTTAGATGAAGAAATCAGCACTCGATCAAATTTTCTATTTTTTTTCTCAATTATTGACATCCTCGCCAGGCCTTATAAGACGCGCACTTAGCGATTATCACCCTTTTGCAACCTCAATTTAACCTCAAAATCAACTCTTGTGCTGAAAAGAATCCCTACTAGAATACTCACCATATAGCGTCTATTTTATCAAACAACCCCTACATATAGTATTTATCCACAGACTTAGTCACAACATGACTCTGTGGATAATGTGGGGGATATTTTTTCTTTCACGGACAGGTAAAAAACCACATGAATCAGAGTCTGCTGGTGACAAAGCGTGATGGTAGTACAGAGCGCATCAATCTCGACAAAATCCACCGAGTTCTGGATTGGGCGGCAGAAGGACTGAATAACGTATCGATTTCTCAGGTCGAGCTGCGCTCCCACATTCAGTTTTATGACGGAATCAAGACCTCCGACATCCATGAAACAATCATCAAAGCAGCCGCCGACCTGATCTCCCGCGAAGCGCCGGATTATCAGTATCTGGCTGCCCGTCTGGCGATTTTCCACCTGCGTAAAAAAGCCTACGGTGAGTTTGAACCGCCAAAGCTGTTCGACCATGTCGTGAAAATGGTTGAAATGGGCAAATACGACAATCATCTGCTGGAAGACTACACGGAAGAAGAGTTCAAGCAGATGGACTCGTTCATCGTACACGACCGTGATATGACCTTCTCCTACGCTGCGGTGAAGCAGTTGGAAGGTAAATATCTGGTGCAAAACCGTGTTACCGGTGAGATCTATGAAAGCGCACAGTTCCTCTACATTCTGGTAGCGGCTTGCCTGTTCTCTAACTATCCGCGTGAAACACGTCTGCAATATGTAAAACGTTTCTACGACGCCGTTTCTACGTTCAAAATCTCGCTGCCGACGCCAATTATGTCCGGCGTGCGTACCCCAACGCGTCAGTTCAGCTCCTGCGTACTGATCGAGTGCGGCGACAGCCTGGACTCCATCAACGCAACCTCCAGCGCAATTGTGAAATACGTTTCTCAGCGTGCCGGTATCGGCATTAACGCTGGTCGCATCCGTGCGCTGGGTAGCCCGATTCGCGGCGGTGAAGCGTTCCACACCGGCTGTATTCCGTTCTACAAGCATTTCCAGACTGCGGTGAAATCCTGCTCTCAGGGGGGCGTACGCGGTGGTGCAGCCACGCTGTTCTACCCAATGTGGCACCTGGAAGTTGAAAGCCTGCTGGTCCTGAAAAACAACCGTGGCGTCGAAGGCAACCGCGTTCGTCACATGGACTATGGCGTACAAATCAACAAGCTGATGTACACCCGTCTGCTGAAAGGCGGCGACATCACCCTGTTTAGCCCGTCCGACGTCCCGGGTCTGTATGACGCGTTCTTCGCCGATCAGGATGAGTTCGAGCGTCTGTACACCCAATATGAAAACGACGACAGCATCCGCAAACAGCGCGTAAAAGCAGTTGAGCTGTTCTCACTAATGATGCAGGAACGTGCCTCGACCGGTCGTATCTACATTCAGAACGTTGACCACTGCAACACCCATAGCCCGTTTGATCCGGTTGTCGCGCCGGTACGCCAGTCCAACCTGTGCCTGGAAATCGCCCTGCCGACCAAACCGCTGACCGACGTTAACGATGAAAACGGCGAAATTGCGCTGTGTACGCTGTCCGCATTTAACCTGGGCGCTATCGAAAGTCTGGACGAACTGGAAGAGCTGGCTGTACTGGCGGTACGTGCGCTGGATGCGCTGCTCGATTACCAGGATTATCCGATTCCGGCCGCCAAACGCGGTGCGATGGGTCGTCGTACGCTGGGTATTGGCGTGATCAACTACGCTTACTGGCTGGCGAAAAACGGTAAACGCTACTCTGACGGCAGCGCCAATAACCTGACTCACAAAACCTTTGAAACGATTCAATATTACCTGCTGAAGGCTTCTAACGAGCTGGCAAAAGAGCAAGGCGCATGCCCATGGTTTAACGAAACCACCTATGCGAAAGGTATTCTGCCGATTGATACCTATAAAAAAGATCTTGATGCTATCGCTAACGAACCGCTGCATATGGACTGGGAACAGCTGCGTGAATCTATCAAGACTCACGGCCTGCGTAACTCCACGCTGTCAGCCCTGATGCCGTCCGAGACCTCTTCACAGATCTCCAACGCCACCAACGGCATTGAACCGCCACGCGGTTACGTGAGCATCAAAGCATCGAAAGATGGGATTCTGCGTCAGGTCGTGCCGGACTACGAACACCTGCACGACGCATACGAACTGCTGTGGGAAATGCCAAACAACGACGGCTATCTGCAGCTGGTAGGCATCATGCAGAAATTTATCGATCAGTCGATTTCCGCCAACACCAACTACGATCCGTCGCGCTTCCCGTCCGGAAAAGTACCGATGCAGCAGTTGCTGAAAGACCTGCTCACCGCCTACAAATTTGGTGTTAAAACGCTGTATTATCAGAACACCCGTGACGGTGCGGAAGACTCTCAGGACGATCTGGTACCGTCCATTCAGGACGATGGCTGCGAAAGCGGCGCATGTAAGATTTAATCTTTTGCCGGGTGGCGTAGCGCTTACCCGGCCTACAAATTAATTCGCGGTATTGTAGGCCGGATAAGCAAAGCGCATCCGGCAGTACATTCCAGACAGGATTCACATCAATGGCATACACCACTTTTTCACAGACGAAAAATGATCAGCTTCTGGAACCGATGTTCTTCGGCCAGCCGGTGAACGTCGCCCGCTACGATCAGCAAAAATATGACATCTTTGAAAAACTGATCGAAAAGCAGCTCTCTTTCTTCTGGCGTCCGGAAGAAGTCGATGTTTCTCGCGATCGTATCGACTTCCAGGCATTGCCGGAACATGAAAAACATATCTTCATCAGCAACCTGAAGTATCAGACGCTGCTGGACTCCATTCAGGGACGTAGTCCTAACGTCGCGCTGCTGCCGTTAATCTCGATCCCTGAACTGGAAACCTGGGTGGAAACGTGGGCGTTTTCTGAAACGATCCACTCCCGCTCTTACACCCACATCATCCGTAATATTGTTAACGATCCGGCGGTGGTGTTTGACGATATCGTCACCAACGAGCAAATCCAGAAACGCGCAGAAGGCATCTCCAGCTACTACGACGAATTGATCGAGATGACCAGCTACTGGCATTTGCTCGGTGAAGGCACGCATACCGTTAATGGTAAAACGGTTGTCGTAAACCTGCGTGAGCTGAAGAAGAAGCTGTATCTGTGCCTGATGAGCGTGAACGCGCTGGAAGCGATCCGCTTTTATGTCAGCTTCGCCTGCTCTTTCGCCTTCGCCGAACGTGAACTGATGGAAGGCAACGCGAAAATTATTCGTCTGATCGCCCGCGACGAAGCCCTGCACCTGACCGGTACTCAGCATATGCTGAACCTGCTGCGCAGCGGCGTGGACGATCCGGAGATGGCGGAAATTGCCGAAGAGTGCAAACAAGAGTGCTACGACCTGTTCGTACAGGCCGCGCTGCAGGAAAAAGAGTGGGCAGACTATCTGTTCCGTGATGGCTCAATGATTGGCCTGAACAAAGACATTCTGTGCCAGTATGTTGAGTACATCACCAACATCCGTATGCAGGCTGTTGGACTCGATCTGCCATTCCAGACACGTTCTAACCCGATCCCTTGGATCAATACCTGGCTGGTGTCTGACAACGTCCAGGTTGCGCCGCAGGAAGTGGAAGTCAGCTCTTATCTGGTCGGCCAGATCGATGCCGAAGTCGATACTGACGATCTGAGTAACTTCCAGCTCTGATGGGCCGCGTGACTCTGCGCATCTCTGGCACGCAGTTGCTGTGCCAGGATGAACACCCTTCCCTGCTTGCCGCGCTCGAGTCGCACGATGTTGAAGTCGAATATCAGTGTCGTGAAGGCTACTGCGGCTCCTGCCGTACCCGCCTGATGGCGGGACAGGTTGACTGGATTGCAGAACCGCTGGCCTTCATTCAGCCCGGTGAAATATTGCCGTGCTGTTGCCGGGCAAAAGGCGATATTGAAATAGAGCTGTAGTGTTTAGTGAACTTCATGCGCGGAGACCAGTACCACGTCTCCGCGTTTTTTCATCTGCATGATATACAACGCCCCGGCCAGCACCACCAGCAGCGCCCCCACCAGATAAATCGCCCGATATCCCACACCCTCGACCATCATCCCCATGATAAACGCGCCGATTGCCATTCCTGCATCCATCGCATTGAAAAACAGCGAATTGGCGATACCAATTTTATGGGGTTCCACCGAACTAATAATTTGTGTCTGAAATACGGGTGTGACCGAACCATAACCGATGCCAATTAATCCACCGGAAATAATCATCATAATGCTACCGTTAGTATAGCCAAGCGCCACCAGCCCGACTGTGAAAGCCAGCAAACACGGATAGACCACGTATTTCGGCCCTTTTTTATCACAAACATTGCCGGTAAAGGTTCGACAGATCATCAGGCAAATGGCGTAACACAACAGGAAATTACTGGCGGCGGCCATCAGATCGAGCTCGCGCGCATACAGTGCGAGAAAAGCGGAAACGCCCGCGTAGGAAAAGGTCATGAAAAACGTCACCATCGCGAAAGGCAGTGCGGCGCGATCAAACATTGCCGCAAATCCCAGCTTCGGTTTTGAGCCGTCAGCATGACGGATAACCGGCGGTACGGCGACAATCAATGACAGGATAATACCCAGTACGGCAACCGCGCTACACAGCCAGAATGCTGTGGTAAAAGCTCCCCAGCGTGCCATGTTCAGCCCTACCCACGGCCCCACAACCATTGCCAGTCCCATGGCTAACGAGAAAAAACTGATGCCCTCCCCACGTCGGGAGGCCGGTATCAACCGCGCGGAAATCGTTCCTTTTACCGTGGTAATAACGCCAAACGTTACACCATGAAGCACCCGAATCAACAGCAGTGATTCAATTGAGTGGCAAACAGGATACAGCGCAGTGACCACCAAAAAGGCCAGAGAAGAGAGCACCAGAATTGTTTTATTCGAATATTTTCCTACCCATTGTCCCGCAAACGGGCGCACAACAATTGCGGCCCCCAAAAAGAAGGTGACTAATAATCCGGCCTTATCTGGAGTGGCATGCAGGCGATCCGAAATATAGATCGGTAACAGCGTGAGCAGGACATAAAAAACAAAAAATATAATAAAGCTGATTATCGTTATTGCCCAAAAATCTTTCGTCCACAGTTTTTCTTTCATATTCGACAACCTGTCCAGACGGCGCACGCAGGCAACGCTCAGCTCAACTGAACTACGGACAGGTGCGTCGAAGTGTGATTTTACGGTAGACCGCAAGTATAAACAGGTCCATTATATTAGAGAAATTAATCGTTTTAATATTATTGATTAGAGGGAACTAATGACACTAACCCAGATCCACGCCCTGCTTGCCGTACTTGAGTACGGTGGATTTACCGAAGCCAGCAAGCGGCTGTACATGACCCAATCCGCCGTTAGCCAGGCAATTTCAGCGCTAGAGGAAGAGCTAGGGGTTGATATTCTTATCCGCGAACGCCGCAAAGACATTCAACTTAGTCCGGCCGGGAGTCGGATCGTTTCGCACCTGCGGACGATCGTGTCTGAAACCAACGCGGTGAAAGAGATTGCCGAGCAGGAGCGACAAAACCCGGCCAGAACCCTGCGTATCGGCTGCTTTCCCAGCGCCTGTGCCTGCATTTTGCCCGGCATCATCCACCACTTCGAACAGCACCACCCGCATATCAAAATTATCCCTTATGAAGAAAACAGCACGGCAATAGTTGATTCCCTGCGCAGTGGGGATATCGATGCGGGATTTGTGCATTTCCCGGTAAATGGCATGTACTGCGTACCGGTGTATCGCGACAAATTTACCGTTGTAGTTCCTGAAAGCCATCCGCTGGCGGCCAATAGCACGATTTCAGTGGAACAACTGGTTGGAGAACCGCTCATTATCAGCAAAGGTCGCTATGAATTAAGCATCATGGCGCTATTTAAAGAGAAGGGGATTGAACCGGTCATTAAATACGAGTTTAACCATCCGGATACCGCGATGAGCTTTATTCGTCAGGGGCTGGGTATAGCATTATTACCGGAATTAACGCTGAAGGCGGTTGGTGGGAAAGTACGCTCAGTCGCGCTGGAACCAACGTTCTATCGACAGATATCCTTACTGGCAAAAGAGCCGCCGGTGGACGGCAGCCCTTTATTTCTCCTGCAGGCATGTATGGAAACGTTGACAGCAGACGGCCTTATCTAGCAGTTAAAACGTTCATCCATTAAGGCCTGTGACCGGAGGTGCATCACAGGCCTTACGCCATCACTCTTTATTCAAGAATTTCACTGCTTTGTCGGGAAAGTCGGTGAACAGCCCGTCAACGCCCGCCTTGTTATAAAGAATGTCATACAGCTGGTTTACGTCAGTGGTGTAATCCGGCAGTTGATCGGCGCGAACGGTATAAGGATGCACCACCATCTTACTCTGATGTGCGTCCTGCACCATGCCAGTTAACGAGATATTGCCCTTCTTCGACTTCTCATCAATCAGCATGTGGTAGTCCGGCCCAATGCCGTCCGCATACTGCGCAACCTGCTTCATGGCACCCGGTTTAAACATCCAGTCGTAGTTGTAATTCACCCAACTGCCGTCCGGCTTTTTCTCCTGGGTTTCATTCCAGTCAGTGTACGCAATCAACTGTACCAGATTGAGATCCATCCCCATCTTCGGTTCCAGTTCATTTTTAATGCGCTTCAACTCTGCAACATCAAAACACTGTAGATAGACCTTGTCGTTCTTGTCGGTATACCCGTACTTTTTCAGTACTTCCAGTGTTTTAGCCGCAATGTCCTTCCCTTCCTGGTGATGGAACCACGGTGCTTTCATTTCCGGGTAAATACCGATGTTTTTACCGGTGGAATGATTTAATCCCTGAACAAACTCAATCTCTTCTTCGAACGTGTGCACGCGGAAATCAGATTTACCCATCGGGAAGCGCCCTGGGTAGGTCTGGACCTTTTTGCCATTTTCGATATCGAAGCCTTCGGTAAATTTCAGCGATTTAATTTCATCCAGCGTAAAGTCGATGGCGTAGTAACGCCCATCTTTACGCGCACGATCCGGAAAACGCTCGGCAACATCGGTGACGCGGTCAAGATAGTGGTCATGCAGGACGACCAGATGGTCATCCTTGGTCATAACCAAATCCTGCTCCAGATAATCCGCACCCTGGGCATAGGCCATCGCTTTTGCTGGCAGCGTATGCTCCGGCAGATAACCGCTGGCGCCACGATGCGCAATCACGATTTTATCTGCGGCAACCGCTGCACTGCTGACCACCATACCTGCGAGCATCAGCGCCACGCTGAAGCTTTTCAATGTGGTTTTCATCTATTAGCCCCCGTTACGCTTCAGTTCCATCTCTTCGTGATGGCGTTTTTCGCCAATCATGACGACTACCAGCAGAATAACCGCCAGCACGCTACCGCCAATCATCACCATAAAGCCGCCGTCCCAACCGAAGAAGTCAACGGTGTAACCAACAATGGCGCTCGCGGCCACAGAACCACCGAGATAACCGAACAGACCGGTAAAGCCAGCCGCCGTTCCCGCCGCTTTTTTCGGTGCCAGTTCCAGCGCGTGCAGACCAATCAACATTACCGGGCCGTAGATCAGGAAGCCGATGATGATCATACAAGCCATATCCACGTTCGGGTTGCCTGCCGGGTTCATCCAGTAAACGATGGTTGCAATAGTTACCAGCGTCATAAAGAACACGCCGGTCGCACCACGGTTACCACGGAAGACTTTATCCGACATCCAGCCGCACAGCAGCGTGCCCGGAATACCCGCATACTCATACAGGAAGTAGGCCCAGGATGACTTGTCCAGTGCGAAATGCTTCACTTCTTTCAGGTAGGTCGGTGACCAGTCCAGGATGCCGTAACGCAGCAGATAAACAAACACGTTAGCGATAGCGATGTACCACAACAGTTTGTTCGGCAGTACGTACTGCATGAAGATCTGCTTCGCAGTCAGCTCTTCTTCCGCTTTCTCGGTGTAATCGTCCGGATAGTCGTTCTTATACTCTTCGATAGGCGGCAGACCACAGGACTGCGGCGTATCACGCATCAGGGCAAAAGCAATCAGCGCGACGACGATCGCACCGAAAGCAGGCATATACAGCGCCGCTTTCCAGTCATTGAACCAGGCCATACCCAGCAGGAACAACAGCGGAGGCAGACCGCCACCCACGTTGTGCGCACAGTTCCAGACGGAAACAATTCCTCCACGCTCTTTCTGCGACCACCAGTGCACCATAGTACGGCCACACGGCGGCCAGCCCATCCCCTGGAACCATCCGCAGAGGAACAGCAGCACAAACATAATAGCAATACTCGATGTCGCCCACGGCACAAAGCCCATGAACAGCATCACTGCGGCGGCCAGAATCAGACCGGCTGGCAGGAAAACGCGCGGATTCGAGCGATCCGAAATGGACCCCATGATGAATTTCGAAAATCCGTAAGCAATGGAGATACCGGACAACGCAAAACCCAGATCGCCACGCGAGAAACCTTGCTCAACCAGATACGGCATCGCAAGGGCAAAGTTCTTACGTACCAGATAGTACGCGGCATAACCAAAGAAAATCCCCAGAAAAATCTGCCAACGTAATCGACGATATGTCGGGTCGATCTCCGCTGCAGGTAAACGCGCCGTGTGTGACGCTGGTTTAAAAATGCTCAACATAGTGTAGCCTCCGTGGCCGTCTTTCATTCGAAGTAAACACTGCAGTTCGTCATTACTACCCTACCGCTCCCAGTGTGGCCGCGATGTTAAGGAAAGATACATAACAAAAATGTGAAACGCAGCACATATTGTTACAGATTTATGACAAATGTTCATAAAGGCGCACGAAATCACGTTTCATTTTCGAATAATGAGCGATTATGCGCGAAATCAAACAATCCATGTTTTTTATGTGGCTAAATGATAAAAAACGAACTGTGAGGAAAAACAATGAAAACTCGCGACTCGCAAACAAGTGACGTGATTATCATTGGTGGAGGAGCAACAGGTGCAGGGATCGCACGTGACTGTGCGCTGCGCGGGTTGCGCGTCATCTTAGTGGAACGCCACGATATCGCCACAGGTGCGACCGGGCGCAACCACGGTCTGCTGCACAGCGGTGCACGCTACGCCGTCACCGACGCTGAATCTGCCCGTGAGTGCATCAGCGAAAACCAAATTCTGAAACGTATCGCCCGCCATTGCGTTGAGCCAACGGACGGTCTGTTTATCACCCTGCCGGAGGATGAGCTGTCCTTCCAGTCCACCTTTATTCGCGCCTGTGAAGAGGCAGGGATTCGCGCAGAAGCGATTGACCCTCAGCAGGCACGTATTATCGAACCTTCTGTGAATCCACAACTGATTGGTGCAGTAAAAGTACCAGACGGCACGGTCGATCCTTTCCGCTTAACAGCAGCTAACATGCTGGATGCGCGTGAGCATGGCGCGGTTATCTTAACGGCGCATGAAGTGACGGGACTGATCCGCGAAGGCGCAACGGTTTGCGGCGTTAACGTGCGCAATCATCTGACAGGCGAAATGCAGTCCCTGCATGCACCGGTTGTCGTCAACGCCGCTGGGATCTGGGGTCAACGCATTGCGGAATATGCCGATCTGAGCATCCGTATGTTCCCGGCCAAAGGTTCGTTGCTGATTATGGATCATCGCATTAACCAGCATGTCATTAACCGCTGCCGTAAGCCATCTGACGCCGATATTCTGGTGCCTGGCGATACCATTTCACTGATCGGTACCACCTCACAGCACATTGATTACGACGATATCGACAGCAACCGCGTCACCGCAGAAGAGGTCGATATTCTGCTGCGTGAAGGCGAGAAGCTGGCGCCGATTATGGCGAAAACGCGCATTTTACGCGCCTACTCTGGCGTACGCCCGCTGGTGGCTAGCGACGACGACCCAAGCGGTCGTAACGTCAGCCGTGGGATTGTACTGTTCGATCACGCTGAACGTGACGGACTGGACGGATTTATCACCATTACCGGCGGCAAACTGATGACCTACCGCCTGATGGCGGAATGGGCCACCGATGCCGTTTGTCGTAAGCTGGGCAATACCCAGCCTTGCACAACGGCAGACACCGCGCTGCCTGGCTCACAGGAATCTACCGAGCATACGCTTAAACGCGTGATCTCATTGCCTGCGCCACTGCGCGGCTCGGCGGTCTACCGTCACGGCGATCGCACCCCTGCGTGGCTTAGCGAAGGCCGTCAGCACCGCAGTCTGGTCTGCGAATGCGAAGCAGTCACCGCAGGCGAAGTGCAATACGCCGTCGAGAATTTAACCGTCAACAGCCTGCTCGATTTGCGTCGCCGTACCCGTGTTGGAATGGGGACCTGCCAGGGCGAATTGTGTGCCTGCCGCGCCGCAGGTTTACTGCAACGTTTTAATGTCACTACCGCAGCGCAGTCCATTACCCAGCTTTCCGACTTCCTCAATGAACGCTGGAAAGGCGTGCAGCCTATCGCCTGGGGAGATGCGCTGCGCGAAAGCGAATTCACGCGCTGGGTTTATCAAGGGTTGTGTGGTCTGGAAAAGGAGCACCAGGATGAAATTTGATACCGTCATTATCGGCGGCGGCCTCGCCGGACTGCTATGTGGCCTGCAACTGCAAAAAAGCGGACTGCGCTGCACGATTGTTACCCGCGGCCAAAGCGCCCTGCATTTTTCCTCCGGCTCACTGGATTTGCTCAGCAGCTTACCCGATGGTCAACCGGTGACGGATATAGAAGCGGGTTTGAATGCGCTGCGCACTCAGGCACCCACACATCCGTATAGCACCATCGGAACGCAGAACGTTCTGGAACTGGCCCAGCAGGCGCAAAATTTACTGGATGAATGCGGAACGCATTTGCAGGGCAAAGTGCATCAGGCGCATCAACGTGTTACCCCGCTGGGCACCCTGCGCTCAACCTGGTTAAGTTCCCCGGAAGTGCCGGTCTGGCCGCTGTCCGCGCAGCGTATCTGCGTTGTAGGGATTAGCGGGTTACTGGATTTTCAGGCGCATCTCGCCGCAGCGTCATTACGCCAACGCAATCTCAGCGTCGAGACGGCAGAAATCGAGCTGCCGGAGCTGGATGTCCTGCGTGATAACCCAACCGAGTTTCGCGCCGTTAATATTGCGCGCCTGCTGGATAACGAAGATAAATGGTCGCTGCTCTATGACGCATTGCTGCCAATGGCAAAAACCTGCGACATGATAATCATGCCGGCATGCTTTGGTCTGGCCGATGAGCGGCTCTGGCAGTGGCTTAACGAGCGCCTCCCCTGCTCGCTGACACTGTTACCGACCCTACCACCTTCGGTGCTGGGCATGCGTTTGCACAACAAATTACAGCGCCAGTTTGTGCGCCAGGGCGGTGTGTGGATGCCGGGTGATGAAGTGAAAAAAATCACCTGTCAGGATGGCGTGGTCAGCGAAATCTGGACCCGAAATCATGCCGATATCCCCTTGCGGCCACGTTTCGCCGTGCTCGCCAGCGGCAGCTTCTTCAGCAGCGGGCTGGTCGCCACGCGTGAGGCAATCCACGAACCAATCCTGGGACTTGATGTACAGCAAACAGCTACCCGCGCCGAGTGGTATCAGCGTGATGTTTTCGATCCACAACCGTGGCAACAGTTTGGCGTAACAACCGATACCGCATTGCGTCCATCACTGGCGGGAAAAACGATAGAGAACATGTATGCCATCGGTTCCGTCCTCGGCGGATTCGACCCTATCGCCCAGGGTTGCGGAGGCGGCGTGTGCGCAGTTAGCGCCTTACATGCCGCGCATCATATTGCGAAACGTGCAGGAGGACAGCAATGAGCGACACACGTTTTGAAAGTTGTATCAAATGTACGGTGTGCACCACCGCCTGCCCGGTAAGCCGCGTCAATCCGAGCTACCCGGGCCCTAAGCAGGCCGGCCCGGACGGTGAACGTCTGCGCCTGAAAGATGGCGCGCTATATGACGACGCGCTGAAATACTGCATCAACTGTAAACGCTGCGAAGTGGCCTGTCCGTCAGACGTGAAAATCGGCGATATCATCCAGCGCGCGCGTGCCAAATACGACACGACGCGCCCATCGTTGCGTAACTTTGTCTTAAGCCATACAGATTTAATGGGTAGCGTATCCACCCCCTTCGCCCCAATAGTGAATACCGCCACCTCATTAAAACCGGTGCGTCAATTGCTGGATTACGCGTTAAAAATCGATCATCGCCGTACGCTGCCGAAGTACTCCTTTGGCACCTTCCGCCGCTGGTATCGTAGCGTTGCCGCACAGCAGGCGCAGTATCAGGATCAGGTCGCCTTTTTCCACGGCTGTTTTGTGAATTACAACCATCCCCAGCTCGGCAATGACCTGATTAAGGTGTTGAATGCGATGGGAACCGGCGTGCAACTGCTGAGTAAAGAGAAATGCTGCGGCGTGCCGCTGATTGCCAACGGTTTTACCGATAAAGCGCGTAAGCAGGCAGTAAGCAACGTGGCCTCACTCAGAGAGGCAATTGATGGCAAAGGCATTCCGGTGATTGCCACCTCATCAACCTGTACCTTTGCGCTACGTGATGAATATCCGGAAGTGCTGGATGTCGACAACTCAGGCCTGCGTGAACACATTGAACTGGCAACCCGCTGGCTATGGCGCAAGCTGGATGAAGGTAAAACGCTGCCGCTGAAAACGCTGCCGCTGAAGGTGGTCTATCACACGCCATGTCACATGGAGAAAATGGGCTGGACGCTCTATACGCTGGAGCTACTGCGACAAATTCCAGGGCTGGAGCTGACGGTGCTGGATTCTCAGTGTTGCGGGATTGCCGGGACTTACGGCTTTAAAAAGGAAAACTATCCGACTTCACAGTCTATCGGCGCACCGTTATTCCGCCAGATTGAAGAAAGCGGCGCTGATATCGTCGTCACCGACTGCGAAACCTGTAAATGGCAGATTGAGATGTCAACAAGCAAGCGCTGCGAACATCCTATCACCCTGCTTGCCAAAGCGTTGGGTTAACTCTGTTGCCCGGTAGCATTTGCTACCGGGCATTTTTGCGTAGCCCGTTCCGCTTAATTGAATACGTTGCAGTCGGGCGTATTTATCTCTGATTCATCCACGCAAAGAACCCATTTCCCACATGCAGTGCATATTAAAAGTAGATACCGTCACGCCATCTTCTCTTTCTGGTGACGGACTACCATGGCTAAATCCACTACATCTACACCGCATGATGCCGTTTTTAAAAAGATAATGTCTTACCCTGAGATGGCTCGGGATTTTCTGGATATACACCTTCCCATCGCATTACGTGAGATATGTGATTTACAAACGCTGAAGCTGGAGTCCACCAGTTTTATCGAACAGGATCTCCGCGCATACTACTCCGACGTAGTGTGGTCACTAAAAACCCGCGAAGGCCTGGGCTATATCTATTGTGTTATTGAACATCAGAGTACCGCGGTACCGCACATGGCATTTCGCCTGATGCGATATGCCACCTCGGCGATGCAGCATCATCTTGATGCCGGCAATAAAACGCTGCCGCTGGTGATCCCCATGTTGTTTTATCACGGCCAACAAAGTCCTTATCCCTGGTCACTAAACTGGCTGGATGAATTTGACAATCCACAGCTGGCACGACAGCTTTATTCAGAAGCCTTTCCGCTGGTCGACCTTACCGTAATACCTGACGATGAAATCGCGCAGCATCGTGGGGTTGCGCTGCTTGAGTTGATGCAAAAACATATCCGCGATCGTGATTTAATGGGGTTAGTGGATCGACTGGTCTCGCTATTAGTTACAAGCACGGCTAATGACAGCCAGCTACAAACGCTATTTAATTACCTGCTACGGTACGGCGACGTTTCTCGCGCCAGCGAGTTTATCCGCGAAGTTGCCGAACGAACCCCCCAGCACAAGGAGAAGCTGATGACAATTGCAGAGAGGCTCAGGCAGGAAGGCCACCAAAATGGACTGCAAGAAGGGATACAGCAAGGGTTAGAACAAGGGGTGCAAAAAGGTACGCAAGAAGAAGCCTTACGTATCGCTCACATAATGCTGGAACAAGGTATTGATCGTGATTTAGTTCAGTTAATTACCGGGCTATTGCCTGGCGATACCACCGCATGAGCCAGATTGGGAAGGCATTTAGCCTTCCCAATCAATAATTAAATCGTCAACGACTCAACCATTTCGATCCAGCCGTGTTCGCTAGCGATATCCTGATTGTTAAGCCAGCGGCGCAGCATATTTAGCGCCATCATCGCGCACACTTCCTGACGAATCGCCAGACTGTAGCGATTTGCATTCAGCCGTACGCGCAAGGCGTGTGTCCCATCAGGCGTGGCCAGCGCAAAGTTAATATGTTCGTTTTCGAAAGCCGATATCGCGAGTGCCAATCCAGCATAATGCTTGCTGCGTCGCTCGGTTATCCAATGCGCCGTTTGTGCCAGCGTTTCTTCCTGGGGCGGAACCACTTCACTCGCCAATAACGGAGCATTCGCACGAGAAAGCTGCAATGCCACCAGACCACCGGTGAATTGTTCGCTCAGCGTCAGGCTGTATTGCCGTTCTTGCAACGTGCGGGCGATTTGCGCGGGTAAGCCTTCCGTACCTTCAAAAATCATGTTCTGCCCGGCAACCCGCTTAACTTCTGGCCACAGCGCCAGCATCGCTTCCCGTTGGGAATCCGGACCGGTCAGCTTCAGCTCAATAATCGGCATTGAGGAGCGATAGCCCATTGTTACTCCCGGAGGCAACGGGAGCGGATCCAGGCTCTGCGCCAGGTCGCTTTCAGAACGGCCAAAGGTGGTTAATCGCAGGCATAACGGGGGTTGAGCCAAAGAGAAACGCTCACGCAAACGAGGCAGGATCTCATGCTCCACCATGACTTTGAATTCTGACGGTACACCCGGTGTAAAGAACATCAGGCAGCGGTTAAGCTTCAGGGCGAACCCACACGCGGTACCCACCGGATTATTGATAAACTCAGCGCTGGCTGGGAGTTCAGCCTGTTTGCGGTTGCTTGGCGCCATCACGCGGCCACGATCGCGGAAATATCGCTCCATCTCGGCCAGCCATGCTTCATGCAACACCAGCCCTTCGTCTTTTGCCGTTGCCGCTGCCAGCGCGCTCAAATCATCGCTGGTAGGTCCCAGACCGCCATTAACGATCAGTACATCGGCGTGTTCGCTACGCTCACGCAAAATGGCGACCAAATCGTTAAGATTGTCACCTACCGTGTTGCGGCGTGTTAGCGGTAAACCCTGATTAAAGAAAAAATCGGCCAGCCAGGCGGCATTAGTGTCGACGATTTGTCCGTGCAACACTTCATCCCCTGTGGATAGCATCTCCACGTTTAACATCGTGTTCTCCTGCTTTTATGATGAAAACACTATAACGCATGGAGGGGGGAAGGCGCGACTGAACGCCGCGCCAGAAATGTTAGAAGCTGGCGTTAACCCCAACGTACGGGCCATCAGCAATCGCGTTATCACGGTTGCCGTCTTTGCCTGCCAGGTTTAGGTAACGATAACCGGCTTCGATGCTCAGCGGACGCATAATGGTCAGACGCGCACCGGCATTCGCTTCTTCATAGCTGTCGATACCGCTGGAAAGTGAATCAGGAGAGTAATAATACTCACCAAACAGACGGAAGCTATCGCCAATCGGCCATTGTAAACCACCACCGACAGCGGCAGCATAGCCTTCATCGCCATCATTTGGATTGGTATAAACACCTTTACCACCAACGGTCGCCATCAGCGGCCCCAGTGGGATATTCAGACCTAAACCCAGCCCGGCAACATCACCGTCGTCATCGTTATGCATCCAGTTACCGCTGACAGCCAGACCGGTGGTCTCAGTGCCCATACCGAATCCCAGGTTGGTGTAGTCTTCACCAGCCTGGCCGCTGATGCTAATCGCGTTCGCCGACGCGGAAACAAACAACATTCCGGCGAAACCCAACAGTAAACTTTTTTTCATTTTCTATCCTTTCCAGCAAGAATCAAAACATAGCCCCAAAACCGATGAATTGTACTGTCAGATGACGAGGAATCAATGAGCTAAAAAAGCGATGCAATGACATATTGTAACTAAATACTACTCACAAGATTTGTTAAAGGTTAAATTCTTGTGCCAATTACACAGATGGACGTCCCAGAACGTCATTTTCAACAAACATCCTGATTTCCCTGCCAAAGCGCTCTTAATTGCCGATGAAACATTTTTTCTGCCGCCAGCAAAAGGTAAGATGAGCACATGATGGAATTTTTCTATACCTCCCCCACAAGGACTCGAATGATGCGCCAAAGAACGATTGTTTGCCCATTAATTCAAAACGATGGCTGTTATTTACTCTGCAAAATGGCTGATGACCGCGGTGTGTTTCCCGGTCAGTGGGCGCTTTCCGGTGGCGGTGTTGAACCGGGTGAACGTATTGAAGAAGCTCTGCGCCGTGAAGTGAGGGAAGAGCTGGGCGAACAACTGGTGTTATCAGAAATTACCCCCTGGACCTTCAGTGATGATATTCGCACTAAAACCTATGCTGATGGCAGTCAGGAAGAGATTTACATGATTTATCTCATCTTCGATTGTGTGGCGGCGAATCGTGAAGTGAAGATTAACGAAGAGTTCCAGGCATTCGCCTGGGTTAAACCGGAAGATCTCGGTGCCTACGATTAAAATATCGCCACGCGTAAAACGTTAACCTTGAAAGGGTTACTGTAGGTTATCATTTTAATAACGGCATATAATTAACATTCCGAATAGCGGCATTGTACTCATAAACTTATAGCAAACAGCAATGCCGCAAAAACTGAAAAAATAATTTAATTTCATCAAGATAAATAAAAATCACCTCTATTTATCCGTCTATCCCAAACCTTAAACTCTTAAGGATAAATTAACCTTCAGTCATTAACCTTTGTAGCCTGATCAAATAATTAACGACGCCCCTGTTTATCACTAAAAATAAAGCTTTGGTGGCGTTAAATGGCTTGAAGGAATAATGATGTCTGACTTTTTGCCTTTCTCTCGCCCGGCAATGGGTGCTGAAGAACTTGCCGCAGTGAAGGCAGTTCTGGACTCTGGGTGGATAACCACCGGCCCGAAAAATCAACAGCTGGAAGAAGCCTTCTGTCAGCTCACAGGAAATCAACACGCCGTCGCCATCTGCTCCGCCACGGCGGGTATGCACATCACGCTGATGGCATTGGGCGTAAGCGCAGGCGACGAGGTCATAACGCCGTCGATGACGTGGGTTTCTACCCTCAACATGATTGTCCTGCTGGGGGCAACGCCCGTCATGATCGACGTCGACCGCGATACGCTTATGATCACACCTGAGCAAATTGAAGCCGCTATCACCCCACGAACCAAAGCCATTGTTCCGGTACATTACGCTGGCGCTCCCGCCGACCTCGACGCGATTTATGCCATTGGCGAGCGTTATGGCATCCCGGTAATAGAAGATGCAGCCCATGCCGTAGGGACATTGTATAAGGGCCGTCATGTCGGTGCTCGCGGTACGGCAATCTTCTCGTTTCACGCTATTAAAAATATCACCTGTGCGGAAGGTGGACTGATCGTTACCGACGACAGCCAGCTCGCTCAGCGGCTTCGCAGCCTGAAGTTTCACGGTCTGGGCGTTGATGCTTTTGATCGACAAACCTACGGCCGGGCACCACAAGCCGAAGTGCTTGCACCTGGATACAAATACAACCTGACGGATATCAATGCCGCTATTGCGCTGGTACAGCTGAATAAGCTGGAGCAACTGAACTCACGCCGGGCGCAAATTGCCCAGCTCTATCAACAAGCGCTGGCTGATACGCCATTTCAACCGCTGGGCCTGCCCCAATGGTCGCACGTTCATGCCTGGCACTTATTCATCATTCGAGTTGACGAAACGCGCTGCGGGCTGAGCAGAGATGCCCTGATGGAAGCGCTGAAGACCAAAGATATCGGCACCGGTCTGCATTTTCGTGCGGCCCATACGCAAAAATATTATCGCGAACGCTTCACTACCCTTTCGCTCCCAAATACTGAATGGAACAGCGCGCGCATCTGCTCGCTGCCGTTATTCCCAGACATGACTGAAGCGGATACCCAGCGGGTCATTACGGCGCTTCGCGAGATCGCAGGACAATAACCATGTTTGAAGCCACACCGATTAAAAAAGTCTCGGTGGTCATTCCCGTTTTTAATGAACAGGAAAGCCTGCCAGAGTTAATCAGACGCACCAGCGCCACCTGCGAGAAATTGGGCAAAGACTATGAAATTCTGCTCATCGACGACGGCAGCAGCGACCGTTCCGCTCAGTTGATGATGGACGCCTCTCAGGCACCGAACAGCCATATTGTCTCTATTTTACTGAATCGTAATTACGGACAGCACTCGGCGATTATGGCCGGTTTCAGCCATGTCACCGGAGACTTGATCATCACACTGGATGCCGATTTGCAAAACCCGCCGGAGGAGATCCCACGGTTGGTCGCCACCGCAGATGAAGGCTTCGATGTGGTAGGCACGGTACGCCAGAACCGTCAGGACAGCGTATTTCGTAAGACCGCCTCACGAATGATCAACCATCTGATACAGCGCACCACCGGTAAAGCAATGGGTGATTACGGCTGCATGCTACGCGCCTATCGCCGTCACATCGTCGATGCCATGCTGCATTGCCAGGAGCGCAGCACCTTTATCCCTATTCTGGCCAACATTTTTGCCCGTCGCGCCACGGAGATCCCGGTACATCATGCAGAGCGTGAATTTGGTGACTCCAAATACAGCTTCATGCGTCTGATCAACCTGATGTATGACCTGGTAACTTGCCTTACCACAACACCGCTTCGCATGCTGAGCCTGTTGGGCAGCGTGATCGCCGCCACGGGCTTTACCTTATCAGTCCTGCTTGTTGTTCTGCGCCTGACGCTCGGCCCGCAGTGGGCAGCGGAAGGGGTATTCATGCTGTTTGCCGTCCTGTTTACCTTTATCGGCGCACAGTTTATTGGCATGGGTTTACTCGGCGAATATATCGGTCGCATCTATAACGATGTCCGCGCCCGCCCCCGCTATTTTGTTCAACACGTTATTCGCCCACAAACCACGCAGTCAACCGAGGAAAACCGCGCATGAAAGCCGTCGTATTTGCCTATCACGATATGGGATGTCAGGGTGTCCAGGCCTTGTTGGATGCAGGTTATGAAATCGCTACCATTTTTACGCACACAGACAATCCGGGTGAAAAAGCGTTTTTTGGATCTGTTTCCCGCCTCGCGGCCAGCGCCGGTATTCCGGTTTACGCCCCCGACGAGGTTAATCATCCCCTGTGGGTTGAGCGCATTAGCCAACTGGCGCCGGATGTTATCTTCTCATTCTACTATCGCCATTTACTGAGTGATGAGATCCTCAGTCTTGCCCCTAAGGGCGCATTTAATCTGCACGGCTCGCTGCTGCCGAAATACCGTGGTCGCGCCCCGCTGAACTGGGTATTGGTCAATGGCGAAACCGAAACCGGCGTCACGCTTCACCGCATGGTCAAACGCGCGGATGCCGGTGCCATTGTTGCCCAGCAGCGCGTTGCTATTTCATCAGATGATGTGGCGTTAACGCTGCACCATAAGCTGTGCCAGGCAGCGCGTCACCTGCTGGAAGAGGCGCTGCCCGCGATTAAAACGGGAGATTATGCAGAACTCCCCCAACAGGAAGCAGAGGCTACCTGTTTTAGTCGCCGTACGCCGGAAGATAGCTTCCTCGACTGGAACAAACCAGCCGCAGAGTTACATAACCAGGTTCGTGCCGTCAGCGATCCATGGCCGGGCGCATTTAGCTATGTTGGCACGCAAAAGTTCACCGTCTGGTCATCGCGCGTTTGCACAAACGACATTGCGGCCCAGCCGGGCACCGTCATCTCCGTGTCTCCTTTACTGATCGCCTGTGTCGATGGTGCACTGGAGATTATTACCGGACAAGCTGGCGATGGTATTGCAATGCAGGGTTCACAACTGGCGCAAGTTCTGGGTCTGGTGCCAGGTTCTCGCCTGAACAGCCAGTCAGTGACCACCAGCAAACGCCGTACTCGCGTACTGATCCTCGGCGTTAACGGCTTCATTGGTAACCATCTGACCGAGCGCCTGCTGCAAGAAGATAATTACGAAGTGTATGGACTCGATATTGGCAGCGACGCCATTGGGCGTTTCCTGCAACATCCGCGATTCCATTTCGTCGAAGGTGATATCAGCATTCACTCCGAATGGATTGAATATCATGTGAAAAAATGCGACGTTGTGCTGCCGCTGGTGGCGATCGCAACGCCTATCGAATATACCCGCAACCCGCTGCGCGTATTTGAGCTCGATTTTGAAGAAAACCTGAAAATCATTCGTTACTGCGTGAAATACCGCAAGCGCATCATTTTCCCGTCAACCTCCGAAGTCTACGGCATGTGTACCGACAAAGTCTTTGATGAAGACAGTTCGAATCTGATCGTCGGTCCGGTCAATAAACCACGCTGGATCTACTCCGTATCCAAGCAGTTACTGGACCGTGTTATCTGGGCGTACGGCGAAAAAGAGGGATTGCGCTTCACCCTGTTCCGCCCGTTTAACTGGATGGGACCGCGTCTGGACAGCCTAAACGCCGCGCGTATCGGCAGCTCACGCGCCATTACACAGCTGATCCTCAACCTCGTGGAAGGTTCACCGATTAAGCTGATTGAAGGCGGTAAGCAAAAACGCTGCTTTACCGACATTCGTGATGGTATCGAAGCTCTGTACCGCATCATTGAAAACGAAGGCGGCCGCTGTGACGGTGAGATTATCAACATCGGTAATCCGCAGAACGAAGCAAGTATTCAGGAACTGGCAGAAATGCTGCTTTCCTGCTTTGAAAAACATCCGTTGCGTAACCACTTCCCGCCGTTTGCCGGTTTCCGTGACGTCGAAAGCAGCAGCTACTACGGTAAAGGTTATCAAGACGTTGAGCATCGTAAGCCTAACATTCGCAATGCAAAACGCTGCCTGAACTGGGAACCGACCATTGAGATGCAGGAAACGGTAGAAGAGACGCTGGACTTCTTCTTACGCAGTGTGGATATCACGGAACACACATCATGACCAAAGTAGGCTTGCGCATTGATGTCGATACATTCAGGGGGACGCGCGAAGGCGTGCCCCGCCTGCTGGAGACATTAAACCGACATAACGTTCGGGCAAGTTTTTTCTTTAGCGTTGGGCCTGACAACATGGGGCGCCATCTCTGGCGTCTTGTGAAGCCGCAATTTCTGTGGAAAATGCTGCGTTCAAACGCAGCATCGCTCTACGGATGGGATATTTTATTGGCTGGAACCGCATGGCCGGGAAAAGAGATCGGCCAGGCCAACGCGGCAATCATTGCACAAACCGCCCAGATTCATGAAACTGGTTTGCATGCCTGGGATCATCACGCCTGGCAGGCGCGAAGCGGAAACTGGAATGACAAACAGCTGATTGATGATATTTCGCAAGGTATCACCGCACTTGAAGCCATCATCGGTCAGCCAGTCACCTGCTCTGCCGTTGCCGGATGGCGTGCCGACAACCGTGTCGTCCATGCCAAAGAAGCATTCCATCTGCGTTATAACAGTGACTGTCGGGGAACATCGTTATTTCGTCCGGTGCTGGAATCCGGGAAAACGGGGACGCCACAAATTCCCGTCACCCTACCAACATGGGATGAAGTGGTTGGTCAGGAGGTCCAGGCGGTGGACTTCAACTCCTATATTCTCTCCCACATCCAGATGAGCAGAGGAACACCGGTGTACACCATTCATGCGGAAGTTGAAGGCATCGCCTTTCATCAGAATTTTGACGAGCTGCTTACTCGCGCCGCGGACATGGGGATGACATTCTGCCCGCTTGGCGAGCTGTTACCTGACGACATCAGTACACTGCCGTTAGGACAGATCGTACGTGGAAAAATACCCGGCAGAGAGGGATGGCTCGGCTGCCAACAACCGTTGAGTGTGACACAATGAAATCTGCTGCCCGCTACACTCTGGCATTTATCGCTTTAATCGCACTGTATTTTATTTTACCTATCAACAGCCGTATGCTCTGGCAGCCTGATGAAACGCGCTATGCTGAAATCAGCCGGGAAATGCTCAACTCTGGTGACTGGATCGTTCCACACTTTTTAGGGCTGCGTTATTTTGAAAAACCAATTGCCGGATACTGGTTGAACAGCATCGGACAATGGTTGTTTGGCGCCAATAATTTTGGCGTCAGAGCGGGGGCTATTTTTGCCACTTTGATGACGGCGCTACTGGTAGCCTGGCTTGCCATGCGACTGTGGCAGGATAAGCGTACCGCCGTACTCTCCTCCGCTATCTTTTTAACGTTTTTTTCGGTTTACAGCATCGGCACCTACGCGGTACTTGATCCCATCATTGCGCTTTGGCTGATGGCGGGCATGTGCTGTTTTTGGGAAGGCATGCAGGCCACCACCAGAACACGCAAAATCATCGCTTTTTTGCTGCTTGGTCTGACCTGCGGTATGGGTGTAATGACCAAAGGTTTTCTGGCACTCGCCGTCCCTGTGCTTAGCGTATTACCATGGGTTTTTGCACAAAAGCGTTGGAAAGACCTCATTCTCTACGGTCTGCTGGCGGTGATCGGCTGCATCGCGATCGTACTACCGTGGGGTATAGCGATTGCGCAACGCGAGCCGGATTTCTGGCATTACTTCTTCTGGGTTGAACATATTCAGCGCTTTGCGCAGGATGATGCCCAGCATAAGGCTCCTATCTGGTACTACATCCCGATATTTGTGGCAGGCACATTACCGTGGCTCGGGCTACTCCCCGGCGCGCTGCGTACGGGCTGGCGTGAGCGGGATGTTCCGCGCAGTGCTCTGTACCTGTTAAGCTGGATTATTATGCCAATCCTGTTTTTCAGCATCGCGAAAGGAAAACTGCCGACCTATATTCTTTCCTGCTTCGCGCCGCTGGCGATATTAACGGCGCGCTTCGGCCTGCAGGCTGCGGAAAAAGGCTCGACCGCGCTGCGCGTGAATGGTTGGATCAACGTGCTGTTCGGCATCGTCGGCATCGTCGCCACGTTTATTGTTTCCACGCTGGGTCCATTGAAGACGCCAGTCTGGTCGCATATCGAAACGTATAAGGTTTTTTGTGCCTGGGGCATCTTTATCATCTGGACGCTTTTTGGCTGGTATACGCTAAATAACCGCGAGAAGAACTGGAAATTCGCAGCACTATGCCCATTAGGGCTGGCGCTGTTATTTGGCTTCTCCATTCCTGACCGGGTGATGGAATCTAAACAGCCGCAGTTTTTTGTCGAGATGACCAAAGAATCGCTGGAGCCGAGCCGTTATATTCTCACCGACAGCGTTGGCGTCGCTGCGGGACTGGCCTGGAGCCTGAAGCGCGACGACATCATGATGTACGGACAAACGGGCGAGTTAAAATATGGCCTCAACTACCCGGATGCCCAGGGTCGCTTTGTCAGCCGGGAAGGCTTTGCCGACTGGTTAGCGCAACATCGACAGCAAGGAAACATTACGCTCGTGCTCTCGATTGATAAGAATGAAGATATTAATCAACTTGCCATCCCTCCCGCTGACTACATTGATAATCAGGGGCGTCTGGTCCTGATTCAGTATCGGCCCAAATGATCTGGATAGCCTTAGTCCTCGCCAGCCTGCTCAGCGTCTGCGGCCAGCTATGCCAGAAGCAGGCGACCCGACCGGTGTCTGTTCGTGCGCGAAAACGCTACATTACGCAATGGATTGGGCTTGCTCTGGCAAGCCTCGGCCTGGCCATGCTGCTATGGCTGGCAGTTTTACAAAACATTCCTGTCGGTATTGCCTATCCCATGCTGAGCCTTAACTTTGTCTGGGTTACTCTCGCCGCATGGAAAATCTGGCGCGAACCCGTAACAACCCGCCACTGGCTGGGCGTTGGGCTGATCATTACCGGCATATTTATTCTTGGGAGTGCAGTGTAATGGGCGTATTTTGGGGATTATGTAGCGTGATGATCACCTCTATCGCCCAGTTGAGCCTCGGCTTTGCGATGGATAATCTGCCGCCAATGCTGCAGCCGCTGGCGTTCATCTCTGCCGTATTCTCTGTCAGTATCGGAGCGTTTGCTTTATATGCCGGATTGACAGGGTATTTACTGTCAGTGATTTGCTGGCATAAAGCCCTACACCAACTTGCGCTGAGCAAAGCCTATGCCCTACTCAGCCTGAGCTATGTGCTGGTGTGGGTTGCCTCAATGATCCTGCCCGGCTGGCAGGGAACATTTTCAGTGAAAGCGCTGGCAGGGGTACTGTGCATCATGGCAGGGCTAATGACGATTTTTCTGCCTTCACGCAAACACCAACCCTGAGATTACTTATCTTCAGACTGTCGTAACAGACGTTCCCATTCATCACAGATGTACTGTCTGGCATCAATTACCTTAATGACCCGGGATTTATCGCGGTTAATACAATACTGTGCATCCTTCAGCGGTGAAAGGAGATCGCCGGGCTTAACCCGCTCGGAAGATTGCGCCTCAGCAAGCATCTTTAGCGAACCACCGCTATCGCAAAGTACGATATAGAGCCTCCCTGCTTTTTTGTGACAGCAAGACTTCTTCACATGCCATTCCATAGCGCACCTTTTGTTAATAAATTTCACAATAGGTTACACTTTAGCAGATAAACAAAAGGACAATCGCTGCTGAATGACAAAAACGAGAAATACTATTAATGTTTTCTTAATGTTAATGATGAAGTACTTACCCAATCCAATAACGCACGGCGCGAAATTTTAATTCCTCCAGCTTTGAGCTCGGGCGGCAATGTTAGCCAACATACCGGCTGCTGAAAGCGGGCCAGCTTATCTTTTACCCACACTGCGAGATTAGTTTCTCCAGCATTAGCGTCATACTCAATGACCGCCACCGGGCGATGGCCAAACTCTTTGTCTTCTATCGGCACAATAAAGGCTTGTAGAACATGCGGATGCGCTGCAATCACGCGTTCCACTTCTTCCGGCTGTATACCTTCCCCGCCGCTAAAAAACAGATTATCCATACGACCGACAATCGTTAACTTGCCGTCCTTTAGCATGCCGCGATCGCGGGTTGCAAACCAGCCTTCCGCGTTCACTAAAGGAATAAGCTGTCCGTTACGCCAGTAACCTTGCGCCATGCTGGCAGCCCGTAACCAGACTTCATCATCAACGATTCTGACTTCTCTGCCTGCCAGAGGGGAACCCACATCTGCCAGACCATCCGCCTCTTTCGCACAGACCGTAGAAGCAAACTCCGTTAATCCGTAACCGCACCAGCAACGAATCCCTTGCTCGCGCGCTTGCTCCGTCAATTCAACAGGAATTGCAGCGCCACCCAGCAGTACCGCTTTGAGCGTGACTGGCGTGTTGTTGACCAGCAAGCGCCACAGCTGCGTGGGCACCAGTGAAGCGTGGGTACATCCAGCCAGCATTTGCTCCAGCGGCTGCTTGTCGCGCACGGTCATTCGCGCTCCGGCGAACAACCAGCGCCACAAAATACCCTGGCCGGAAACATGAAACAGCGGCAGCGAGAGCAGCCAGTCATCCTCAGCACCAAACGGCATTAATGACAGGACGCCCTGCGCGCTTGCCAGATGCGCCTGACAGGTATGAACAGCCGCTTTTGGCAATCCGGTAGAACCTGAAGTTAACGTCATCGTGCTCAAACGTTCAGGCAACCACGCTGCGGCGTGATCGCCTGGCAATGGCTGCATCTGCAACGGGCTGAGTTCCGGAAGTGCGATAGCGGCCTCCAGATCCAGCGCAAAACGTAGCGTTAAGTCCGGGATCAGCGCATCAAGCAGCGGCTGAGGCAACTGTGGGTTCACAGGTAAAACTCGTGCCCCACATTGCAGCAGCGCGAGCCAGGCCAGCAAAGCGCGCGGATGATTCCACGCGCGAAGCAGAACACCATCGCCCTCTTCCACGCCCTGAGCGGCAAAACCGCAGGCCAGCTGATCTACACGTGTGCAGAGATCGCTCCAGCTTAATACCTCATCGTTGAGGCGTAAGGCTGGCACCTTCGCACGAACCTGTCGCCAGTGACGCCACGGCCAGTCACCCGGTTGTACCAAGCCCGATAAGCTCACGCTATCGGACCTTTCCTGCTGGGTCATAGCGGACGTTCCAGCGCATCAACGTCGATACACGGCAACGTGCTACCCGGCCAGGTGCGAACCTGCTGGCACTGCATCAGGCTCAGGGTATCCAGACCCGGAATGGTCTGCGGCGTTAACCATGCGGCAATTCGCGCCAGCTGGGTTAAGCCCAGACTCGACTCGATTGACGAACTGATAACGGCAGTAAGACCAAGCGCATGTGCCGCAGCCACCTGTTCACGGACTTTATCGAGACTGCCGGTCAGCGTAGGTTTGATAACAACGGCCTTGACGCCTTCTTCGGCTTCGAAGGTGAAATCCGCTTCACGCAGGCTTTCATCCCAGGCGATGGCAATGCCGGTTTCACGCGCGAAGGCACGGGAGTCGTCGCGGGTTTTGCACGGTTCTTCGAGGAAGGCAATGCGTCCGCGATACTCCGGATTAACGTATTTCGCGAACTGCTGAGCTTTCAACGGCGTCCAGGCCCGGTTGGCGTCAAGTCGCAAATGCAGCTCCGGGATCGCCTCAAGCAGCAGATTGGCTACCATGCCGTCGCGGACCGCTTCATACAGACCGACCTTGATCTTCGCCACTTTTTCGCCCGGCATATCCGCCAGTTGTAGCACCAGATCGTCAGGATCGCCCGTGCACAGCGGCGCAGCACGATAGTCCGCGTCCTGTGGCAATACGCCAGTCAGTTCGGCCAGCGCACAGCTTACGCCAAAGGCGACCGAAGGCAGTTGCGGTAAGGAGTCATCCCCTTGCAGCCAGCCTTTCACCCAGGCCAGCAGCTCGGTTTGCGCCTCTTCCCAGCTTTCCTGACTGAAGCCCGGCAGCGGGGAGATCTCTCCCCACCCTTCGCTCTCACCGTCACGAAGACAAACGTACAACCCGTCACGCGTTTTTAACCGCCTGTCGCGCAGAATCACCCCCGCGTCCATGGGGATCTGCCAGCGGTATACCTGCGCGCTACGCATTACGGATTCCGTTTGAATTTGCTGAAATCAGGCTGACGTTTTTGGTTAAAGGCGTTACGGCCTTCCTGACCTTCTTCCGTCATGTAGAACAGCATAGTGGCGTTACCTGCCAGCTCCTGCAGACCAGCCTGACCATCACAGTCGGCGTTCAGTGCGGCTTTCAGGCAGCGCAGCGCCATTGGGCTGTTTTGCAGCATTTCACGGCACCAGCGTACGGTCTCTTTTTCCAGATCCGCCAGCGGAACCACGGTGTTGACCAGACCCATATCCAGCGCCTGTTTCGCATCGTACTGACGGCAAAGGAACCAAATTTCACGCGCTTTCTTCTGACCGACGATGCGCGCCATGTAGGAAGCGCCCCAACCGCCGTCAAAGGAACCGACTTTCGGGCCGGTCTGACCGAAAATAGCGTTTTCAGCCGCAATGGTCAGGTCACACATCATGTGCAGTACATGGCCACCGCCAATGGAGAAACCTGCAACCATCGCTACTACCGGTTTCGGACAGGTACGAATCTGGCGCTGGAAGTCCAGTACGTTCAGGTGATGCACACCGGAGTCATCCTGGTATCCGCCGTAGTCACCACGCACTTTCTGATCGCCGCCTGCGCAGAACGCTTTGTCGCCAGCACCAGTCAGAATAATGACGCCGATGTTGTCATCATAGCGAGCATCCGCCAGCGCCTGGATCATCTCTTTCACGGTGACCGGACGGAAAGCATTGCGTACCTGCGGACGATTAATGGTGATTTTTGCGATACCATCGGTGGATTTCTCGTAAAGAATGTCGGTATAGCCTTCAGAGCAATCGTGCCATTCTACCGGTGCGTAAAGCATTGTTTCATCAGGATAGATCATAAAATGTCCTATAGTCAGCGACGCAGAATCTGAGCCAGACAGTCCACTACGCCCGCGGGGTTGTCCCGATGCGCGTTGTGTCCGGCATTACGAATCACATGGTTTGGTACTGATATTTCCGCCGCCAGAGCGCGGAATTTATCGTCACGTTCACCACATAAATAATAAAACGGAAATGTGCGCATCGTGAGTTGCGCACGTAAATCAGGTTGTACGGCAAGCGAGGTGGCCTCCAGCATTGCCGCCAGCGTTTGCCCATTATTCTGGCTACGCAGAGCGACCAGCGCCTCTCTTTGTGCCGCGTTCAGCGAGGAAAAAACGGGCTGTTGATACCAGTCATTAAACACCTCACGTAGCGGCTCTGCGCGAAAACGCGCAGCCCAGCGGCCATCCGAGAGACGACGCTGAACGCGCGCTTCTTCGCTTTGCAAGCCGGGATGTCCACCCTCAACCACCAGACCACAAAGCCCTGGCATCTCCTGACTGGCCGCCATCATCGCGACTCTGCTGCCAAGAGAGTATCCCACCAGCCAGTAGTTAAGTATGTTGTAACTAAGTAGAGTATTACGCAGCAAAACGCTGACATCATCGAACCCGCTCACGCTGATGTCAGCGGAGCCACCGTGTCCCGGCAGGTCGATGTATAGCCGCGAATAATCCTGAAACGCTTCGCCGACCGTCTGCCATTCCTGGCAATCACCAGAGAAACCGTGCAGGAAAACCAGCCAGGGAAACCCCGTCTGCCCCTCTTTCGCCTGCGCATGCAGGATCATAGGTGACTTACCTTCGCCAGCAGTTGCTGCAAGGTTTGCGCCCCGTCAGTTTCGTTCACCACCAGCTCAATCACCGTGGCCGCAGGTGTACGCCACGCGGTAGTCAACGCGCTCTCCAGCTGCTCCCAGTTTTCCGGGCGCTGGTATTTAAGGTTAAACATGGCGGCAGCATGCTCGAAATGTACGTTCTGCGGCATCAGATAGAACCGTTCGCGTTCGCTGGCTGGCGTCGGCAGCAGGGAAAAAATCTGCCCGCCGTTATTATTGACCACTATCAGGACAAACGGTGCAGAAACCTGGCGCAATAACGCCAGCGCATTCAGGTCATACAATGCAGATAAATCGCCAACAATCGCCAGCGTCGATTTCGCGCTGGCACGCTGTACACCAGCTGCCGTTGACAGCAGGCCGTCAATACCGCTCGCGCCACGGTTGCTATAGACCGGGTAACCAGCCGGAAGCTGCGACAGCGCATCAATCAGGCGCACCACCAGACTGTTACCCACGAACAGCTGGCCCTGCTCCGGCAAGTAGTCGCGGATACGGTGGGCTAGTTGCGCTTCACCAAACGCCTCGCGACGGGCTTCTACCGCCTGCCAGGCCTGTTGCGCCAGACGAGGGATCTCAATACACCAGGGCTGACGTTTCTCCGCCGGATGTAGCTCCAGCCAGTCGCCAACTTTCGCTACCAACCTGCGGCCGCGATGATGGGCCGGATCGAGGCGGCCTTCGATATTATCGACAATCCAGTATTCCTGCGGATCGCAGCTGGCCTGCCATTGCAGCAGACGTTTTCCGGTCAGGCTGCTACCAAGCTGCACCACAATCTGCGCCTGCTGCAATTCAGCTACAGCTTTCGCATTTCCCAGCCACAGGTCGGCGCACGGCAGCGGTTGTCCGGTTTGCGACAGAACATCGCCAATCAGCGGCCAGCCTAATGTCTGCGCCCACTGCGCAACCTTCTTACCTTCTTCCGCGCTCATGCGACCGGCAATGACTACGCCGCGTTTTTGTCGCCAGAAAAACCAGTCGCGCTGTTTGTCGCTTTCCAGCCGACGCGCTTCTCGCAGCCAGGGTTTATCGTCCTGCCACCAGTCGCCGAGGCGCTGCTGCCAGGCAATCCCCGTTTCGTCCATATCGCCATACAGCGGTTCCGCAAACGGGCAATTGATATGAACCGCCCCGCTATGCAGGGCAGCTAACGCATTATCAATAGTGGACACCAGCCAGCTTGCCGGAATGTCCTGAGTCGGACGCGGTAAAGAGAGCGTTTGCGATGGATGCGAGGCAAACATTCCGGCCTGACGAATCGCCTGGTTCGCGCCACAGTCGATAAGCTCTGGCGGTCGGTCTGCCGTAAGTAAAATCAGTTTTTCACCGGTCAGGCCCGCTTCAATCAACGCGGGATATAAATTCGCCACCGCGGTACCGGACGTCACAATCACGGCGACAGGCTGCCGGCTGACTTTTGCCAGACCTAAAGCCAGATGCCCAAGACCGCGCTCGTCAAAATGGGTGTGGTGGATGAATGCGGGGTTTTCCGCTGCCGCCAGCGTCAACGGTGTAGAACGAGAGCCAGGGGCAATGCAGACATGCCTGACGCCGTGGCGAGTGAGTGCTTCCAGAATGACCGCCGCCCAGCGTCGGTTAAATGCGCTTACTGACATGAGATTGTCCGGTATCAATATTGCGACACAGTATAGAGAATCGAATAAATGGATTTTTGATATGAATCGGAAATATACACGAAATCACTATCCTTCCATCTGTAATAAAGTACGTAACCCTGCCGCTTTATTGTCTATTTCTTGCCATTCCTGCTCAGGATCTGAGCCACGTACAATCCCTGCCCCGGCATACAGGCGTACCACGTTTGCGCTAATTTTCGCCGAACGCAATGACACACAAAACTCGCTTTGGCGCAAAGAAAGATAACCCGCTGAACCGGCATACCACTCGCGTTCAAAGGGTTCATTTTGTTGGATGAACTCACGCGCCAGCTCACGCGGAATACCGGCAACGGCCGCCGTTGGCTGGAGCTGCATCAGGCAAAGCGTATCGTCGGCCTGATTCAGTTCCGTCCAGATGCAACGGCGCAGGTGCTGCACTTTACGCAGCCTGAGCACCTGCGGTGGCAGCACATCGAGAGTTTGCGTACAGCCTTGTAGCCGCTGGCAAATATCTTCGACCACCAGCATATTCTCGCGCTGGTTTTTGTCATCTTTCATTAGCCAGTCGCCCAATTGCCAGGCCCGATGATCCTCAGGGTGATTGGCCACAGTTCCGGCCAGCGCCTCGGTGCGCAGCGCCGTATCACGTCGTCGATACAGACGTTCAGGAGAAGAGCCAAGAAAAGCGGTGTCGGCGGAGAATGCCATAAAGAAATGGTAGCAGTTCAGATTTAAGCGACGGCTGGAAGCCATCACGGCAGCGGCATTAACCGACTGAGAAAACTGTAAATCGGTCGCCCGCGCCAGCACGACCTTATCGAGGTCTTCTCCTGCGATCGTTTGAGTAGCGAGTTTTATCAGGTCTATCCAGCCAGCTTTCTCCGGCCAGTGCTGTTCTCCCGTCAAATTCAAACGCAATGCAGGGAGCGGTTTTACGGGAGCAAGCGATGAGATGAAGGCGATCGCTTGTGCAGCGTCTTCACGTAGCGACACGTCGCTATAGAGATGTAAGCGTAAGCTCGCCACTCCGGCGCAACGTCGCCACTCCAGCCGCGGCAGCAGTAAATTGCCACGCTGAGGCTCAAAGGCATTCAGGCCCCAGATGCGCAGGTCGGGATGATTATCATGCTGATGTAAAAATTGCTGGGCTGATTCCAGCGAGGAAAATGCGGCGACGGCCCCTAATACGGCGGCTTCTTCATCGCCGTTACGCTGCTGCCAGTAAAACTGGGGCCAGACGGGTTGACTGGCCAGCCATCCTAAAGCGTCAAACGCATCATTCAGTGGGAAAGGTATATCGTAAATACGAATTCCAGGTGCTGCTGGCATCTCTTGCGATAAATGACGCATCAGACTTTCCAGCGCAGTAGTGATTGAATGCACGCGGACCTCTCCCTGTTAAAAACCTCTCATTATACGGGGTACTGAGCAGAAAAAGCAGTACCCCCAGTTAGGGAGTACGTACAAATGCGATGACAGAACGGAATTTATCGCCGCGCTAACAATAATCCCATCACTAAACCGACTGTGGCGCCAACGCCGATTCCGCGCCAGGGTTTTTCGTGCACATAGTCATCCGCCCGACAAACGGCTTTTTTCGCACGGTAATAGTAGCTATCAGAAGCATGGCTGACGCGATTTCTCACCTCTTCTAACGCCCGCTCTGCCCGCGCTTTTAACTCAAGGTATTTTTGATCTGCTGGGTCGCCAGAAGAACGCAGCACCTCTTCCAGCGTTTCGCTTAATAATTCCAGATCATCATCGATACGTGATTCATAAGAATGAAAAGACATTATATTCTCCCTTTCTATTGACGTACCCGCTAACTATAGACAACCTGGACTGATTGCGCCTGTTTACGCCTGATGTGCTTCCCGCGCCATTCCGACGTGTGGAATACCATCTTCGTCATAGATATCCGTCACTGGAACAAAGCCAAAGCGCGCATAGAACGATTGCAGATGCGCCTGCGCGCCCAGATACAACGCCTTGTGTGGCCAGTGTTGCGCGCAGGATGCCAGCGTCTGGGCCATTAGCTGTTGCCCCAGTTTTTCACCACGCAGCGCTTCGCTTACAATCACCCGACCAATCACTACCGGCTCCAGCTCGTCATCGCTTTTCAGAATCCTCGCATACGCCACCAGCTCATCGTTATGCCAGCCCAGAATATGCCGATTCTCTCCGGCCAGGTCATCGCCATCCACATCCTGGTACGGACACTGTTGCTCAACTACAAACACCGCGCATCGTAGCTGAAGTAGTGCGTACAGTTGTTGGGTACTCAGCTTTGCATGGTGGAGATCTTGCCAGTGAATCATTGTCTGCCCCTATGTTGTGATAACCTGAACACCCTGCCTTATTGATGGCGAAAGTGTAACGCAAAGATGGAATTACTATTTTTAGGCACGTCTGCGGGAGTCCCCACGCGCTCACGCAATGTAACGGCAATTTTACTGAATCTGCAACACCCGACTCAGGCGGGGCTGTGGCTTTTTGATTGCGGCGAAGGGACGCAGCATCAGATGCTCACCACGCCTTTCAATCCAGGAAAACTCGATCGTATTTTTATCAGCCATCTGCACGGCGATCACCTGTTTGGTTTACCGGGGCTACTGTGCAGTCGCTCAATGGCCGGCAATGTCCAGCCTCTGACGCTCTACGGGCCAAAAGGGTTGCGAGAGTTTACCGAAACCGCATTGCGTCTGAGCGGCTCCTGGACCGATTATCCGCTGGATATTGTGGAAATTACCGCGGGTGAGATTGTGGATGACGGCCTGCGAAAAGTAACGGCGTACCCGCTGGCGCATCCGCTGGAATGCTACGGTTTTCGCATTCAAGAGCACGACAAACCGGGTGCGCTTGACGCCAATGCCCTGAAGGCGGCAGGCGTTAAAGCGGGCCCGTGGTTTCAGGATTTGAAAGCCGGAAAAACCATCGTGCTGGAGGATGGTCGAGCGATTAACGGTGCCGATTATCTTTCCCCGCCCACCAGAGGAAAATCAGTCGCTATTTTCGGTGACACAGGACCCTGCGCATCCGCCATTGAACTGGCTCGAGGTGTAGATGTCATGGTACACGAAACCACGCTGGACGCGTCAATGGAGGAAAAAGCAAACAGTCGCGGGCACAGCTCAACCCGACAAACCGCACAGCTGGCGCTGGATGCCGGAGTGGGACGTCTGATAATGACCCACGTTAGCTCACGCTACGATGAAAAAGGCTGCCAGCGCTTACTCGCAGAGTGCAAAACAATATTTCCAGACACGGCACTGGCTCACGATTTCGCCATTTTCAGCGTTTAACGCTCTATTTTTCCGCCTCAGTGCCGATAACAGTGGAAAGGCTGGCTTTCACACTGAGGACAGGATGAACAATTTCCAGAAAGATATTGATGACAGGACAAACCTAACCCTGTCTAACCGTTTTGAACTGCTGCTGTTTCGCCTCGGCAAATCTGTTGAGGAGCAGAAATCAGAGCTGTTTGGCATCAACGTATTCAAGCTACGTGAAATCGTGCCGATGCCGACCTTTACGCGTCCGGCGGGTATGAAGGCCCCGTTACTGGGTATGGTTAATATTCGCGATCAGGTGATCCCGGTGATTGACCTGCCCGCCGTTGCGGGCTGTAAGCCAGAGACCGGACTCAACATCCTGTTGATCACAGAATATGCCCGCAGCGTCCAGGCGTTTGCTGTGGAGTCAGTGGAAAACATTATGCGCCTGGACTGGCAACAGGTGCATACCGCCGAGAAAGCCGTTAATGGTCGCTATATCACCAGTATCGCTTGCCTGGACGACAACAAAGAGACCAACAACCTGGCGTTGGTGCTCGACGTTGAGCAGATCCTGTACGACATCGTACCAGCGAACCACGACCTGCGCGCAACCGATCTTAAAACCAATAAATTCAACATCACGCCGGGTGCGGTGGCGATTGTGGCTGATGATTCCAAAGTGGCCCGCGCCATGCTGGAAAAAGGGCTTAACGCCATGGAGATCCCGCATCTGATGCATGTAACAGGTCAGGATGCGTGGGAAAAAATACAGCAGCTTTCCGCAGAAGCGCAGGCGGAGGGCAAGCCAATCAGTGAGAAGATCGCCCTGGTGCTCACCGATCTCGAAATGCCGGAGATGGACGGTTTTACGCTTACCCGTAAGATAAAAACCGATGAACGTCTGAAGAAAATCCCGGTCGTTATCCACTCTTCGCTTTCCGGTAGCGCGAACGAAGATCACGTTCGCCGAGTAAAAGCGGATGGCTACGTGGCCAAATTCGAAGTCAATGAGCTTTCTTCAGTGATCCAGGAAGTGATGGATCGCACAGCGAAAGGCATCAGCGGTCCGCTGGTGAGCCGTCAGCTATTAAACTGACCGTATTTCACGCATAAAAAAACCCGCCAAGGCGGGTTTTTTCGTTTCTGCATTTCGTTTACATCAGCGGAGTCGCTAACTGCACAATGCTGATCAGCGGTTGTGGGTAAATACCCAGCACCAGAACCAGCAGGGCAGAAATCAGCACTACGATACCGCCCGCGCTGTACTGCCAGTTAGACGGCGCATCACGGTTCAGCTGTTGCGGTGCGCTCAGGTACAGGCTCACGGCAACGCGCAGGTAGTAGTACAAACCAATCGCGGAACCGACCACCACAGCGGCAACCAGCCACCACAGGTTAGCCTGCACACCGACGGCCAGTACGTAGAACTTACCGATAAAGCCCAGCGTCATCGGGATACCTGCCAGAGACAGCATCATCACCGTCATCACTGCCGCGAGGATCGGACGATGCCAGAACAGACCACGGTAGGAGAACAGAGAGTCCGCATCCGGGCCGCGGTACGGGCTGGACATCAGGCTGACCACACCGAACGCGCCGAGGCTGCTGAACAGGTAACCGGCCAGGTAAACGCCAACCGCTTCCATCGACATCTCGCCGCTCTGCAGAGCAATCAGCGCCACCAGCAGGTAACCGAGGTGAGAGATAGAAGAGTAACCGAGCAGACGTTTAATATTGGTCTGGCTCAGCGCCATCAGGTTACCGAAGATGATGGAAGCAAAGGCAATTACGCCCAGTACGATACGTACCGCTTCGCTATCCCCTACCGGGGCGTACAGGAACAGACGCATCACCACGCCGAAGATAGCGATTTTGCTCGCCGTCGCCAGGAAGGTGGAAACCGGAGCAGGAGCACCCTGGTATACGTCTGGGGTCCACAGGTGGAACGGAACCAGCGAGAGTTTAAAGCCGAGGCCAACAATCATCAGACCGAAGCCAGCCAGCAGCAGCGGTTCGTGCAGCATGCCGTCGCCGAGGCTCTTACCGAGTGCAACAAACGACAGATTTCCAGACTGCGCGTACACCAGCGCCATACCGAACAGCAGGAAGGAAGACGCTGCGGCAGACAGAATGGTGTATTTGATACTGGCTTCCAGCGAACGTTTCTGACGGAACGCATAGCCAACCAGACCAAACAGCGGCAGAGAGATCAGCTCAATACCAAGGAACAGCGCCGCCAGATGGTTAGCGTTAGCCAGCAGAATACCGCCAAGTGCGGCAATCAGCACCAACAGGTAGAACTCTTCCCGGTTGTCATCGTAGCCTTCCAGCCACGGGTAAGCGAAGGTACAGGTGGCAAGACTCGCCAGTAGCACCAGCCCGGTGTAGAGCATGGCGAAACCGTCAACCCGCATCAGCGGGGTGACGTCCATGGCGCCCGCCTGGCCAACAAACCAGAGCGAAACCAGCGCGGCGTTAAGCCCAATGACCGACAGCGTGGCATTGAGGAAGTGATTGCGTCGCCACGCAATGGAGAGCATCACAACCACCACCGTCAAGCCGACGATCAGCAGCGGTAGCAGCGCAATCAGGTGTTGTGGAGTTATTGTCATGGCGATTTACGGCCTTGTAGTAGTAACGGAATTAACAAACCACTGCTGGATGTTGCTCATCGCAGAATGCGAGGTATCCAGAATCGGCTGCGGATAGAAGCCAAGCAGTACCAGAAGCACGACCAGCAACAGGATGATAAACAGCTCACGCAGCGACATCCCTGGCAGTTCAACACTGGCAATCTGGCTCTTCGCTTTACCGAAGTAAGCGCGATGCAGCATCGCCAGCGAGTAAACAGAGGCAAACACCAGACCAAAAGTCGAGATCACGGTAATGACCGGAACCACCTGGTAGCTGCCGAACAGAATCATAAATTCGCCAACGAAGTTACCTGTACCCGGCATACCCAGCGTACACACTGCGAAGAACATCGACAGCGCAGGCAACCATTTCATTTTGCCCCACAGGCCGCCCATCATACGCATATCACGCGTGTGCAGACGTTCGTACAGCTGACCACACAGAATGAACAGACCGGCTGCGGACAGACCGTGCGCAATCATCTGGATAACAGCGCCCTGGTACGCCAGCTGGCTGCCGGTGTAGATAGCAATCAGTACGAAGCCCATGTGCGATACGGAGGTGTAAGCGATCAGACGTTTGATATCGTACTGATTAAAGGCCATCCACGCGCCATAGAAGATACCGATAACGCCCAGCCACATTGCGATAGGTGCAAACTCCGCCGACGCGTTCGGGAACAGCGGCAGAGAGAAGCGCAGCAGACCGTAAGCCGCGGTTTTCAGCAAGATCCCCGCCAGGTCAACGGAACCTGCCGTCGGCGCCTGGGAGTGCGCATCCGGCAACCAGCCGTGCAGCGGAACCACCGGCATTTTCACCGCGAAGGCGATGAAGAAGCCCAGCATCAGCAGATATTCCACACCGTGGGACATCGGGGTATTCAGCAGCTCTTCATAGTTGAAGGTCCACACACCGGTCGCTTTATAGTGCACAAACACCAGCGCCAGGATGGCAATCAACATCACCAGACCACTCGCCTGGGTATAAATGAAGAACTTGGTCGCCGCCGTGATACGCGTTTTACCGTCAGAGGCTTTATGCCCCCACAACGCGATCAGGAAGTACATCGGCACCAGCATCATTTCCCAGAAGAAGAAGAACAGGAACATGTCGATGGCAAGGAACACGCCGATCACGCCGCCTAAGATCCACATCAGGTTCAGATGGAAGAAGCCCTGGTATTTTTCGATTTCATTCCAGGAGCAAAGTACCGCCAGAACACCGAGCAGACCGGTCAGCACAACCATCAGCAGCGACAGACCGTCGATAGCCAGATGAATAGAGATGCCAAAACGTGGGATCCACGGCAGGACAAATTCAGACTGCCACTGCGGAATGCCAGCGGATTGCGTCAGTGAATAGCCGCCCTGCAACCACAGTTGCAGGCCAAGCGCCAGCGTCAATCCCATAGTAATCAGCGCGATCCAGCGCGGCACCTTCACGCCAAAGCGTTCGGTCTGCCAGCACAGGAAGCCACCGATAAAGGGAATTAATATCAACCAGGGTAATAACATAGCTAAGTATGTCCCTTATATTTACTCCTGCTCAGGCTATCTCACTCGTCAGCCCAAATCCCGGCAGTGCTCGCAATCCTCACGTACTTCAGTACGCTCCGGTTGCTCTGCGCTGGCGGTCTCCGGTCTGACTTCGCCGATGACGCCTGTACATCAGGAACAGATTTTCAACGAATTCTAAAAATTATTTTTGGGTTTGTAGGCCGGATAAGCGCAGCGCCATCCGGCAATCGTTCATCCAGCCAACAAACTCAACGCAGTACCATCAACAGTGCCAGCACAACGACGGCGCCGATGCTCATTGATGCAACATACCAGCGCAGATAACCGTTCTCGCTCAACAGCAGGCCTTTACCTGCAAAGCGGGAAAGGATCGCCGGAATGTTCATCATTGAGTTGAGCGGATCGCGTTTCAGCAACCAGGCAACACCCAGGAACGGCTTAACGAACACTTTGTCGTACAGCCAGTCGAAGCCCCAGGCGTTATACCACCAGGTACCCAGCAGGCGGCCCGGCGCACTGTTCGCAATCGACGTCACCAGCGTGCGTTTACCCAGCCACAGCCATGCTGCGATCAGGATGCCCGCAATCGCTACGATACCGGAGGTAATTTCCAGCGTCATGACGCGACCATGCTCAAGCTCTGTCGTCGCAGGCAGTACACCATGCAGCGGCGGCACAATCAGCGCGCCAACGAAGGTGGACAGGATCATCAGCACAATCAGCGGCAGATGATGGGTAATCCCCTTCCCTGCGTGAGCGTGAATTTGTTCTTTACCGTGGAACACGATGAAAATCATACGGAAGGTGTACAGAGAGGTCATGAATGCACCGACCAGACCTGCAACCATCAGATTAATATGACCATTCGCCATTGCACCGGCCAGAATCTCATCCTTACTGAAGAAGCCAGCGGTAATCAGCGGCAGAGCCGACAACGCCGCACCACCGATCAGGAAGCAGAGATACACCAGCGGAATTGACTTACGCAGCCCGCCCATCTTGAAGATGTTCTGTTCGTGGTGGCAAGCCAGGATAACCGAGCCGGATGCCAGGAACAGCAGCGCTTTAAAGAAGGCGTGCGTCATCAGGTGGAAAATCGCCGCGTCCCACGCCTGTACGCCGAGAGCCAGGAACATATAACCAATCTGGCTCATGGTGGAGTACGCAAGAACGCGTTTGATGTCGGTCTGTACCAGCGCAGCAAAACCCGCCAGCACCAGAGTGATAGCACCGATAATCCCCACCAGGTGCAGGATTTCAGGCGTCATCAGGAACAGGCCGTGCGTACGAGCTATCAGGTAGACACCAGCGGTAACCATCGTCGCGGCGTGGATCAACGCGGAGACAGGCGTCGGGCCGGCCATCGCATCAGCAAGCCAGGTCTGCAACGGCAGCTGTGCAGATTTACCGACCGCACCGCCCAGCAGCATCAGGGTTGCCCACATCAGCATGTTGTTACCGTCTGCAAAGTGCGCAGGCGCCAGTTCCACCATTTCGCGGAAGTTCAGCGTGCCCAGCTCGTTGTAGAGGATGAACAGCGCGAACGCCAGGAATACGTCACCAACGCGGGTTACCACGAAGGCTTTCATTGCCGCAGCGCCATTCTTCGGATCGGTGTAGTAGAAACCAATCAGCAGATAGGAGCACAGGCCCACGCCTTCCCAGCCGAGGTACATCAGCAGCAGGTTATCCGCCAGTACCAGAACCACCATGCTGGCGATAAACAGGTTGGTGTAGGCGAAGAAACGAGAATAGCCCTCTTCTCCGCGCATATACCAGGAAGCGAACATGTGGATCAGGAAACCAACGCCGGTCACCACGGAGAGCATGGTCAGCGACAGGCCGTCCAGCACCAGGTTAAAACCGATGTTGAAGTCACCGACTGACATCCACGTCCACAGCGGCTGGCTGTAAGCCTGCTGACCATTGGCAAAGAAATCAACGCCAACAAACGCAGTCACCAGCGCGGCCAGGCCGATCGAACCGACACCCACGGTAGCGGACAGATTTTCTGACCAACGACCACGAGAAAACGCCAGTAATACAAAGCCAATAAATGGCAGAATAATGGTTAAGGCAAGCATGTTCATCCACGCATCTCACTTACTGAATCGATGTTCAGGTTCTGGCGACGGCGATGAAGTTGCAGCAACAGCGCAAGCCCAATGCTCGCTTCGGCAGCCGCAAGGCTGATGGCGAGAATATACATCACCTGACCATCGGTCTGGCCCCAGTAGCTTCCGGCGACCACAAAGGCCAGCGCGGAGGCGTTAATCATGATTTCCAGCCCGATCAGCATAAACAGCAGATTGCGGCGGATAACCAGACCGGTTAAGCCCAGCACGAATAAGATCGCAGCGAGGATCAGTCCATGTTGTAAGGGGATCATGCGTGCTCCTCCGTTTTTCTTTTCGCGCGGTCGTCGGTGCGATTGCTCAGCACTTCACCAGAACGCTCTTCGCGCCCCACATGGAAGGCCACAACCAGACCCGCCAGCAGCAGCATCGATGCCAGTTCAACCGCCAGTACATACGGTCCGAACAGGGAAATACCGACTGCTTTCGCGCTAATTGGCGTGCCGTCGATGCCCTGATCGTTAACGCCCAGAATGGCGTAAACAATAACCACCAGCATAATGGCCGACAGAATCGCCGGACCAATCCACACCTGCGGTTTCAGCCACTGACGTTCCTGTTCAATTTCAGAACCACCAAGGTTGAGCATCATCACCACGAACACGAACAGCACCATGATGGCGCCCGCGTAGACGATAATTTCCAGTGCACCAGCGAAGTAAGCGCCTAACGAGAAGAACACCCCAGAAATCGCCAGCAGCGAAATAATCAGGTACAGCAACGCGTGTACCGGATTGGTGTGGGTGATCACCCGCAAGGTTGCGAGAATGGCTATCAGGCCACAGATATAAAAAGCGAACTCCATTGCCCCTCTCCTTACGGTAACAGGCTCTTGACGTCGATAGGCTTAGCTTCGTTCTCTGCTTCGCCCTTATCTTTGCCGTCGATTGCCATACCTGCCATCCGGTAGAAGTTATATTCCGGGTATTTGCCCGGACCGGAGATCAGCAGATCCTCTTTCTCGTAAACCAGGTCCTGGCGCTTGTACTCACCCAGCTCGAAATCTGGAGTCAGCTGAATAGCCGTAGTCGGACAGGCTTCTTCGCACAGGCCGCAGAAAATGCAGCGTGAGAAGTTAATGCGGAAAAACTCCGGATACCAGCGACCGTCTTTGGTCTCTGCTTTTTGCAGAGAGATACAGCCTACCGGACACGCTACCGCACACAGGTTACAGGCAACGCAGCGCTCTTCACCGTCTGGATCACGAGTCAGAACGATACGACCACGAAAACGGGGCGGTAGATAGACCGGCTCTTCCGGATACATCTGCGTTTCGCGTTTCGCGAACGCATGCAGGCCGATCATCCAGATACTGCGTACCTGGGTGCCGAAACCTACGAACAATTCTTTTAAGGTCATGGTCTTTGTGTCCCTTATTGCGCCTGCCAGAGAATGACAGCCGCCGTTACCAGCAAGTTGACGAGCGTCAGCGGCAGACAGACTTTCCAGCCGAAGGACATTACCTGGTCATAACGAGGACGCGGTAACGACGCACGAATCAAAATGAACATCATCATGAAGAACGCGGTTTTCAGCGCGAACCAGACGAATGGCGGTAAGAACGGGCCATGCCAGCCACCGAAGAACAGGGTAACCATCAGTGCAGAAATGGTGACGATACCGATGTACTCACCCACGAAGAACAGACCGAATTTCATACCGGAATATTCAATGTGGTAACCGTCGGCCAGTTCTTGCTCGGCTTCTGGCTGGTCAAAAGGGTGACGGTGGCACACCGCCACGCCCGCGATGGCAAAGGTGACAAAACCAAAGAACTGCGGAATAACGTTCCAGATATCAGCCTGGTTGTTGACGATGTCGGTCATGTTAAATGAACCGGCCTGCGCCACCACGCCCATCAGGGAAAGTCCGAGGAACACTTCATAGCTCAGCGTCTGCGCAGACGCACGCATCGCACCGAGCAAAGAGTATTTGTTGTTACTGGACCAGCCGGCGAACAGTACCGCGTATACCGCGAGGCCCGCCATCATCAGGAAGAACAGGATCCCGATGTTCAGGTCAGCAACCACCCAGTTCGGACTCACCGGCACGATGGCGAAAGCCAGCAACAGCGAGGTGAAGGCGATCATCGGTGCCAGGGTAAAGATGACGCGATCCGAGAATTTCGGGATCCAGTCTTCTTTAAAGAACATCTTGATCATGTCCGCAACCAGCTGGAGCGAACCGCCCCAGCCAACACGGTTCGGTCCGTAACGGTTCTGGAACAGACCCAGCAGACGACGTTCGCCAAAGCTCATGAATGCCCCGCAGGTGACCACCACCAGCAGGATCACGACCGCTTTGAGAATGCTCAGCAGGATCTCAATCAGATCGGGTGTAATCCAACTCATTGTTGTGCCTCCTGCAGATCCTCAAGACGCGCACCAGCCAAAACCGGCGCGATGCCAGGCATACCCATCGGCAAACCAACCTGCCCTGCCGTTAATCCTTCGGCTATTTCAACCGGCAATGTAACCGTGTTGCCATCGTAGCTGAAAGAAACGCGCGTACCGGCATTAACACCCAACTTCGCGGCATCAGCCGGGTTGAGTTTGATGTACGGCTGCGGCATACGGGTCTGGAAGACCGGCGCACGCTGGGACATTTCGTCACTGCCAAACAAATGGTAGTACGGCGCGATACGCCACTGACCATCCTGAGCCTGGAAGCTCGCCGGAACGGTAGTGAAGTAATCCATACCATCCGCAGAAGCTTCGATCAGGCGCACGCCCGGATCGCCATGACGCAGTTTACCGCCCACTTCATCCTGGAACTTGTTCCACGCCTGTGGGGAGTTCCAGCCTGGAGCCCAGGCAAACGGAATTTGTGAACGCGGCGCAGACGGTTGGTTGTTCCCTTCCATAGAGAAGGCGAACATGGTGTCTTTGTCCTGCGGCTGGCGCGGTTCGTGTACGCTGATGTTGGCGCGCATTGCGGTACGACCACTGTAGCGGTGCGGTTCACGAGCCAGTTTCTGTCCACGGATACGGAAGGTTGCGTCCGGCGCGGCATCTTTGATACCCGCCAGCTGCGGCAGCTTCTCAACGACCGCGTCGATAACGTGGTCGAGCTGCGTCCAGTCCACTTCACGGCTCTGCACGGTGCTGTGCAGCGAATGCAGCCAGCGCCAGCTTTCCAGCATGATAGTGTTACTGTCGTAGTAGGACGGATCATAAACCTGGAAGAAACGCTGGGCGCGGCCTTCGTTGTTAATCACCGTACCATCGCTTTCGGCGAAGCTTGCGGCGGAAAGCACCAGATGAGCGTTTTCCATAATTGCCGTACGCTGATGGTCAATGACCAGTACCAGAGGTGCTTTCGCCAGCGCAGCGTTCACACGCGTTGCTGAAGCATGGCGATGCAGGTCATTCTCCAGCACCACAACGGCGTCAGCACGACCTGTTTCCAGCTCGGTCAGCGCATCGTCAAGGGAACCACCGCCAATCATACCCAGGCCCATGCTGTTAACAGAGCGAGCAATCATGGTGATGCCAACGTCTGCGCCACGGCCTTTCAGCGCCTTCGCCACGTTGGCAGCCGCCTGAATCACTTCGGCGCTACCAGCGTTGGTGCCGGAAATAATCAGTGGTTTCTTCGCCCCGGCCAGTGCCTGAACGATAACGTCAATTTTGTTCTGCAGGTCACGGTCGATACCGTCAACCGCCGGAGCATTGTTATCCAGCGCATGAGCGATAGCGAAACCTAAACGCGCCTGATCTTCAACCGGTGCACGATAGGTCCATGCGGCGATGTCATCCAGACGGGTGTTATCGACGTTGGTAACGAACAGCGGGTGCTTAGCACGCTGGCCGATGTTAAGGATTGCTGCGATCTGCCAGTCAGCCACTTTCTGTGCCGCCGCCATTTCACGCGCTTTACCTTTCACCGCCTGACGCACTGCCAGCGCAACGCGTGCGCCGGTCTGGGTGACATCTTCGCCCAGCACCAGAACCGCATCATAAGATTCAATTTCGCGCAGTGCCGGAGTATGAATCCCGCCGTCACGCAGCACGCTCAGTGCCAGTTGCAAACGTTCCTGCTCGCCCTGGGCGATACCGGTATAGAAGTTATCCGCACCCACCAGTTCACGCAGCGCGAAGTTACTTTCAACGCTGGCGCGCGAGGAGCCGATACCAATTACTTTCTTCGACTGACGTAGAATATCTGCCGCGCCCTGCATCGCCTGCTCGGCGTTCAGCGTGATCAGGTCATCGCCACGACGCTGTACCGGCTGACGTGGACGGTCTTTCAGGTTCACGTAACCATAGCCAAAACGACCACGGTCGCAGAGGAAGTAGTGGTTAACGGTACCGTTATAACGGTTTTCGATACGACGCAGTTCACCGTAGCGTTCACCCGGGCTGGTGTTACAGCCGATGGAACACTGCTGGCAGATGCTCGGCGCAAACTGCATGTCCCATTTACGGTTATAACGCTCGGAGTGCGTTTTATCAGTGAAGACGCCGGTCGGGCAAATTTCTACCAGGTTACCAGAGAACTCGCTTTCGAGCGTACCGTCTTCCGGGCGACCGAAGTAGACGTTGTCATGTGCGCCATAGACGCCCAGATCCGCGCCATCGGCGTAATCTTTGTAGTAACGTACGCAGCGATAGCAGGCGATGCAGCGGTTCATTTCGTGAGAGATGAACGGCCCCAGGTCCTGGTTACGGTGAGTACGCTTCGTGAAGCGGTAGCGACGGAAGCTGTGACCGGTCATGACGGTCATATCCTGCAGGTGGCAGTTGCCGCCCTCTTCACAGACCGGACAGTCGTGCGGGTGGTTAGTCATCAACCACTCCACGACGCTTTCGCGGAACTGTTTCGCTTCTTCGTCATCAATAGAAATAAAGGTGCCTTCGGTGGCCGGTGTCATACAAGACATCACCAGGCGACCACGCGTGTCTTCCGCGTTTTGATATTGCTTCACCGCACACTGGCGGCAAGCACCGACGCTTCCCAGCGCCGGGTGCCAGCAAAAGTACGGAATATCAAGGCCGAGAGACAGACAAGCTTCCAGCAGGTTGTCCGCTCCGTTGACCTCATATTCTTTGCCGTCTACATGAATCGTAGCCATAGTCAGCATGCTTCCAGTTGGCTCGGTCGTAACCGAGCGTTAATCGAATTTCTTATCGCGACACAGGGCTAACCCTGTAATCACCAGCGCTCTTTCAACAGGTTCGGCTGAATACCACCAATCTGATGGGTATTGCTGAAGGACTGCTTGATGCCAGCTTCGAATTCTTCGCGGAAATATTTAATGGCGCTCTGCAGCGGTTCCACTGCGCCCGGTGCGTGTGCACAGAAGGTTTTACCCGGGCCGAGGAAACGACACAGTTGCTCAAGTGTCTCGATATCCCCTGGCTGGCCTTCGCCACGCTCCAGCGCGCGCAGAATTTTCACACTCCACGGCAGACCGTCACGGCACGGCGTACACCAGCCGCAAGACTCGCGGGCAAAGAACTCTTCGAGGTTACGCACCAAAGGAACCATGCCAATCTCGTGATCGACAGCCATGGCCAGCGCGGTGCCCAGACGGCTACCTGCTTTACCAATGCTTTCGAATTCCATCGGCAGATCGAGGTGTGCTTCGGTCAGGAAGTCAGTCCCTGCGCCGCCTGGCTGCCAGGCTTTGAACTTCAGTCCATCGCGCATGCCACCCGCGTAATCTTCGAGGATCTCACGCGCGGTAGTACCGAAAGGCAGTTCCCACAGGCCAGGATTCTTCACGCGACCAGAGAAGCCCATCAGCTTGGTGCCCGCGTCTTTGCTCTTCGAAATGTTCTGGTACCACTCCACGCCGTTCGCGAGGATAGCCGGTACGTTACACAGGGTTTCGACGTTGTTTACGCAGGTCGGTTTGCCCCATGCGCCAGAGCTTGCCGGGAACGGCGGCTTGGAACGTGGGTTAGCACGGCGACCTTCGAGGGAGTTGATCAGCGCGGTTTCTTCACCGCAGATGTAACGCCCTGCCCCGGTGTGGACAAACAGTTCGAAGTCGAAACCGGTGCCCATAATGTTTTTACCAAGCAGACCGGCTTCGGTCGCTTCGGCGATCGCGCGACGCAGATGCACGGCTGCTTCGATATATTCACCGCGCAGGAAGATGTAACCACGGTACGCTTTCAGCGCAAACGCGGAAATCAGCATGCCTTCCACCAGCAGGTGCGGCAGCTGTTCCATCAGCAGACGGTCTTTATAGGTGCCCGGCTCCATTTCATCGGCGTTACACAGCAGGTAACGGATGTTCATGGATTCGTCTTTCGGCATCAGGCTCCACTTCAGACCGGTGGAAAAGCCCGCGCCGCCGCGCCCTTTCAGGCCAGCGTCTTTTACCTGATTAACGATTTCGTCCGGTGACAGCCCGGTCAGGGCCTTACGCGCACCTTCGTAGCCGTTCTTGCTACGGTATTCGTCCAGCCAGACCGGCTGTTTGTCATCACGCAGACGCCAGGTCAGCGGATGGGTTTCGGGAGTACGGATAATGTCTTTCATTTATACCGCTCCAGTAGTTCGGGAATGCCTTCCGGGGTCAGGTGAGCGTGAGTATCCTCATCGATCATCATATTTGGCCCTTTATCGCAGTTCCCCAGGCAACAGGTCGGCAGCAGCGTAAAGCGACCATCAAAGGTCGTCTGCCCCGGCTTGATGTTGAGTTTTTTCTCAAGCGCGGCCTGAATCCCCTGGTAGCCGTTGATATGGCACACCACGCTGTCGCAATAGCGGATCACGTGGCGACCTACCGGCTGGCGGAAGATCTGGCTGTAGAACGTGGCAACACCTTCTACATCGCTTGCCGGAATACCCAGCACATCAGCGATCGCGTAGATCGCCCCATCCGGCACCCAGCCACGCTGTTTCTGAACGATTTTCAGCGCTTCAATGGACGCCGCACGCGGGTCTTCGTAGTGGTGCTTTTCGTGCTCAATCGCTTCACGCTCAGCCGCACTCAGCTCAAAAGCCTCGGTTTGTGGTTGTTGATTCTCGTGCATAATTAGCGGTCCACATCTGACATAACAAAATCGATACTACCCAGATGGACGATTAAGTCGGACACCAGGCTGCCACGTACCGCTACCGGGATCTGCTGCAGGTGCGCATAGCTCGGGGTGCGGATACGGGTACGGTAACTCATGGTGCTGCCATCGCTGGTCAGGTAGTAACTGTTGATACCCTTAGTCGCTTCCACCATCTGGAAGGACTCGTTTGCCGGCATAACCGGACCCCACGAAACCTGCAGGAAGTGGGTGATAAGGGTTTCGATATGTTGCAGCGTGCGCTCTTTCGGCGGCGGCGTCGTCAGCGGGTGATCCGCTTTGAACGGGCCTTCCGGCATGTTATTGAGGCACTGCTCAAGGATGCGCAGACTCTGGCGCAGCTCTTCAACTTTCAGCATCACGCGGGTATAGCAGTCGGACACGCCGCCGCCAACCGGGACTTCAAAGTCAAAGTTTTCGTAGCCAGAGTACGGACGCGCTTTACGCACGTCGAAATCAATACCGGTCGCGCGCAGCGCAGCACCGGTACAACCCCAGTCCAGCGCTTCTTTCTTACCGTAAGCGGCAACGCCCTGCGAACGGCCTTTCAGAATGGTGTTACGCAGTGCGGCTTTCTCGTAAGAATCCAGACGTTTTGGCATCCAGTCGAGGAAGTCACGCAGCAGCTTGTCCCAACCGCGCGGCAGATCGTGTGCCACACCGCCGATACGGAACCAGGCCGGGTGCATACGGAAACCGGTGATCGCTTCCACCACGTCATAGATTTTCTGACGGTCGGTAAAGGCGAAGAATACCGGGGTCATCGCGCCGACGTCCTGAATGAACGTGGAGATGTACAGCAGGTGGCTGTTGATACGGAACAGTTCGGACAACATCACGCGAATCACGTTGACGCGATCCGGCGTGGTGATACCAGCCAGCTTCTCAACGGCCAGTACGTAAGGCATTTCGTTTACGCAGCCGCCGAGGTACTCAATACGGTCGGTGTACGGAATGTAGCTGTGCCAGGACTGACGTTCACCCATCTTTTCAGCGCCACGGTGGTGGTAGCCGATGTCAGGTACGCAGTCGACGATTTCTTCGCCATCAAGCTGCAGCACAATACGGAAAGCACCGTGAGAAGACGGGTGGTTAGGACCGAGGTTGAGGAACATGAAGTCCTCGTTTTCGGTACTACGCTTCATACCCCAATCTTCAGGTTTGAAGGTCAGCGCTTCCATTTCCAGATCCTGTTTGGCTTTAGTCAGCTCAAACGGATCAAATTCGGTCGCACGCGCCGGGTAGTCTTTACGCAGCGGGTGACCTTCCCAGGTATGCGGCATCAGCAGACGCGTCAGGTGCGGGTGACCTTCGATATCGATGCCAAACATTTCCCAGGTTTCACGCTCGTACCAGTTGGCGTTCGGGAACAGTTTGGTGAAGGTCGGTACGCGCAGATCGTTTTCAGACAAAGCCACCTTGAGCATGATATCGCGATTGCGTTCAATGGAAATCAGGTGATAGAAAACGGAAAAATCCGCGGCAGGTAACCCTTCGCGGTGCGTACGCAGACGTTCGTCCATGCCGTGTAAGTCAAACAGCATGACGTAAGGTTTCGGCAGTCTCTTTAAGAAATCGCCAACTTCCAGTAATTGTTCACGCTTGACCCAAACAACGGGTACCCCGGTGCGAGTCGCCTGAACGGTAAAGGCATCCGGCCCAAAACGGTTGCGCAGTTCGCCAATGACCGGGTCATCAAGGTGATCCCGTGTTTGCCATACGGCGTCTTGCGCGGTTAAGTCGGTCATATTGTTCACCATTGCAAATGGTCCGTGGTGGTCGGCAGTGCTTCGCGCTATTTATGTAGTGATAAGCGAAGGAAGTGCTGCTGCCGACAGGCGCAAATTAAATCTCGTCTGGTGTACGAAGATTCGTTACAGCAATACGTTCGCCGCGTTTACGCTCGCGTTCTGACTGCATATTGGCGCGATAAACGCCCTGATCGCCAACCACCCAGGAGAGCGGACGGCGTTCTTTGCCAATGGAATCTTGCAGCAGCATCAGAGCCTGCATATACGCTTCTGGGCGCGGCGGACATCCCGGGATGTACACATCGACCGGAATAAATTTATCAACGCCCTGCACCACAGAATAGATGTCGTACATACCGCCGGAGTTGGCGCATGCGCCCATGGAAATAACCCATTTCGGTTCCAGCATCTGATCGTAGAGGCGCTGAATAACTGGCGCCATTTTGGTAAAGCAGGTTCCGGCTACGACCATCAGGTCAGCCTGACGCGGCGATGCACGCAGTACTTCCGCACCAAAACGGGCCACATCGTGCACGGCGGTAAACGAGGTCACCATCTCAACGTAGCAGCAGGAAAGGCCAAAGTTATATGGCCAAATTGAGTTTTTACGGCCCCAGTTAACCATGTCATGCAGTTTGCCCATGAACACGTTTTTGTTAACTTCTTGTTCCAGGGGGTCGGTTACGATCTCCTGTTTTTGCAGGGGGTAACGGTCGTTCTCACCGTTAGGATCTATGCGGGTGAGCGTATAATCCATCTTAATGCCTCGCGGTTAGCGTTGACGATTAGCGATACTGTTCGTTTCCGGGTTCATACGCTCGCGGCGTGAACGCGCGGGCGTCCAGTCCAGCGCGCCAATACGCACCAGATAAACCAGACCTGCCAGTAACACAAAAATAAAAATTGCAGCTTCCACAAAGCCAATCCAGCCGCTTTCACGGATAGAAGTTGACCATGCGAACAGATACAGCGCTTCAACGTCGAAGATAACGAAGAACATGGCTACCAGATAAAACTTGGCAGACAGGCGCAGGCGGGCGGTGCCGACCGAGTCGATACCTGATTCAAACGGCACGTTTTTAGATCTCGCGCGTGCGCGACCCCCTAAAAACCAGCCGCCGACGAGCATCAGGCAGCACAGGCCAATGGCAACGATAAGAAAGATAGCGAATGCCCAGTGATGAGCGATGATTTCAGTGGATGTTGACATACTCATTGCTTACTCATCAAAAGTAGCGCCAAATTCTCTGCTCTTTTCGGCAGATGAACGCCACATCGATTCATGGGGAGGAATAAAAAAAACCTTACAATCACTGTGAAAAATCATTTTATACAGCTAATTGATGGGGTTTTTTACTCCTTTCTATAACCTTTTGTCAACTTTAACAAAAGTTTCCTCACATTATTTTACACTGTTCCAACCTCATTAACATAAAGTGCTCTTTAGACCTATTTCGATTGCATCATCGGTCATTTTTAATGTTGTTGAATCGTGTCCGTAGTGAAGTAAAAAAGATAATACACGTCTATTTTGACAGGAATTCACCCAGATGCCTCCCCCTAAATGGGAGTATTTTCTTGATCTGTGACACGCTTTTGTTAATTCACCATAAAAAACAGCAACAATTTCTCTAGTTTTTTAACATGGAAACATTTAACAACTCAGCTGATTATTTTTCATCCTATTGTCAGTCAGTTTTTTTACCTGCTGATTTTGTTAAGTTTTAGTATATGAATGAACAGAAAGCAGTAATATTTGCATAAAAAAAGAGCCGCTGGATGTTTTTTCATCATCAGTGGCTCTTTTTTACACTTACATTTTAAAACGTTTTTTTGTGACGCTTTACTCAAAGTCGCCTTCAACAATCAGCGAGTCATCTCCCCCTTCAGGGGTAAACTGATTGTATTGCCAAGGATTTTGATATGTCTGCATCGACTTAAAGATAACCTGAGCTAATTCATTTTGCGTGGCCGGATCGCTGCACAGCAGATACTCGGTATCAGGCAGAGGTGGCAATCCGTCTGCCGCACCCAGTACGCGTAAATCAGGGCTCATCATTTCGACAGGACGGGCAGTAACGCCCAGCCCTGCTTTTACCGCCGCGCGGACCGCAGGCAATGTTGAAGCGACATAGGCCAGACGCCACGGGATCTGTGCTGCATTCAACGTCGCTAGCACGATATCGCGAAACGGGCTGGGATCATCCAGCAGAACTAGCGGCACCGGTTCCCCTTTTTGCAGGATATATTCGGCTGCGCAATACCAGTGCGTCGGTGAAGTCCGCAAATTCAGGCACTCAAAATCGCCAGGTCGGTTAGTGGTGACCACTAAATCCACTTCTTGCGACTTAAGCATCTCCACCATGTAGGCATTGCGTTTCACTCTTACATCCAGTGCAAGTTTCGGATAAACCGAACTTATACGGTTAAGCAGAAAAGGGAGTATGGTATCGGCGGATTCGTCAGAAGCACCGATAGTTAACACCCCCTGAAGATTGTTAAACATCAATGATGAGCATGCCTCATCATTAAATCGCAGTATTTTCCTGGCGTAACCCAACAACTGGATACCATGTTCGGTCAGCAGTTTGTTGCGTCCATGGCGCGCGAACAACTCTTTCCCCACAAGTTGTTCAAGACGCTGCATTTGCTGACTTACCGCAGACTGAGTTCGACATACCGCAGCTGCCGCAGCCGCAAAGGTATTCAGGTCGGCAACAGCAACAAAGGTTCTCAGCAGATCGAGGTCGAGGTTAATTATCGGACGATTTGCATTTATCATAGTTTTTCACTTACTCGCGGGTCATACCGGGTTAATGCTGTGCATTCAGAATCAAACAACTCCATTTGTAATGTGCCTCCCTTCAGTTTCGCTTAGTGTAACCAAGTGAAAATAAGGATGTATTTGGTTTAACAAACGAAACAATTCTCTTTCTGAGCTATTTTAATACCCATGATATTCATCGGAATATAGCAACGAGAAAGAGCCGTATTTTTAGCTGCTGGATGATTCTGACTAATGGGAAACATGTAAATTTTGTAAATTTAAAAAATAGTTAACGAACAATAATTTACACATTAAAAACTAACTTTTCAGGATGTTAGGAACAACCAACAAACATTTGAATTATCGTAAAATTCGTACTACACACCATTTCATAGGAGTTATCTTAACCTAAAACCACTATATTTATAAGTGTTATCGCGAATAATTCCGGGCAAATTGGTGTTATGTCAGTGCAACGGTTTTCGTATTATTGGCCCACTCAATTTGATGTCGTTTAAATAATAAATAATAATTAATTAAGAATCTCTCAATTCATTAATTATGCTTAACAATGGATTCACACCGCATCACGCAGGGATCAGACCGATAACAGATTTCGCAGGCAAAACCTCAGTATTTTCGAAATACGCCATTCAGCTGAGATCTCGGCTACCTTTTTCTTTACAGGCCTAACTTTTTTATGCCAGACAAATCACCATGCCAACACTAACAAAGCAAAATATAAACCACTAAAAACACAACAACCCAGATTATTACTCTACAAAAATCATATTATTTAGTTATTAACAGTGAATTATAATCCTCCTGCTTTCCAAAATCTTCTACTAGAGACCCTTCAAAACTCACCGTCGTGGGAGTACATTGTGCTGGGCTGACTTCCACGGCAGGGAGTGGCATTCACAGCTAAAAAGGTCAACGTTCATGTCCCCCATTGAAAAATCCAGCAAATTAGAAAACGTCTGTTATGACATTCGCGGCCCGGTTCTGAAGGAAGCAAAGCGCCTGGAAGAAGAAGGCAACAAAGTTCTGAAACTGAACATCGGCAACCCTGCGCCTTTCGGGTTTGAAGCGCCAGATGAAATTTTGGTGGATGTGATCCGCAATTTGCCAACTGCGCAAGGATATTGCGATTCCAAAGGCCTTTATTCAGCCCGCAAAGCAATCATGCAGCATTACCAGGCCCGTGGGATGCGCGACGTAACCGTGGAAGATATCTATATCGGTAACGGCGTATCTGAATTGATTGTGCAGGCCATGCAGGCATTGCTAAACAGTGGGGACGAAATGCTGGTTCCTGCACCTGATTATCCACTGTGGACGGCGGCGGTTTCGCTCTCTGGTGGTAATGCCGTGCACTACCTGTGTGACGAATCGTCAGACTGGTTCCCGGACCTGGATGATATCCGCGCCAAAATTACGCCGCGTACCCGTGGGATCGTCATCATCAACCCAAACAACCCTACTGGCGCGGTGTATTCTAAAGAGCTGCTGATGGAGATTGTTGAGATTGCCCGCCAAAACAATCTCATCATCTTTGCGGACGAGATTTACGACAAAATTCTTTACGATGACGCCGAGCACCACTCAATTGCGGCAATGGCCCCTGACCTGCTGACTATTACCTTTAACGGCCTGTCAAAAACCTATCGTGTTGCCGGTTTCCGCCAGGGCTGGATGGTACTGAACGGACCGAAGAAACATGCCAAAGGGTATATCGAAGGCCTTGAGATGCTGGCTTCTATGCGCCTGTGTGCCAACGTTCCGGCACAACATGCCATTCAAACCGCACTGGGTGGATATCAGAGCATCAGCGAATTCATCATGCCTGGCGGACGTCTGTATGAGCAACGTAACCGCGCCTGGGAACTGCTTAATGACATCCCCGGCGTCTCTTGCGTAAAACCGCGCGGTGCGCTGTATATGTTCCCGAAAATTGATGCTAAACGCTTCAATATTCATGACGACCAGAAGATGGTACTCGACTTCCTGTTGCAGGAAAAAGTACTGCTGGTCCAGGGGACGGCATTCAACTGGCCGTGGCCGGATCATTTCCGCATCGTCACGCTACCGCGTATTGACGATATCGAAATGTCGCTGAGTAAATTTGAGCGTTTCCTGTCAGGGTATCGCCAGCTGTAACCACGCAAAGTGCTGCCGGGTTTGCATCCGGTAGCACTCTCTGCGCAAAATACCGTTACTGAAGTCACTGAGTAAGGGTCGTTATGAAGCAGAGCCACTTTTTTGCCCACCTCTCCCGTCTGAAACTCATTAACCGCTGGCCGCTGATGCGCAACGTGCGCACCGAAAACGTGTCCGAACACAGTCTGCAGGTTGCCATGGTTGCCCATGCGCTGGCCGCAATTAAAAACCGTAAATTTGGTGGTCAGGTTAATGCTGAGCGTATTGCCCTGCTGGCGATGTATCACGATGCGTCAGAGGTGTTAACCGGCGATCTCCCTACCCCAGTGAAATATTTTAACTCGCAGATTGCTCAGGAATATAAAGCGATAGAGAAAATTGCCCAACAAAAACTGGTCGATATGGTTCCTGATGAGCTGCGCGATATTTTTGCGCCACTCATTGATGAACATGCCTTAAGCGAAGAAGAGAGGTCGATTGTTAAACAGGCCGATGCCCTGTGCGCGTATCTGAAGTGCCTGGAAGAACTCTCCGCCGGTAACAACGAATTTCTGCTGGCGAAAACACGTCTGGAAAAAACGCTGGAGTCACGACGAAGCGAAGAGATGGACTACTTTATGGACGTGTTCGTCCCGAGTTTTCACCTCTCATTAGATGAAATCAGTCAGGATTCTCCATTGTAAGTTTGCGACAACGTTACCTTTGTAGGCCGGATAAGGCGTTAGCCGCCATCCGGCACATAAAAATCAAAACGGAAACAGCATCGGGATCATCACCACGCACACCACCATCACAATGATGGTAAACGGCACGCCAATTTTTACGAAATCGCTAAAGCTGTAGTTACCCGGCCCGAGCACCAGTGTGTTTACCGGTGAAGAAACTGGCGTCATAAAGGCTGCGGAAGCCGCCATCGCAATCACCATCGCAAAAGGATACGGCGAAACGCCCATAGACTTTGCTGCCGCCAGCGCAATCGGCGCCATCAGTACCGCCGTCGCAGTGTTAGAGATAAATAACCCAATGGTCGCGCACAGCACGAACAGGCAGCCCAGCATCATATACGGGCCGTACCCTCCACCAACGTCTATTAACCCTTTAACCACCAGATCAACACCGCCCGTTTTCTGTAATGCCAGCGCAAAGGGCATCATTCCGACAATCAAAATAATACTTGGCCAGTGAATGGCTTTATAGGCGCTTTCGGCATCAATGCAACGGAATTTTCCCATCAGCAAACAGGCGATAATCGCGGCAACCGTATTAGGAATTTCATCGGTGAGCATTAACGCGACCATCAGCACCAGACAGAAAATCGCATGCGGCGCCTGGCTGTGCGCCGGGGAGGCTTCACTAACTTCCACGGGCATATTCAGCACCACGAAATCGCGCCCTTTTTGCCCCAACAAAGTGATGAGTTTCCAGTTCCCCACCACCAGAATAATATCGCCCATCAGCAGCGGCTCATTGACGACCGCCCCGTCCAGCGCCGCACCATCACGCTTCAGTCCGACGACATTCAGACCATAACGTGTGCGAAAGGCGATTTCCCGTACCGTTTTGCCGATCAATTCCGATTCAGGGATCAATGAAATCTCGGCCATACCCACATCAAGCGCCTGCTCAGAGAAGTATTCGCCACGCAGCACCATTGGCTCCAACAGTTGCTCGCTGCAAAATTCACGCAGGTCAACGTCGGCCGCTGACATATCGATCAGCAATACGTCACGGGCACGAAACTCAGAAACCCCGTTAACATCAACAATCACGCGGCGAAAACGCCGCCAGCGTTCAACACCAATCACGTTTGCCCCGTAGCGCTCACGCAATTTCAGGTCATCCAGACGTTGGCCAATCATGGGAGAACCCGGGCGAATCGCCAGGCGACGAGCACGCCCTGTCAGGCGATATTCTTTAATCAGGTCGCGAAAGGTCCGGCGCTTCCAGCCGTCTCCCGGCAGCCCGGAGTCTTCGCCTTTCAGCATAAAACGCATCACCAGCATATAAATTATGCCGAGAACCAACACCACCAGCCCCAGTGGGGTTACGCTAAAAAAGCTAAAACCGTTAAGTCCTTCACGTAACAATTCACTGTTGACGACCAGGTTCGGCGGCGTTGCCACCAGCGTCATCATGCCGCTTATCAATCCGGCAAAGCTCAATGGCATCATCAGGCGTGAGGGGGAGATTTGCATGCGCATGGAAACGCTTAAGACAACCGGAATAAAGATGGCGACCACACCGGTCGAACTCATGAAGGCACCAAGTCCGGCTACGGTTATCATCAGCAACACCAGCATTTTGACTTCACTACTACCGGCGACCTTCACCAGCCAGGCACCCATTACCGTCGCCACGCCGGTACGCACCAGGCCGTCGCCGATAATGAATAAAGCCGCTATCAAAATAACGTTAGGATCGCTGAACCCGGAAAAAGCCTCTGTGATGCTCAATGTTCCGCTCAGAACAAAGGCAATAATGACCAGCAAAGCGACCGCGTCCATACGCACTCTGCCAGTTGCAAACAAGACGACGGCAATCGCCAGCAATGAGAGAACCCATATCAATTCACCGTTCACAACATATCCTTGTTAAATGAGAGGGATGGACTGATTCTGCCATAAAAAAGCCCCAACAATCTGGGGCTAAATCATGATCAGGTATTTCTTATAACGACCACATTTCCGTTGGGTTGTTTGGTCACAGAAATATGTTCCAGACTGGTCAGCGAAAAATCAACTTCGTCCAGACGCGGCGTATCCGCTGGCGCGTTAACCGCGATGACATGGCACCCAGCCGCCAGTCCTGAAAGCACCCCGGCGGGGGCATCTTCCACCACTGCACATTCCTGCGGTGCCAGGCCCAGAAGCTGAGCGCCTAACAGATACGCGTCTGGTTCTGGTTTCCCTCTCTTTACCCGCTCGGCGGTGACAAACACTTCAGGAGCAGGAAGCCCAGCAACACGATGGCGCGCCCGTGCGACCGGCATGGAGCCGGAGGTCACAATCGCCCATGGAATACCCGCTTTATTGAGATGGTTGAGTAAATCAACAGCCCCCGGCAGCGCGGTGATCCCGGCAGTTTCCGTCGCTTCGATCTGCTCCAGACGGGTAAATTCCGCGGCGATCTCTGCCTCAGACTTGCCCACCATAAAGTGTCGCAGGGAGGTAATGGCCTGCTTACCATGAATAAAGCCGAGTACCTCGGCGTGATCGAGGCCGAAGCGATCGGCCCAGTTGCACCACGCACGCTCTACTGCGGGTAAGGAATCGACCAGCGTTCCATCCAGATCAAACAGAAAACCTTTGCACTGCACGCTCGCCCCCTCAGGCATTAATGATTTGGTTAATTTCATTCGCGCTCAGGTGATACTGACGCGGGCAAGAGTGCCAAACATTCAGCATACGCTGATATTTTTCCCACATTGGGGTCTGGGCGTTGAAGCCATGCGTACCCGCATCAAAGTGGGTGTAACGACCTTCCACATTGACCATAAAACGAACATACCCGAGGAAACGGGCTTCCGTTGCAGCGTCAAAACCGAGGAAGGTCACGCGACGCTCATCAATAGCCTGTGCATCCTTAAGATTAGTCCAGGACACATGTAATGCGTGATACATCTCCATAATATCGATAATCGTACGACAGGTTTCTTCCGTCAGCTCACCAAACTCACGATCCAGCTCACGCATCTGCAAGCCGTAACCGCGTTCAATAATCGTCTGCAAACGACGATAACGCTCGGCGTTAGTTGGATCGAGCATAGTCATCATTTTGTACTGATTCGACAAAATCAGACGTTGAGCGTTGGTCATTTCCATTTGGGACTCCTGTATCACTACTACTGCGATGAAAAAAAAGAAGGCATCATGTGCCTTCTTTTATATGCGTAATCAGGGGTCAATTACAAATCATCAAGGAAAGTTTTATCCAGTTGTTTGAAGGCGCGCTTAAGCGTGTCAGCCAGCGCCTGGTAATCCGGCTTTCCTTCTACCGGAGAGAGCGCCTGCCCAGCTTCTTGCAATTTACCCCGAACTTCGTAGAACCAATTGAGAATTGAAGGCGGCAGCGGCGTTACAGAACGTTTTCCCAGCCACCACATCCCCTGCATCGGCAGGCTAAGCGCAAACAGCGCAGTCGCTACGGCCGGGCCCAACTGCCCCCCTAACGCAATTTGCCAACATAAGGTGAAGACGGCGATAGGCGGCATAAAACGGATCGCGTAACGCGTCATGCGGATCACGCGGTTCTCAACAAACACGGGCGCAAGGCGCTTTTCCATTGGCCACGTCTTTGCATAGTGCTGCCCCCGGCGAAACAAGCTAAAAAAATTGACGGAGCGATTATCCGGTGTCGACATGGCGGTTACCTCAACTTCACATATAAAAATTAAAAAATTTGTGCAAAACAACAACTATAAGGGACATCGTTCAAAACATTTTGTCTTTGATACCCACATTCAGGTATCCTGTGCCGGCCTGTAAGGCCTGTAGTCCAAAATCATTGAGTCGTCAAATTGGCATACATTATGCCATTGCCTGAAAAATACGCAAAATGACATAGACTCAAAGGTATTTATTCCATCGTGCCCAAAAAGACTATGGCGCATGATGTTAATCATAAACGTCGGTGTCATCATGCGCTACGCTCTATGACTCCCTGACGTTTTTTTAGCCACGTATCATAAATAGGTACTTCCATGTCGAGTAAGTTAGTACTGGTTCTGAACTGCGGTAGCTCCTCACTGAAATTTGCCATCATCGATGCAGTAAACGGTGAAGAATACCTCTCTGGTTTAGCCGAATGTTTCCATCTCCCAGAAGCACGTATCAAGTGGAAAATGGACGGCGGTAAACAAGAAGCGGCTTTAGGTGCAGGCGCCGCTCACAGTGAAGCGCTGAACTTTATCGTTAACACTATTCTGGCACAAAAACCAGAATTGTCTGCGCAATTGACCGCTATTGGTCACCGTATCGTACACGGCGGTGAGAAGTACACCAGCTCTGTGGTTATCGATGATTCCGTTATTCAGGGCATCAAAGATTCTGCCTCTTTCGCACCGCTGCATAACCCGGCTCACCTGATCGGTATCGCAGAAGCGCTGAAATCCTTCCCTAATCTGAAAGACAAAAACGTGGCTGTATTCGACACCGCGTTCCATCAGACTATGCCGGAAGAGTCTTACCTCTATGCTCTGCCGTACAGCCTCTACAAAGAACACGGCGTTCGTCGTTACGGCGCACACGGTACCAGCCACTTCTTCGTCACTCAGGAAGCGGCAAAAGTACTGAACAAACCGGTTGAAGAGCTGAACATCATCACTTGCCACCTGGGCAACGGCGGTTCTGTATCTGCTATCCGTAACGGTAAATGTGTTGATACCTCCATGGGTCTGACCCCACTGGAAGGTCTGGTGATGGGTACACGTTCCGGTGACATCGACCCGGCGATCATCTTCCACCTGCACGATACCCTGGGCATGAGCGTTGACCAGATCAACAAAATGCTGACCAAAGAGTCCGGCCTGCTGGGTCTGACCGAAGTCACCAGCGACTGCCGTTATGTTGAAGATAACTACGCTACTAAAGAAGACGCTAAACGTGCAATGGACGTTTACTGCCACCGTCTGGCGAAATACATCGGTTCTTACACTGCGCTGATGGATGGTCGTCTGGATGCAGTTGTCTTCACCGGTGGTATCGGTGAAAACGCAGCGATGGTTCGTGAACTGTCTCTGGGCAAACTGGGCGTTCTGGGCTTTGAAGTTGACCACGAACGTAACCTGGCCGCACGTTTCGGCAAATCTGGTTTCATCAACAAAGAAGGTACCCGTCCTGCGCTGGTTATCCCAACCAACGAAGAACTGGTTATCGCGCAAGACGCGAGCCGCCTGACTGCCTGATTTCACACCGCCAGCCTAGCTGGCGGTGCTGTTTTGTAACCCGTCTAAATTGGCGGTAACGAAAGAGGATAAACCGTGTCCCGTATTATTATGCTGATCCCTACCGGAACCAGCGTCGGCCTGACCAGCGTCAGCCTTGGCGTGATCCGCGCAATGGAACGCAAAGGCGTTCGTCTGAGCGTCTTTAAGCCGATTGCTCAACCGCGTGCCGGTGGCGATGCGCCAGACCAGACTACCAGCATCGTCCGCGCTAACTCTTCTCTGCCAGCCGCCGAGCCGCTGAAGATGAGCCACGTTGAATCTCTGCTGTCCAGCAATCAGAAAGATGTGCTGATGGAAGAGATCATCGCGAACTACCACGCGAACACCAAAGACGCTGAAGTTGTACTGGTTGAAGGCCTGGTCCCAACCCGTAAACATCAGTTCGCGCAGTCCCTGAACTACGAAATCGCGAAAACGCTGAACGCGGAAATCGTCTTCGTTATGTCTCAGGGTACCGACACCCCAGAACAGCTGAACGAGCGTATTGAACTGACTCGCAGCAGCTTCGGCGGCGCGAAAAACACCAACATCACCGGCGTAATCGTTAACAAACTGAACGCACCGGTTGATGAGCAGGGCCGTACTCGCCCGGATCTGTCCGAGATTTTCGACGACTCTTCCAAAGCGAAAGTGATCAAAGTTGATCCGGCTAAACTGCAAGAATCCAGCCCGCTGCCGGTTCTGGGCGCGGTGCCATGGAGCTTCGATCTGATCGCTACTCGTGCAATCGATATGGCGCGTCACCTGAACGCCACCATCGTTAACGAAGGCGATATCAACACCCGTCGCGTGAAGTCTGTGACGTTCTGCGCACGCAGCATTCCGCACATGCTGGAACACTTCCGCGCAGGCTCCCTGCTGGTAACTTCCGCAGATCGTCCTGACGTGCTGGTTGCAGCATGCCTGGCGGCCATGAACGGCGTGGAAATCGGTGCCCTGCTGCTGACTGGCGGCTACGAAATGGACGCGCGCATCACTAAACTGTGCGAACGTGCATTTGAAACCGGCCTGCCGGTATTCATGGTAAACACCAACACCTGGCAGACCTCTCTGAGCCTGCAGAGCTTCAACCTGGAAGTTCCGGTTGACGATCACGAGCGCATTGAGAAAGTCCAGGAATACGTTGCTAACTACATCAACGCTGACTGGATTGAATCCCTGACTGCGACCTCTGAGCGCAGCCGTCGTCTGTCTCCGCCAGCGTTCCGTTACCAGTTGACCGAGCTGGCGCGCAAAGCGGGCAAACGCGTTGTTCTGCCGGAAGGCGACGAACCGCGTACCGTTAAAGCAGCAGCCATCTGTGCTGAACGTGGTATCGCAACCTGCGTACTGCTGGGTAACCCGGATGAGATCACCCGCGTTGCAGCCTCTCAGGGCGTTGAACTGGGCGCTGGCGTAGAAATCGTTGATCCAGATGTGGTTCGCGAAAGCTACGTTGCTCGCCTGGTCGAACTGCGTAAAAACAAAGGTATGACCGAAACCGTTGCCCGCGAACAGCTGGAAGACAACGTGGTTCTCGGTACCCTGATGCTGGAGCAAGACGACGTTGACGGCCTGGTTTCTGGTGCAGTACACACCACCGCGAACACCATCCGTCCGCCGCTGCAGCTGATCAAAACTGCGCCGGGTAGCTCCCTGGTGTCTTCCGTGTTCTTCATGCTGCTGCCGGATCAGGTTTACGTTTACGGCGACTGCGCGATCAACCCGGATCCGACCGCAGAGCAGCTGGCAGAAATCGCGATTCAATCCGCTGATTCCGCAATTGCCTTCGGTATCGAACCGCGCGTAGCGATGCTCTCTTACTCCACCGGTACTTCTGGTGCAGGTAGCGACGTAGAGAAAGTTCGCGAAGCAACCCGTCTGGCGCAGGAAAAACGTCCTGACCTGATGATCGACGGTCCGCTGCAGTATGACGCCGCCGTTATGGCTGACGTAGCGAAATCCAAAGCGCCGAACTCTCCGGTTGCAGGTCGCGCTACCGTGTTCATCTTCCCGGATCTGAACACCGGTAACACCACCTACAAAGCGGTACAGCGTTCTGCCGACCTGATCTCCATCGGGCCGATGCTGCAGGGTATGCGCAAGCCGGTGAACGACCTGTCTCGTGGCGCGCTGGTAGACGATATCGTCTACACCATCGCACTGACCGCGATCCAGTCTTCCCAGCAGCAGTAATCTGCCGAGTGTGCCGGATCTCTTATCCGGCAACACATCTGCTTATCAAACCGGAAATAGCTGATATTTCCGGTTTTTTTATGTCTGTTTCCCCTTTGGCATAATCTGAAATATTTGCCTGAATGCGCTGCATCAATGAATAACCATTCTTCTGTTCGCATACTTACTCTCTTTTGCGTTGCAACAGGGATAGTCTTTCATGTCAGCAGTAACAGAATCACAGCCAGCTAAAAAATGGGCGATGCCCGACACGCTGGTGATTATTTTTTTCGTCGCCATTTTAACCAGTCTGGCAACATGGGTTGTTCCCGTCGGGATGTTCGATAGCCAGGAAGTTCAGTATCAGGTTGATGGACAAACCAAAACCCGTAAGGTGGTTGACCCCCATTCCTTTCGTATTCTGACCAACGACGCAGGTGAAGAGCAGTATCACCGGGTGCAGTTATTCACCACCGGAGATGAACGCCCAGGCCTGATGAATTTCCCGTTTGAAGGATTAACCTCCGGCTCGAAATTCGGTACCGCTGTGGGCATCATTATGTTTATGCTGGTCATTGGCGGCGCATTCGGCATCGTTATGCGTACCGGCACCATTGATAACGGCATCCTGGCGCTCATTCGCCATACGCGGGGCAACGAGGTCCTGTTTATCCCAGTGCTGTTTATTCTCTTCTCCTTAGGCGGCGCGGTGTTTGGCATGGGGGAAGAGGCTGTTGCCTTTGCCATTATCATCGCGCCTTTGATGGTACGGCTAGGTTACGACAGTATCACCACCGTTCTGGTTACCTATATCGCGACTCAGATTGGTTTCGCCAGCTCATGGATGAACCCATTTTGCGTGGTGGTCGCGCAAGGTATTGCGGGAGTACCGGTGCTCTCTGGTTCCGGGCTACGCATCGTGGTCTGGGTGATCGCTACACTAATCGGGCTGACCTTCACGCTGGCCTATGCGGCGCGTATCAAAAAGAATCCGCTTTTGTCCCGGGTACATGAATCCGACCGCTTCTTTCGCGAGCAGCAGGACGAGGTCGTGGAACGACGCTTCACGCTGGGCGACTGGTTAGTGCTACTGGTGCTGACCGCGGTGATGATTTGGGTTGTCTGGGGCGTTATCGTCAACGCGTGGTTTATTCCTGAGATCGCCAGTCAGTTCTTCACGATGGGTCTGGTGATTGGCATTATCGGCGTCGTGTTCCGGCTCAACGGCATGACGGTCAACATCATGGCCTCCTCATTCACTGAGGGTGCACGAATGATGATTGCCCCTGCCCTGCTGGTTGGTTTTGCCAAAGGCATTTTACTGCTGGTCGGTAATGGAGAGGCGGGTGAAGCCAGCGTGTTAAACACTCTGCTGCACAGCATTGCCAATGGCATCAGCGGGCTGGATAACGCCATCGCGGCGTGGTTTATGCTATTGTTCCAGGCAGTATTTAATTTCTTCGTCACTTCCGGCTCTGGTCAGGCCGCGTTAACCATGCCGCTACTGGCACCGCTGGGCGATCTGGTTGGCGTAAACCGTCAGGTCACGGTCCTGGCCTTCCAGTTTGGCGACGGATTCAGTCATATTATCTATCCGACGTCAGCATCTCTGATGGCTACGTTAGGCGTTTGTCGGGTGGATTTTCGTAACTGGCTGAAGGTAGGTGCTACGCTGTTGGGACTGCTGTTTATTATGTCCAGCGTGGTGGTGATTGGCGCGCAGATGATGGGTTACCATTAAAAAGTGTGCGTCCGGCCTACTCGATTTCTCGACGCAGTAGGCCGGATGAACAGAGTTTACTCAGCTTCTTCCTGCTTTTCGGCTTTCGCCCCTTCATTCTTGGCGTTGCGGGTCATCCACAGCGCCAGGGCTTTCAGGGAGTCCGGTGTAAATTCGTCGCAGCGCGCGGTAATTTCTTCCGGCGTCAACCAGCAAACTTCACTGACCTCATCTTCCTGAAGCGCAAACGGTCCGTGGGAAACGCAGCTAAACAACCCACCCCATACGCGACAGTTCTGGTCTTCAAAGTAAAACTGACCATGCTCGGCAAACGGCACGCCCGCAATCCCCAGTTCCTCTTCTGCTTCACGACGCGCTGATTCCAGCATCTGCTCGTCAGCCTGAACCACACCGCCTGCGGTGGCATCCAGCATGCCGGGCAAAAAATCTTTTGTCTCAGTGCGACGTTGAACCAGAATTTTGCCCATACCATCATGCACAACGATATACGTTGCACGATGGCGTAAGCGTTGCGCCCGCATTTGTTCCCGGCTGGACTGTGCAATGACTTCGTTGTCTTCATTCACAATATCCACCCATTCAGTACTTGCCAAACGACGCTGTTCCACCATCAGGAAACCTTCTTTTTTCTGGCGCTCTTACGGCGCGTTTATGTTTGTGGGGTAAATTACGGATTAATCTCGACCTGTGCAATAACACTTTGATCATTGAGTGCCATTACGCTGAGAACATTATCATCCAGAATCCCGTAACTTGCCGCAAAGCCCCCTTTCGGGATGCTTACCGAGCCGGGATTGAAATGATAGATATCCTCGCGCCGCTCAGCAACCGGCAGATGAGTATGCCCATAAACCAGAACATCGCCCGCATTGAGCGCCGGCATATTTTGCGGGCCAAAAAGGTGTCCGTGCGTCAAAAAGAGTCGCTGGTTTTCTGTCAGAATTTGCTGCCACGGCGCAGTCATCGGAAAATGCAGGAGCATCTGATCCACTTCGCTATCGCAATTACCACGCACCGCAATAATTCGCGATGCCAGCTCATTCAGCCGTTCAGCAACCTGCGCAGGTGCATAGCCTTCTGGAAGCGCATTACGCGGCCCGTGGTTTAAAACATCACCCAATATCACCAGCCATTGCGCGCCGCTTGCAGCAAACCGTTCGAGTACGCGTTCCGTGGCTGGCAACGAACCATGAATGTCCGATGCGAACATCAGTTTCATCACTCACTCCTCGCTGAAAATTACCTTGTAATGATACTGGATTACGGCCCGTTTTTCAGCAGGAACGCTTCGCTGAAAGCGCGATAAAACGCTGTACTGAGGCGCGCTGCCACTGGAAGGTGGCGTATTCCGCAAGCGCTTCTGGAACCTCATCGCCATTCAGGACCAGGCGATTAAGCATTAGCGCTAAATCACAGTCCGCGATACACCATTCACCAAATAAATTCTGCTTACCGTGGCTCAGTAAACTACTCGCAGTAGCGAACAGTTTTTCCGCACTGGCTTTTCCCGCTTCGCTTAACGGTCCTTTCTTCACGCCAGCAAAAACGACATCTGTTGATCGTTCCTCACGGATAGGCATTAAATCGCTGCGGATCCACGCCTGAACCTGGCGCGCCCGAGCGCGCTTTTGTACATCGTGTGGGTAGATACGCTCCCACTGTGGCGGTGCAAAGCTCTCTTCCAGGAATTCCGTAATCGCTGATGATTCGCTCAGTTCAAAACCATCGATCTCAAGAACCGGTACGCGGCGCGTCAAGGCGTAACCTTGCCATGAAGGATGCAAGTGTTCACCACTATTGAGATCAACGGTTTTCAGCGTAAAAGGTAGCCCTTTCTCTTGCAGAGCAACATAAACAGACAGCACGTAAGGGGAGAAAAAATTGGCATCTGACCACAGCGTAATTGCAGATTTGCTCATAATGTCCTCTGAAGTGTATTGGCTTGCCTTCAAAATATAGAGTCTTTCTCTCGCTGTCACTTGATGAAAACTCACGCACGCCAACAGGCTCTATACTTGTAATGACCCGGTTCATGACAAAACGGATGCTGAAAATGATCGATCTCTATTACACGCCATCGCCAAACGGTCACAAAATCACGCTGTTTCTTGAAGAGGCACAGCTGCAATACCGTCTGATTCATGTCGATATCAGCAAAGGTAGCCAGTTTCGCCCCGATTTTCTGCAGATCTCGCCGAACAATAAAATCCCGGCCATTATCGATCATGCCCCGGTGGACGGCGGAAGGCCCATCAGCCTGTTTGAGTCCGGAGAAATTTTACTCTATCTGGCGGAGAAGAGCGGTAAGCTGCTCAGCGGTGAATTACGCGAACGCCACACCACGCTCCAGTGGTTGTTCTGGCAGGTCAGCGGTCTGGGTCCTATGCTGGGGCAGAATCATCATTTCAGTCATTACGCTCCGCAAACGATCCCTTACGCTATTGAAAGATACCAGGTTGAAACCCAGCGCCTGTACAACGTGATGAATAAACGTCTGGAAACGTCACCCTGGCTGGGAGGCGATCACTACAGCATTGCTGACATTGCCTGCTGGCCGTGGATCCACGCCCATCAGCGTCAGCGCATCGATCTCGACAACTATCCGGCAGTCAATAACTGGCACGAACGCATCCGTACGCGTCCCGCCACGGAACGCGCCATGCAGCAAGCACAGAGTGAGAAGCGGTGACGCAATTCGGTTCTCGTGTATCATGCAGAGGTTCATACATGGAGGAAACCTGCAATGTCACAACCTGACGCCATTATTCGTATAAAAAACCTTCGTCTGCGCACCTTTATCGGCATCAAAGAAGAGGAGATCCTTAATCGCCAGGATATCGTCATCAACATTGCCATTCACTATCCGGCAGACAAAGCCCGTACCAGCGAAGATATCAACGACGCGCTGAATTATCGCACTATCACCAAAAGCATCATTGCCCACGTGGAGGGTAACCGCTTCTCATTGTTAGAAAAATTAACTCAAGATGTGCTCGATATCGCACGCGAACATCACTGGGTCACTTATGCTGAAGTGGAGATAGATAAACTTCACGCATTGCGTTATGCCGATTCAGTATCAATGACGCTGAGCTGGCAGCGCTAAAACGTAACCCGGGAGGCGACATGCAGATTCTGATTACCGGCGGTACTGGCCTGATTGGACGTCATCTGATCCCCTGCCTGCTGGAACTGGGGCATCAGATAATCGTAGTGACACGTACCCCTGATAAGGCTCGTCAGATTCTCGACTCTCGGGTCACGTTATGGAAAGGACTGGAAGAGCGGCAACATCTCAATAATATTGATGCCGTGATTAACCTTGCCGGAGAGCCTATTGCAGATAAGCGCTGGAGCGCACAGCAAAAGGAACGCTTGTGCCAGAGCCGTTGGGGCATTACGCAGAAACTGGTCGATTTAATCAATGCCAGCGAGACGCCGCCCTCAGTGTTAATCTCCGGTTCCGCTACCGGTTACTACGGCGATTTGGGCGAAGTTGTGGTTACGGAAGAAGAGCCACCGCATAACGAATTTACCCACAAGCTGTGCGCCCGCTGGGAGCAAATTGCCAGCACTGCGCAAAGCGACAAAACCCGCGTATGTATGCTGCGTACCGGCGTGGTACTGGCCTCAGCAGGCGGCATTCTGGCAAAAATGGTCCCGCCGTTTCGTCTTGGCTTAGGCGGCCCGATCGGTAACGGACGCCAGTATATGGCCTGGATCCATGTTGATGATATGGTCAACGGAATTATCTGGCTGTTGAATAACGATCTACGCGGTCCCTTCAATATGGTTTCGCCATACCCGGTGCACAATGAGCAGTTTGCCCACGCGCTGGGTCACGCTCTGAACCGCCCTGCCATTCTGCGCGTTCCCGCCACCGCTATGCGACTGCTGATGGGGGAATCGTCAGTACTGGTCCTTGGTGGGCAACGCGCATTGCCCAAACGCCTGGAAGCTTCCGGTTTTACGTTTCGCTGGTACGATTTAGAGGAAGCGCTGGCGGATGTCATCCGATAACCCCTAAGCGCTATTCACAGTCGCCGTTGTGGTGGTAAGGTTATAGACCAGATTTCCGCAATGGCGACGTTATGGCGATAATATCGACTCCCCGACTTACCCTTTCTTTGTTTCAATTTTCTGACTGGTCATTTTTCCAGAAACTCCGTGAATGTCCTGAAGTCATGCGCTATATGGGCAACATCGCCCCGGCGAAAGATACCCGGCTGTTATTCGCCAGACGTCTGGCCGCACAGCACACTTTCGTCATCCGCGAGCATAACAGCCCAACGCCACTCGGCGATATTGGTCTGCAAATCAGCCATCTTTACCCGCATGAAGCCGACCTCGGCTACGCCATCATGCCACAGGCTCAGGGGAAAGGTATTGCCAGCGAAGCCGTCCGCGCGGTGTGCCAGTATGCCTTCGAGCATGCAGGTGTGACGGCGATAAACGCATACGCGCTGGCGGATAATAAAGGTTCAATCCGTATTCTGGAAAAGACAGGCTTTGTACGTACGCAGGTACTGGAAAAGGCGTATGAGATTGACGACATCGCCTACGACGACTGGGTGTTTCGGCTGGAGTGCGACGCGCTAAAATTGTAAGCCCGGAAAGCGTAGCGCCTCCGGGCAGGTGATTTACTTCAACGAACCTTTGAGGAACTGCTGCAAACGCGGGCTTTGCGGATTACCGAATACCTGTTCCGGGTCACCCTCTTCCTCAATTTTCCCCTGATGCAGGAATATCACGTGCGTGGAAACATGACGGGCAAACCCCATTTCGTGGGTCACCACCACCATGGTTTTCCCCTCTTCAGCCAGCTGTTGCATAATGCGCAGCACTTCCCCCACCAACTCAGGATCAAGCGCCGACGTAGGTTCATCAAACAATAACACTTCCGGTTCCATCGCCAGCGCACGGGCAATGGAAACACGCTGCTGCTGACCACCGGACAGGTGCACCGGATATTTGCCCTGTGCGCGCTCATCAATGCCCACTTTAGCCAGATACTTCACCGCACGGTCGCGAGCTTCCTGCTTGCTCAGCCCCAACACCTGAATCGGCGCTTCCATGACGTTTTCCAGCACCGTCATGTGGCTCCACAGATTAAAGTGCTGAAAAACCATCGTCAGACGCGTACGCAGCAGGCGTAGCTGATTTTTGTCCGCAACCTTCAACTGGCCGTCTTTGTCGCGCACCAGACCAATGTTCTGACCACTGACGACAATCGACCCGGCACTCGGTTTCTCGAGAAAGTTAATGCAGCGCAGGAAGGTACTTTTACCGGAACCTGACGAGCCAATAATGCTGATAACATCACCCGCGTTGGCCTGCAGCGATACCCCTTTTAGCACTTCATGTTCGCCGTAGTGCTTATGTAAATCGATAAAGTTTAATTTATTTTCAGACATCGTGTTACTCGAATCATTTAGAGGATACATGCTGCAACCAGCGTTTTTCCGCTTTACGGAACAGACTGATCAGGACATACGAAATAATCAAATACAGCACAGCGGCAATACCGAATGCGGTAAACGGCTGATACGTTGCCGAGTTGATATCGCGAGCGATTTTCAACAAATCAGGCACCGTTGCAGTAAATGCCAGCGCCGTTGAGTGCAGCATTAAAATAACTTCATTGCTGTATGCCGGCAGCGCAATACGCAGCGCGGAAGGTAAAATAATGCATCGATACAGTTTGAATGACGAGAAACCGTATGCGCGCGCAGCCTCAATCTCACCGTGAGGCACGGAACGGATAGCCCCGGCGAAAATCTCCGTGGTATAGGCGCAGGTATTCAGCGTCAGCGCCAGCACGGTGCAATTCAGCCCGCTGCGGAAAAACGCGTTGAGGAAGTCCGTGCCTTTAACTATCTCCAGCGTATACATCCCGGAATAAAACACCAGTAGCTGAACGTACAGCGGCGTCCCACGAAAAATATAGGTGAATAGCCAGATGGGAAACTGGATAAATTTGTTACTGGAAACGCGACCAATCGCCAAAAAGAGTGCCAGTATTCCGCCCATCACTACTGACGAAATCAAAAGCCACAGGGTGATAGCGACGCCAGTGTAGCGATATCCGTCGGTCCACAGCAGGGACTTCCAGTACTCCTGAATAATCTCGATCACAGGTCAGCCCTCTTCACACCCACGGAATAGCGGCGCTCAAGGTACAGCAGCACACCATTAGAAACAGTGGTAAACACCAGATAGATGACCCCGCACACGACGGCAAAATAGAACGGCTCCCAGGTACTCTTCCCGGCAAGCTGAGTCGCTTTCACCACGTCTTCAAGTCCAAGCAACGATACCAGCGCCGTAGCCTTAAGAATAACCTGCCAGTTATTACCGATTCCCGGTAAGGCATATCGCATCATCGCCGGGAACATAATGCGACGAAATATTTGTGAGCTGGTAAAGCCAAACGCCGTCGCGGCTTCAATATGGCCTTTTGGTACAGCCATAAACGCACCGCGAAAAGTTTCGGTAAAGTAGGCACCGTAGATGAATCCAAGGGTGATAATGCCCGCAACCATCGGATCAATATCAATCTGGCCGATACCGATGGCATCGGTAATGGTATTCAGCGCGATTTGCAATCCGTAGAAGATGAGCAGCATTAAGACCAGATCGGGCACACCGCGGATTAGCGTTGTGTACCCTTCGAAAATAAGCCCCATTGCCCGGCTTTGCGACAGCTTTGCTGCTGCGCCGACAAGACCTATCAGAACCGCCAGTACCACCGAGCTGAGTGCCAGCTCCAGCGTAACAATTGCGCCCTGTAAAATAACACCTGAAAAGCCATACAACATGCTGCCTGTCCTGTCGTGTGTGGTGGAGTAGTAAGCCTCTTTTGATTTCAGACTAACCGTTAAATGCCGGATGGCGGCTTTGCCTTATCTGGCCTACAAAATCACCGTAGGCCTGATAAGCGCGGTGCCATCGGGCATAAATTCAACGCGTCAAAAATCTACGGGCTTTATCAGCACCTGCGGTAATTAACCGCCGTAAACATCAAAATCGAAGTACTTTTTCGCCAGCTTCTCGTAAGTACCGTCAGCTCGCATTTCGGCAAAGGCTTTGTTCAGCGCTTCGCGCAGCTCGTTATCGTCTTTGCGCAGTCCCATACCGGTACCCACGCCGAACAACTTCTCGTCTTTCACAGACGGGCCGCCGAATTTGTAATCTTTACCGACTGGCTGTTTCAGGAAGCCTTCGCTAGCCGCGACTTCATCCTGGAACGCGGCGTCAATACGCCCGGCAGTCAGGTCAGAATAGATATTGTCCTGCCCCTGATAAGAGACAATCTCAATACCTTTTGGCGCCCAGTGTTCGTTGCCGAACGTTTCCTGGGTAGTGCCCTGCAGCACACCAACACGTTTACCTTTCAGCGACTCAATGGTCGGCTGAATAGCAGAATCTTTAGCGACAACCAGACGCGAATCGGCTGCATAAAGCTTGTCGGTAAATGCGATTTCCTGCTGACGTTTTTCAGTAATGGAAAGCGAGGACATGATGGCATCAATTTTCTTCGCTTTTAGCGAAGGGATCAGCGCGTCCAGAGGGTTTTCCACGAAGGTACATTGCGTATTGATACGTTTGCACAGCTCTTTAGCCAGATCGATATCAAAACCGACTAATTCACCCTGCGCATTCTTCGATTCGAACGGCGCATAAGTAGGATCGGTACCGATACGAATTTTTTGCGGAATGGCTGCAAATGCTGCGGTAGCACTGGAGAAAGCCAGAACCAGAGAAAGAGACAACACCAGTTTTTTCATAACTATCCTCAACAGACTGTCTTTTATAGGGGATCTTTACAGGACCAGGTGCAGTTATCGTGCCATTAATCAGGCCGACAAGGCAAAGCATTCTACCCTGTCGGCGGTATTTATTTGCATGAAAAGCGCTTAAGTATGCACTCATGCCTATTAAGGCAGCGATAAAAGCGCCAAAACAGTGCACTGAATTTATTATGCACCGAAATGGTTACCCGCAATGGTGCAGTCAATTCCCCACGCCGCTGTATTAATCGCCGTAGACATTAAAATTAAAATATTTGCTCGCCATTTTGTCGTAGGTGCCGTCTTTACGCAGTTCGCCCAGCGCTTTGTCGAAAGCGGCTTTCAGCTCTGTATCATCTTTGCGCAAGCCAATCCCGGTTCCATCACCAAAGTATTTTTTATCTTTCACCGACGGACCGGCAAAAGCGTAATCCTTACCAGCAGGCTGCTTCAGGAAGCCTTCGCTGGCCGCGACTTCATCTTGTAATGCCGCGTCCAGACGGCCTGCCGTCAGGTCAGAATAGATGAGGTCCTGGTTCGCATAGGCCACCACGTCCACGCCTTTGCTGCGCCAGTTGTCATTGGCATAGGCTTCCTGAGTAGAGCCTTGCAGGACGCCAACGTGTTTACCCTTGAGGGAATCCAGAGTCGGCTGAATTGGGGAACCTTTCGCGGCGATCAGACGTGAGTCTGCAGCGTAAAGTTTGTCTGAGAACGCAATCTCTTGCTGACGCTTTTCGGTGATAGAAAGCGAGGAGATGATGGCATCAATTTTTTTCGCTTTCAGCGATGGGATCAGCGCATCAAAGTCGCTGGCAACCCAGGTGCATTTGATCTGCATGCGCTTACACATCTCATTTCCCAGATCGATATCAAAACCGACAAAGTCGCCTTTGGCATCTTTAGAGGAAAAAGGAGCGTACGTTGTATCTGTACCAATACGAACCGTCTGCGGAAGTGCTGCGTAGCTGGCCGCGGTAGCGGAGAGTCCTACCAGCAAAGACAAAGCAAGAACCGTCTTCTTCATACATAACCCTCAAGTAGCGTAATTTTATTATGTTTTACGTTGTGTTGTGTGTTTGCAGACTTTTTCATGCAGGTCTTATGCCATTTTAGCGTCGATGAGGATATTCGACGTTAAATGTGTTAATAAAACGTTGCAATAATGTCCCGATTTTGAAGATAGCAGGTCTGGCGGTTGAACCGCAGCGTTTCGTTGAGTTTTAACGAATTAAATGTTGAGGATATGATCGCGGTTACAAAATTGCCCTGAAACAGGGCAACCGATGATTCTTTGCACGCTGATGGAACGGCTTACGCCCCTTGCCAGCGGGTGAACAGGTCCTGCGGAAGGGTAATATCAAACTGGTCAAGCACGCGATTAACCGTTTGATTAATCACATCATCGAGCGTTTGCGGACGATGATAAAACGCCGGGACAGGTGGCATAATTACCGCCCCAATTTCTGCCGCCTGCGTCATCAATCGCAAATGCCCCAAATGCAGCGGCGTTTCGCGTACACACAGCACCAACGGACGACGTTCTTTCAACACTACATCTGCCGCACGGGTAAGCAACCCATCGGTGTAACTGTGGACGATGCCAGAAAGCGTTTTGATTGAACAAGGCAGGATAACCATTCCGGCGGTCTGAAAAGAGCCGGAGGAGATACTGGCGGCGATATCACGGGTATCGTGATTCACATTTGCCAGCGCCTGCACGTCGCGCACAGAGAGGTCCGTTTCCAGCGCCAGCGTCTGCCGGGCAGCGGCACTCATCACCAGGTGGGTTTCCACATCAGTGACGTCACGCAATACCTGCAACAGGCGCACGCCGTAAATTGCCCCGCTTGCACCAGAAATACCAATGATGAGTCGTTTCATGTGTAATCGCCCTTACTTGCTCAGGGCCGACTTTGCAGGAAATTACGGTGAGTTGCAAGCAAGGGCGCAGGTTGCGTCCTTGCCTGCGAGCAAACATTAACCTTCGTTGTGCATCTCAAGGTTTTCCGCTTCGTTCTGACGCAACACCGCTTTGGCATCGTCATTACGCAGGGAGTCGAGGAAATCGAGATATTGCTGGTCGACGTCTTTAGTAACGTACACGCCGTTAAACACTGAACATTCAAACTGCTGAATATCCGGGTTCTCAGCACGGACAGCTTCAATCAGATCGTTCAGATCCTGGAAGATCAGACCATCTGCGCCGATTATCTGGCGAATCTCGTCCACTTCGCGACCATGCGCAATCAGCTCCGTCGCCGTAGGCATATCGATGCCATAAACGTTCGGGAAGCGAATTTCCGGGGCGGCAGAGGCCAGATACACCTTCTTCGCGCCAGCTTCACGCGCCATCTCGATAATCTGTTCTGAAGTAGTGCCGCGCACGATGGAGTCATCCACCAGCAGCACGTTTTTATCACGGAATTCCGCACGGTTAGCGTTCAGCTTACGGCGCACAGATTTACGACGCAACTGCTGGCCCGGCATGATAAAGGTACGGCCCACATAGCGGTTTTTCACAAACCCCTGGCGGTACGGCTTACCGAGAATACGGGCAATTTCCAGCGCGATATCACAGGAGGTTTCCGGGATTGGGATTACTACATCGATGTCCAGATCTTCCCACTCACGGGCAATTTTTTCGCCAAGCTTAGTCCCCATATTCACACGGGCGCTGTAGACGGAAATCTTGTCGATAAAGGAGTCAGGGCGAGCGAAGTAAACGTATTCAAACAGACACGGATTGCTCACCGGGTTATCAGCACACTGACGAGTAAACAGCTGGCCTTTTTCGGTGATGTACACCGCTTCGCCAGGTGCTACGTCGCGCAGGAATTCAAAGCCCAGCGTATCCAGCGCTACGCTCTCAGACGCCACCATGTACTCGGTACGGCCATCGCCAATATCGCGTTTGCCCATCACCAGCGGACGGATACCGTTAGGGTCGCGGAAGGCAACCATGCCGTGACCGATAATCATCGCCACGCAGGCATAGGCGCCGCGAATCTGGCGGTTGGTTGCCGCAATAGCAGCAAAAATATTGTCGGCTTCCAGCGGGTAATGGCGGAAGTTATCCAGCTCGCTGGCGAAAATATTCAGCAGAATTTCAGAATCTGAAGTGGTATTGATGTGGCGGCGCTTTTCTTCAAACAGCTTTTTACGCAACTCATGCGCGTTGGTCAGGTTGCCATTGTGGGCAAGCGTAATGCCATACGGTGAGTTGACGTAAAAAGGTTGAGCTTCGGAGGCGCTGGAGCTGCCAGCCGTTGGGTAACGCACATGACCGATGCCCATATTGCCCTGCAAACGCTGCATATGGCGCGCTTCAAAAATATCGCTCACCATTCCATTTGCTTTACGCAAGCGGAAGCAGTTGTTGGCATCAATGGTGATGATGCCCGCAGCATCCTGACCACGATGCTGGAGCACCGTTAACGCGTCATAAATCGACTGGTTTACCGGCATAACACCGGCGATACCGACAATACCGCACATACGTCTTTTCCTCGTTCAGCAACGACCCAAAGTTTATACTTTGGGCAAGAAACTTGACGAGCTTTGCAGATAGTCAAAGAACCATCTGATGATGAAACTGAACTGCGGGATCAGCTGTGACTTACCCCAGTCTTCACTTTTCGACAGACCGGTAAAGGTATCGAGAAAGAACAGTATGGCGGCGACGATCAATGCTCCACGCAAAGCACCGAAGCAAATCCCCAACACTCTGTCGGTACCCGACAGTCCTGTTTTCTCTACCAGTTGGCCTATCACAAAGTTAACGATAGCGCCGACGATAAGTGTCGCGATGAACAGTATCGCGATAGCAATCCCATTTCGAACCAGTTCGTCTTCAAAGCCCGTAAACCAGACAGACAGGTAAGTGTAGTAATGGCTGGCGACAAAGAAAGCACAACCCCAAGTCACCAACGATAATGCTTCACGAACAAAGCCACGGATCAGGCTAACCAGACAGGAAAAACCAATCACCGCGATAATGGCGTAATCAATCCAGACCATATGTGTCCCACGATTTTACGCCCTGTCGTCCTGTTCGGGGCGCATTCTAACAGAAAAAGAAAACGTTTGCGTAGGGATTTCCTTTCCACGCGTAAATAAAAATGGCGCTGAAAAAATCTTCAACGCCATACGATTTTATGCCTCTTCGGGCACTGCCGGATGGCGGTGTAAACACCTTATCCGGCCTACATCAGAGCAACGTAACGCAATCCCTTAGTTAGGGGTATACCCCATCACCACCCCGCTCAAACCAGAGATCTTCTGCAGCTCGCCCAGCGAGTTCTTCAGCTTATCTTTGGAGGCGTCAGGCCCTACGAGAATGCGGGTTATTTTACCCTGCACCGGCGTTGACGGGGAAGTATATACCCGGAAGCCCGCGCCACGAAGTTTACCCACGATCTCATTGACCTTATCCGCGTTTTTCAATGCACCGAGTTGTACAACGTACGCTTTGCCGGTTGGCGCTGGCGCTTCCTCAGCGGCCGGTTTCGGCGCTGGAGTCGGTGCCGGCGTTGGCGTCGGGGCGACGGCAACAGGCTGCGGCTTCGGTTTAGGTTTCGGTGGTTCCACAGGCGCAGGAACAGGATCTAACTCCGCGCTGTTTGCCGTCGTCAAACGTGATGGATCCAACGATGGCGCGGCAGCATCACCCGCACGCACCTCTTCTGCCGCCCCTTCCGGCGGCTGAGTCGGCAGCGCCTGCGTTGCTGCAGGCATCATGTCTGGTTCATCGCGATCGCCGGGTTTAGGCACCAGTGGGATCGCTGCAAATTCATCCTGATAATGCTTTTTCTGCCCGTCAAGCAGCCCGGGAAGCACAATTACCCCGAGCGCGACCAGCACAATTGTGCCGACTAATCGGTTCTGAAACTTACTCGCCACCGCTTCTCCCCACGTCTATTACTTCCATGACATGTGCGACAGTGTGAAACGATCCACACACCAACACGGTATCTTCTGGCTTCGCCTCAGCCAGTGCCGCAGTCCATGCCTGCGCCACGCTGTCATAGGCGCTGCCTTTGCCCAGGTGCTCCAGCAGCTGTTCTGCCGTTGCTCCACGCGGCCCTTCCAGGGGCGCACAGTACCAGTCGTCAACCACGCTTTTCAGCCAGGCCAACGTACCGGCAATATCTTTATCATGTAGCATACCGATAACCGCAAGTACACGCCCGCTTTTCACTAACTTTTTCAGACGTCCAGTCAGATACTCCGCCGCATGCGGGTTATGGGCAACATCAAAAATCACCCGCGGCGACTCGCTCACAATCTGGAAGCGCCCCGGTAAAATCGCTTGTTCGATACCGTCACGAATAGCCTGCTCGCTGACGTTAAGGCCGCTTGCGCGCAGTGCAGCCAGTGCGGTTGCAGCATTAGGTTGTGGCACCTGCGGCAACGGCAGGTGCGCCAGCGTTCCATGAGCATCAGTAAACGACCAGTCGTTCTCCGTGACCGCATAGCGCCAGTCCACACCGCAACGTTGCAAAACCGCCCCGCACTCCTGAGCGACATCCGCGATGGTGTAAGGCATTTCCGGTTCGCCGACGATGGCCGGTTTCTCTGCGCGGAAAATTCCCGCCTTCTCACGACCAATACTTTCGCGATCCGGGCCCAGCCAGTCAGTATGGTCAAGCGCAATACTGGTGACTACTGCGACATCGGCATCGACGATATTGGTGGCGTCAAGGCGGCCGCCTAACCCCACTTCCAGAATAACGACATCCAGCTGGGCCTGTTTAAACAGCCAGAGTGCCGATAACGTACCGTATTCAAAGTAGGTCAGGGAAATGTCACCCCGTGCGTCTTCAATCTCAGCAAACGAGGCGGTATGGGCTGATTCCGGCAGTTCACGCCCCTGCACGCGTACGCGTTCCGTGTAGCGCACCAGATGAGGCGAACTGTACACCCCAACTTTATAGCCTGCCGCAGTCAGCACAGATTCCAGCGTACGACAGGTTGTGCCTTTCCCATTGGTTCCTGCCACCGTAAAAACAAATGGCGCAGGTTTCAACACACCCAGTTTACGCGCCACCTGACTGACACGTTCAAGGCCCAGATCGATGGTTTTACTGTGCAGGTTTTCCAGATAAGAAAGCCACGACGCCAGGGGCGACGCGGCTTGAGGGATACGTTTATTGTCCATGATGCCTGTAGATTCTTTACGTTGAGAAAAGCAAAAGGGCAGCGCCAACCGGCCTGCCCTTTTTTACACGTTGTTTTCCACGTTGCAGATGCGTTGGCTGTACTCGCTCTCCCGAATCACTTACCGGTGTAAGCTCATCGGGATCAACGCTCTTCTCGCCTGCCTGCAACCCGAAACCCATAGCGTAAACTATCAGGCCTCTGGTTCCTGATCGGGAACCGGAGGTACCACTTCGCCTTCACGCGGCTCATCCGGATTCGGCGCAGGAAGATTCATCAGCTTCGCCAGGATGCTTGCCAGTTTCAGACGCATTTCCGGACGGCGAACGATCATATCGATAGCGCCTTTTTCAATCAGGAACTCGCTGCGCTGGAATCCCGGCGGCAGTTTCTCACGTACGGTTTGCTCGATAACACGCGGACCAGCGAAGCCGATCAATGCTTTCGGTTCTGCAATGTTGAGATCGCCCAGCATCGCGAAGCTTGCGGAAACACCACCCATTGTTGGGTCGGTCAGTACAGAAATATACGGTAAACCGCGTTCCTGCATTTTCGCCAGCGCAGCAGAGGTTTTCGCCATCTGCATCAAAGACATCAACGCTTCCTGCATACGCGCCCCGCCAGAAGCAGAGAAGCAGATCAGCGGACAGTTGTCTTCCAGCGCCTGCTCAACGGCACGGACAAAACGCGCGCCGACCACAGAGCCCATGGAGCCGCCCATAAACGCGAACTCGAATGCCGCAGCAACGACCGGCATACCGTGAAGTGTGCCTTTCATCACCACCAGCGCATCTTTCTCGCCAGTTTCTTTCTGCGCAGAAGCCAGTCTGTCTTTGTATTTTTTGGAGTCACGAAACTTCAGCACGTCTTTCGGCTCAAGCTCGCTACCCAGTTCCACAAGAGAACCTTCATCTAACAGGCTATGCAGGCGATTGCGCGCCGACATGCGCATATGATGGTCACACTTCGGACAGACCTCAAGATTACGTTCCAGCTCAGCACGGTATAAAACCTGACCGCAGCTATCACACTTGGTCCACACCCCTTCAGGAATGCTTGCCTTGCGGGTGGGAGTAATGTTGCTTTTAATTCGTTCAATCCAGCTCATTGGTGACCTTTCTGCCTGAACCCTAGTCAGCTTTGTTATAAGGGGCGCATAATGCCATTTTTGCCCCTAACAGACCATGAATGTTGCACATTAAAACATAACAGCCCGAAACTTTGGATAAAAAAGTGGTCGAACCGCTGAGTTACTTTCTATTTTGCAGCCCGTGACGCAGCACGCTTATGGCGAATTACTTCAATCACCCCCGGCAATACGGAAAGGACGATAATCGCCACAATCAATAATTTCAGGTTTTCCTGGACGATCGGCAGATCGCCGAACAGGTAGCCTGCGTAGGTGAACAACAATACCCACAGCAGTGCACCGACGACGTTATACATCGCAAAGTGACGGTAGGACATATGTCCCATACCGGCAACAAACGGCGCAAATGTACGCACGATAGGCACGAAACGCGCCAGGATAATCGTCTTACCGCCATGACGCTCGTAGAACGCATGGGTTTTATCCAGGTAGCTGCGGCGGAAAATTTTGGAGTTCGGGTTACTGAAAAGTTTTTCCCCGAACAATCGACCAATCGTGTAGTTCACCGCATCGCCCACAATCGCCGCCACAATCATCAGTGCCACCATCAGATGAACATTGAGATCGTTGGTTGGCAGCGCAGAAAGCGCCCCCGCAACAAACAGCAGCGAGTCCCCAGGCAGGAAGGGTGTCACCACCAGCCCGGTTTCACAGAACAGGATCAGAAACAGAATGGCGTATACCCAGATACCGTATTCCGCAACCAGCTCCGCCAGGTGCACATCAATGTGCAGGATAAAATCGATAAGAAAGTAAATCAGGTCCATAGTTTTGCCTTTATACGACTCAAATTAGTCCGCCAGAAATAGCGGGCCCATAGGCGGTTTTGGCAGGTCGAACCGGTCTGGGTAATCTACCGCAACCAGATACAGTCCTTCCGCTTTCGCCGTTGCCGCTGCCAGCGTCCTGTCCTTTGCCGCTAACAGTTCTGCTATCCAGCTCTCCGGCTGGTTGTTGGCGCCAACTTCCATCAGGCTGCCGACAATATTCCTGACCATATGATGTACAAAGGCATTCGCTTTAATATCCACCACCACATATGCACCGAAACGTTCGACGTTAATGTGCATCACGTTTCGCCACGGCGTGCGCGACTGACACTGCACCGCTCGAAACGAGGTAAAATCATTTTCGCCAATCAGACACTGGGCCGCACGATGCATTCGCTCAGCGTCCAGCGGTTCATAGTAATGGGTTACCCCTTTACCCAAAACCGCAGGGCGCAACCGATGATTGTAGATGATGTAGCGATAACGGCGAGCCGTGGCGCTAAATCGGGCATGAAAATCATCGGGTACAGCTTTAACCCAGCGCACAGCGATGTCACCAGGTAAATTCGCATTTACCCCCAGTGTCCAGGCCGCATCTTTACGCTGGGCAGTGGTTTCGAAATGCACGACCTGCCCAGTGCCATGAACGCCCGCATCCGTGCGTCCTGCACAAAAAACATTGATGCGCTCATTCGCCACCTGAGAGAGCGCTTTTTCCAGTTTTTCCTGAACGCTACGCACTTCGTTCTGGCGCTGCCAGCCATAATATTTGCTGCCGTCATACTCAATGCCCAGCGCAATTTTATGGGTTGACGGCTGTTGCTGGTCAGACATTAGTACAGGTACTCCTGCACCAGTTTTTCCGCAATTTTCACCGCCATTAACGCGCCGCCAAAGCGAACGTTGTCCGCCACAGACCAGAACTGAACTTGCTCTGGCATACCGTAATCATTATGCACGCAGCCAATAGAAAGGTGCGGCGTGCCCGATGCATCGCCAACCTGGGTCGGGAAATCGGTCTCTTCCGACAACACCACGTCTTCACCGCGTGAAAACGCATCGCGCGCTTCCTCCGCCGCCAACGGACGCAGGGCCTCAAAATTCACCATCTGCGCGTGGCCATAAAATACCGGGGACTGCACGATGCTGGCAGAGATGAGCAGGCCGTCATCCTGCATAATTTTGCGCACTTCATCAACGATACGACGTTCTTCACGCACGCTACCTTCACGATCGGGCAGCATCGGCAGCATGTTGAATGCCAACTGACGGCCAAAGAAATCATCTTCGTCAATCGGGATGCCATTAAGCAGTTTCGCACTCTGTCCTGCCAGCGCATCCACCGCTTTTTTGCCATGAGCGGAAGCTGAGATAATATTGGTCACCGTAATACGCGAAAGCCCACCGTCATCAATCAACGGTTTCAGCGCAGACAGCAGTTGGCTGGTCAGACTGTTAGGCACCGCAATCACATTGCGGTTACGGTAATCCGCCAGCACGAACGGATTAACGTCCGGAACCACCAGCGGAACGTCAGGCTCGAGCGCGAACAGACCGCTGCTGTCAATCACCAGACAACCCGCATTAGTGGCTTCTTCTACCCATGCGGCGGTGGCTTCAGCGCCCGCAACAAAAAATGCCAACTGTGCCTGCGTCCAGTCAAAGTCTGAAACGTCCTGCACTATGACCGATTTACCGTTAAAACGCAGATGCTCACCGGCGCTTTCATTACGCGCCAGCGCATAAATTTCACCGACCGGGAACTGGCGTTCAGCCAGCGTATCGAGCAGGGCTTCGCCTACGGCGCCCGTTGCGCCCAGAATGGCAATATTCCAGCCTTCAGACATGGTGATTTACTCCAAGAAATACGTAAGCGTCCCTGTCGCATTATTCGACAGGGAGCATTAAGAAGACATTAATGTGCCGGATGATGAACAGCGTTAAAACCCAGCTTACACAATAAGGCAGCAGCCGTTGCGTCGTCACACATCACATATAAAGACGACCATTCACGACGCTCAAGGTAATTTTTACGCAGTTTATCAAACTCACCCGGAATTCCAGCGACTTTACGCAACGGCGCATCATCGCGGCGCACATCATACACTAAATGCACGAGCCTTTTCAGCGTTGGCTGATCTAACGGGCCATGCAGGGTAATACGACCAAATTCCGGTGCGGGTAACAGGGTACTGAGCGCAACGTGCTGCTCGTGACCAATAAACTTACTATAGGCCTCAAAGACCTGCGTGGTACCACGCGCTTTTCCTTCGAGGGTATACCCGGCAATGTGCGCCGTACCGATATCAGCTTTCTCCAGCAACGCCACATTGAGATCCGGCTCTCCTTCCCAGACATCCAGCACAACGCTCAGCGACTGACCGGCATTCAATCGGTTCAGCAATGCCGTATTGTCGATGACCGGCCCACGGCAGGCGTTGATCAGAATAGTGCCCGGCTTCAACCGGCTAATCAGCGCGTCATCCGCCATATGCAGCGTTTTGTACGGCCCATCTTTAAACAGCGGGGTATGGAAAGTCAGCACATCGGCTTGCTCAACCAGTTCATCCAGCGAGCAGAAATTGCCTTCGTCACCGCGATCGGCTCGCGGTGGATCGCACAGCAGCGTGCGGATCCCCAACGCTTCCAGACGCGCCTGCAAACGCCCGCCCACGTTCCCCACACCCACAATGCCTACGGTGCGATCGCGTAACGCAAACCCGTCGCGCTCCGCCAGCATCAGCAATGCTGAAAAAACATATTCTACGACCGCTATTGCGTTACAACCGGGTGCGGCGGAAAAACCGATCCCCGCCTGAGCAAGCCAGGCGTCATCCACATGGTCTGTGCCAGCGGTTGCCGTACCGACAAATTTAACCGGTTTTCCGCCAAGCAGTGATTCATTTACTTTCGTCACCGAGCGCACCATTAAAGCATCCGCATCATCCAGTTCAGCAACGGGAATCGGACGGCCGGGAACCGCTTTGACCTCCCCCAAACGACTGAACAGTTCGCGGGCATAGGGCATATTTTCATCAACGAGGATTTTCACGTCTTTCGCACCTGTTTGAGAACGAGAGTTAACCGGGCAAGTGTGCCATAATCTCGCCGCCAGGCATACTGCGAGACCTGGTCAGCACAGATTTAAGGAACAGAGATGATGCAGCCCATTTCAGGTACGCCCGCACGCCCTCCCGGCGAAGGCCAAAATGCCCCTTCCGCTGCGGGTGAACAACCGTTATCCACACAACAACGTACTGTGCTGGAACGGCTAATTACCCGTTTGATTTCACTCACCCAGCAGCAAAGTGCTGAGGTGTGGGCCGGAATGAAGCACGATCTGGGCGTCAAAAGTGATACGCCGCTGCAGTCACGTCACTTTCCAGCCGCTGAGCAAAACCTGAATCAACGGCTGGGGGTTGCTCAGCAAAATCATGTGAATCGTCAGGTGCTTTCGCAGCTCACTGAATTACTGAGCCAGGGAAATAACCGCCAGGCAGTCAGTGATTTTATCCGTCAGCAGTATGGGCAAACGGCGCTCAGCCAGCTCACGCCTGAGCAGCTGAAGAACGTGCTCACACTGCTGCAGCAAGGGCAGCTTTCGATACCGCAGCCGCAGCAGCGCCCGGCTACCGATCGCCCGTTGCTGCCCGCAGAGCACAATACGCTGAACCAATTGGTTACCAAACTGGCGGCGGCCACGGGAGAATCCGGGAAGATGATCTGGCAGTCGATGCTGGAGTTGTCTGGCGTAAAAAGCGGTGAGCTGATCCCTGCCAAACAGTTTACGCACCTGGTCACCTGGCTGCAGGCGCGCCAGACGCTCAGCCTGCAAAGCGCCCCGACGCTACAAACGCTCCAGGCGGCGCTGAAGCTGCCATTAGAGCCGAATGAGCTGACAGCAATAAAAGAGTACGCACAGCAGACGTATCAGATCCAACCACAATCGATTCTGACCACGGTGCAGGTGCAGGACTTGCTCAATCAAATTTTCCTGCGGCGCGTGGAACGAGAACGCGAGCTCAGCGATCCGCGCCATCTGCAGCCCATTTACAGCCCGTTCGCGCCGATGATTGAAACGGTTAAATCTCTGTCGGCACGACCGGGACTGCTGTTTGTTGCGTTGATAATTGCGTTAACCATTTTCTGGCTGGTCGCCTAACCTTTACGCAGCGTAAGCAACGTTACAATAATCCCCACCACGGCAGATATCGCCCCGGCAAGGAACACTGAGGGATAACCGTACGCGGTGGCCAGCACCCCGGCGACCGGACCGCTTATGCCGTAGGAGATATCCTGAAACGCGGCGTAACCGCCCAGCGCCGTCCCACGAACCTGCGCAGGCACTCGCTTCACCACTTCGACGCCCAAGGCCGGGAAGATAAGCGAACACCCGGCCCCGGTTAATGCCGCCCCGAGCAGCGCAATCCAGGCAGATGGGGCCTGCCACAGCAGAATCAGCCCTGCGGTTTCCACCAGCAAAGAGACAACGGCAACCTTCACGCCGCCGAAACGGTCCGGCATCCAGCCAAACAGAATGCGCATCAGCACAAATGCCCCACCAAACGCAGTCAGGGTGAACCCCGCCATCGTCCAGCCGTTGCTGACAAAATAGAGTGAAATAAACGTACCGATCACCGCAAAGCCAACGCCCTGCAGCGCCAGGCCCAGGCCCGGTTTCCAGATAAGCCCTACCACGCTCCATAACGAAGGACGTTCTCCTGCATGCGCAGGCACTTTGCGTACAGTGCCGTTGAATGCCCATGCCAGCAGCGGTAATACCATCGTCGTCCCGGCCAGCGCTGCAAAGCCAAAGTGGCTGTGGATCAACAGGCCCAACGGTGCACCGGCGGCCAGCGCGCCGTAAATCGCCATTCCGTTCCACGACATCACCTTACCGGAGCGTGTTGGGCCGACCAACCCCAACCCCCAGGTCAACGTTCCAGTGAGCAGCTGGCTTTCGCCAAAACCGAGGATCAAACGCCCGACGATTAACAACGCAAATTTTACAGGGACAGAAACTGGCAATAGCGCGGCTAAAAGCCACGCCGCGCCCGCCAGCCCACAGGCAAACATCCCCTGTAGCGCCGAGCGTTTAGCACCATATTGATCGGCTAAGCGCCCGGCGTAGCCGCGCGTTAATACCGTTGCCAGAAACTGTACGCCTACGGCGATACCGACCATGGTATTGCCATAGCCCAGTTCCTGATGCACAAACAGAGGAATCACGGGCAAAGGTAGGCCGACCGTCATATAGGTCAGGAAAACCGCAAAAGCGATACGAAACAGCGAAAAGTTCGCCGAAGGTGTTTTTTCTTGTTGGGTTACAGCTGTCATGCGTTACTCCAAAATGCAGAGTAAGGCGAGGAATGTCCACGCCCCCTCTACCTGACTATCAGGATTAAGGTGCGTTGGATAACGTTAAACGCTTACGCATTATCAAGAGGATAATGTTGAAGCTGGAGTCTGCCTGTAAACCCGATCGATTGTCAACGATATAAAAAAGGGAGCCTGACGGCTCCCTTTACTGTACAGCATGAGCCGGATATAAGATCCGGCACACTGTCTTATGCTTTCAGCTTACGCATAACCAGAGTTGCGTTAGTGCCGCCAAAGCCGAAGCTGTTGGACATCACGGTAGTCAGCGCCTGCTCGGTCGGTTTGGTCACGATGTTCAGACCTGCCGCCTGCTCATCCAGCTCTTCAATGTTGATGCTCGGCGCGATAAAGCCGTGTTCCAGCATCAGCAGAGAGTAGATAGCTTCCTGCACACCAGCCGCACCCAGAGAGTGACCGGTCATGGCTTTAGTCGCAGAGATGGCCGGGCTGTTATCACCAAACACTTCACGGATTGCACCCAGCTCTTTCACGTCGCCTACCGGAGTAGAGGTACCGTGAGAGTTCAGGTAGTCGATCGGGGTGTCTACGCCGTGCATCGCCATCTGCATGCAACGTACTGCGCCTTCGCCAGACGGAGCAACCATGTCTGCGCCATCGGACGTTGCGCCGTAACCGACGATTTCCGCGTAGATATGCGCGCCACGTGCCAGCGCATGCTCCAGCTCTTCGACCACGACCATACCGCCACCACCAGCGATAACGAAACCGTCACGGTGCGCGTCATAGGTACGGGAAGCTTTGGATGGATCGTCGTTGTATTTAGTAGACAGCGCGCCCATTGCGTCGAATTCACACGCCATTTCCCAGCACAGCTCTTCGCCGCCGCCAGCAAAAACGATATCCTGTTTGCCCAGCTGAATTTGTTCTACCGCGTTACCGATACAGTGCGCAGATGTCGCACAGGCAGAGCTGATGGAGTAGTTTACGCCGTGGATTTTGAACGGCGTTGCGAGGCAGGCAGAAACGCCGGACGCCATCGCTTTGGTGACCACATACGGGCCAACCGCTTTCAGACCACGCGGGCTACGCATTGCGTCAGCACCGAACACCTGAAAACGCGGGGAGCCGCCGCCGGAACCTGCAATCAAGCCAACGCGCGGGTTGTTCTGGTAATCTTCTGCTGCAAGGCCGGCATCAGCCACTGCCTGTTCCATAGAAAGGAATGCATAGATGGATGCGTCGCTCATAAAGCGCACTACTTTGCGGTCAATGAGGCCAGTGGTATCCAGTTTTACGTTGCCCCAAACGTGGCTACGCATGCCGGAGTCCTTCAGCTCCTGAGAGAAAGTGATCCCTGAACGTCCTTCACGCAGAGATGCCAGGACTTCCTGCTGGTTATTACCGATGCTGGAAACGATGCCCAAGCCAGTAATCACTGCACGTTTCATTCAATACCTCTGTAAGTCGCACTATTTTAAAGTTTCGAGTGGCACAATAGCGTACACTTGTACGCCGAACAAGTCCGATCAGCCATTTAGTGTGGAAATTTGCGCAGCCAGGCACTCATCGCTAAGATCGGGGCACAGCCTGCCAGACGAGTAACTTACGTGAAACAATACGCTATACAACCTGCAAACCTTGAATTCAACGCTGAGGGTACACCTGTTTCCCGAGATTTTGACGATGTCTATTTTTCCAATGATAACGGGCTGGAAGAGACACGTTACGTCTTTCTCGGCGGGAATCATCTCGCCCAGCGATTCCCTGCGCATTCACGTCCCCTCTTCGTGGTGGCAGAAAGCGGGTTTGGCACCGGACTTAACTTCCTGACACTCTGGCAGGCATTTACCGATTTTCGCGATACCCATCCCGAAGCTACCCTGGAAAGATTACATTTCATCAGCTTTGAAAAATATCCACTGACGCGCGAAGATTTAACCTTAGCCCATCAGCACTGGCAAGAACTTGCCCCGTGGGCCACGGCGCTGCAAGAGCAATGGCCGCTGCCGCTGGCGGGATGCCATCGCCTGCTCCTTGATGAAGGACGTATCACGCTGGATCTGTGGTTTGGCGATATTAACGAACTGACCAGTAAGCTCGATGACTCCCTGAATCAAAAAGTGGATGCCTGGTTTCTGGACGGTTTCGCGCCTGCAAAAAATCCGGATATGTGGACGCCAACGCTGTTTAACGCAATGGCCCGTCTGGCTCGTCCCGGCGGTACGCTGGCAACCTTCACCTCAGCGGGCTTTGTGCGTCGGGGATTGCAGGAAGCCGGATTTACGATGCAAAAATGCAAAGGCTTTGGTCGCAAACGCGAAATGCTCTGTGGCGTAATGGAACAGACGCTGACGCTTCCCTCCTCGGCGCCGTGGTTTGCACGTACCGGAACAGATAAACGCGAAGCCGCCATTATTGGCGGGGGGATTGCCAGCGCATTGCTGTCGTTGGCGTTACTGCGTCGCGGTTGGCAGGTCACTCTCTATTGCGCCGACGATAACCCAGCCGGGGGTGCATCCGGCAATCGCCAGGGCGCGCTTTATCCGCTACTCAGCAAGCATGACGCGGCCATTAATCTCTTTTTCCCCACCGCGTTTACCTTCGCTCGTCGACTGTATGACGCCCTCCCCGTTGAGTTCGCGCATGACTGGTGCGGTGTGACACAACTGGCGTGGGATGAAAAAAGCCAGCAAAAAATCGACCAAATGCTGTCCCTTGAATTGCCTGATGCGCTCGCCATCAGCGTTAACGCAGAGCAGGTTTTACAAACGACCGGCGTAGAAACCGGATGCGGCGGCATTCAGTACCCTGCCGGAGGATGGCTGTGTCCGGCACAGTTAACCGCCGCCGTATTCGACTACGCCGCAACGCTGGGATTACGCACCCGGTATCAACATACGCTGGCCTCGCTGTCTCGGCAGACAGAACACTGGCAATTGACGTTTTCCAGTGGCGACACCGCCACTCACGCTGCTGTAGTTATGGCTAACGGGCATCGCATTAACGGCGTTGAGCAAACGCAGTCGCTTCCGGTGTACTCCGTAGGCGGTCAGGTGAGTCACATTCCTACCACGCCTTCGCTTTCAGCGCTGCGTCAGGTGCTGTGCTATGACGGCTACCTCACGCCACACAACCCGCAAAACCAGCAGCACTGCATTGGCGCCAGCTATCATCGCGGAAGTGAAGAAACGGTGTATCGCGCGGACGATCAGCAGCAAAACCGTCAGCGCTTAATAGATTGTTTCCCGAATGCCTCGTGGGCAAAAGAAGTAGACATTAGTGGCAATGCCGCCCGTTGTGGAGTGCGCTGCGCCACGCGCGATCACATGCCGATGGTCGGCAACGTCGCGGATTATGACGCCACGCTCAGCCAGTATGCCACTCTTGCCGAAGACAAAGTGCACGCCGTAAACGCCCCGGTGTATTCCGATTTATTTATGTTAGGTGCGCTGGGCTCGCGCGGGCTGTGTACTGCCCCGCTGTGTGCAGAAATTCTTGCATCGCAAATGAGCAATGAACCCATACCAATGGATGCCAACACACTGGCAGCGCTGAATCCGAATCGTCTGTGGGTAAGGAAGTTATTGAAGGGTAAAGCGGTGAAATAAGATACCATCTCGCCATTGCCTGATGGCGCTACGCTTATCCGGCCTACAACTCCCGTCCGCGTAGGCCGGATAAGACGCCTTCGCGTCGCCATCCGGCACAATCCACTGCAATTATTATTGCGTTGCCTTCTGGAACAGTGTGTCCCACATCTCTTTCACTAACGCCTGGTCACGCGGCGAGAGTTCGCCTGCGCTGATGGCTTTTTCCAGGCTGCTGGTCACATTGGCGTACAATGCCTCAGCGGAATGGTCCTCGCCAGCATCCAGCTCAGCCACAGCCAGCGTCAGGTGCCCACGCAAATAGCCACTGGCAAACAACTCATCATCGCTGGCGTGCTCTACCATATCGTCGATTAATGCCAGAATGCGTGATTCAAACTCCGCGATCATCTTATTTCCTCATTGTAAACGTGGCAGCGGCTTCAGTTGAGCGCTTCGGGCCACGGGAATTGTTCCGCCGTAAGTTCAGGCGTGTGATAATAATTCTGTAACGCGTTAATGAAACGCGCCGGACGTTCAGGGATCCCTTTTTCCAGGTACTCCATCACCTGAGCATGAACACGGCGCTGGAATACCACGCGATCCGGTTCAAAGTCCCCCTCCAGATTGTCGCAACTGACGTTAAACGGGTAGCCCGCCGCCATGCAAAACAACCAGTCAAACGCCTGCGGCTTCACTTCCACATCTTCAAACTGGCATTGTGTCTTCGCGTCGCGTCCGTCCGGGCAGTACCAGTAACCGAAATCGACCAGTTCACGACGGGCTTTACCGGCGATGCACCAGTGTGAAATTTCGTGTAACGCACTGGCGTAATAACCATGCGCAAAAACGATACGGTGATACGGTAATTCCGCATCCGCTGGAAGGTAGATCGGTTCGTCGTCGCCTTTAATCAGACGGGTATTAAATTCATCGGCAAAGCAGCCGTTAAAAATCTCAATTAACTGTTCGTAGTGATGCGTATTATTCATTAGTTCATCCCCAGCCAGTGGAGAATCTCCTGTCCATGATTATCATAAAGTAGCTTGGCGCTCATAACGGCGGAGACAATAACGATCATTGGCCGAATGAGTTTTTGTCCTTTGCTGAGTACCAGTCGAGAGCCCATCCGTGCGCCAATAAACTGGCCAATGAGCATCACAAAACCTGTCGCCCAAATCACTTTGCCGCCGAGAGCAAACAGCAACAACCCGCCGATATTCGAGGTGGCATTTAATACTTTGGCGTGGGCCGTCGATTTCGCCAGGTTGTATCCGCACAGCATGACAAAAGCCAGCGCGTAGAACGACCCCGCCGCCGGACCAAAAAAACCATCGTAAAAGCCGACGCAGCCTCCGGCCACCAGCGCGAAAGGCAAACCGTGCAGTCGGCGCTGTCGGTCCTCTTCCCCGATTTTCGGCATCAACAGAAAGTAAAGGCCAATACAGATAACCAATACTGGCAGGATCTGGCGCAGAACATCTGACTGCACGTGTTGAACCAACAGCGCGCCACTCATTGAGCCGATAAAGGTCATGAAGATATTGAGCTTCTGATCCGCCAGATTAACCACACCCCGACGAATAAAATAGAGGGAGGAAGAGATAGATCCCCCGCAGGCTTGCAGCTTATTGGTCGCCAGCGCTTGCGCAGGTGGCATCCCGGCCGCCATCAATGCCGGGATGGTGAGTAGACCACCGCCTCCGGCCAGAGAATCAATAAAACCTGCCAGCATCGCCACAAAAAAAAGCACACCTAACAGCAGTGGCGACACCATAAACAGAGAGGCAAAATGATCCATTAGAGTACATGCTCGTCCAGTAGCGCCTGGCAGGAAGGCGGCAACGGCGGCGGTGTCTTCTTCTCAGGCTTGGTGGTTCCAGGTTTTGGAGGTTCGAACCAGCTTTGCAGCTCTGCGCCACAGCCGTCACCCGGTGGCGGTAACGGTTGATCTTCACACTCAAGGCTGTCGGCAGGGCAACGTAACCGCACGTGCATATGCGCACGATGCTGGAACCACGGCCGCACTTTACGCAACCAGTCCCTGTCGGTCCCTGCATCCAGACAAAGTTGTTGCTTAATCGCCGGATTCACGAAAATACGCGTTACTTCATTATCTTTTGCAGCCAGCCTGATCAGGCTGAAAATCTCCGGTTTCCACAGTGACGGCACAACACGTTTGCCATCCTGTGAGACCAGATCTAACGCCTGCGGCCGCAGCAGTTGCGACTGGGTCCAGCGCGTTTTCGGCAGTTGCAGGAAAATATCCACATCCAATCCCGTCTGGTGGCTGGCGTGACCGCCATTGAATCGCCCACCGGCCGGCATACCCATATCGCCGATTAACACCGTGCCCAGCCCCTGACTATTGGCCTGATTACTCAGACGCTGGATAAACCTCACCAGATCCGGATGGCCAAAGTAACGACGCTGATCGGTGCGCATCACCTGATAGTGTTTTGACTGGACAGGCAGCGTATCTGCGCCAACAATACAGCCATTGGAAAACGCGCCGATAGACTGCGCGCTGCCCGCAACCGGATGGGTAATTTTCTGCCAGGGCGTCGCCGCCAGACAGGCGGTACTGGCAAACAGAGCCAGCGCCGCAAGTGCCGTTTTTTTCATCTCTTACCAGCGTGGAATATCGGTCTTCACGTCCGCATTTTGCGCCCGCTGACGCAGCAGGTGATCCATCAATACGATCGCCAGCATCGCCTCGGCGATCGGTACGGCGCGGATCCCTACGCACGGATCGTGGCGACCTTTAGTGATCATTTCGACTTCTTCTCCAAAGCGGTTAATAGTGCGCCCAGGAACGGTAATACTGGACGTCGGTTTCAGCGCCATATGAGCAATGATTTGTTGCCCGCTGCTGATCCCGCCCAGAATGCCGCCCGCATGGTTACTCTGGAAACCTTCTTTGGTGATTTCGTCACGGTTCTGACTGCCGCGCAGCGCAACAACGTCAAATCCATCGCCAATCTCAACGCCCTTAACGGCGTTAATGCTCATCAGCGCATGGGCGATGTCGGCATCCAGGCGGTCGAATACAGGTTCGCCGAGACCCGCAGGTACACCGCGTGCAACAACGGTCACCTTAGCTCCGATGGAGTCACCTTCTTTCTTCAGCCCGCGCATCAGTTCATCCAGCGCTTCGAGTTTATCCGGGTCCGGGCAAAAGAACGGGTTAAGTTCCACCTGGGACCAGTCTTTAATCTCCAGCGGAATATCCCCCATCTGCGTCAGGCAGCCGCGGATCTCAACGCCGAATTTTTCCGCCAGATATTTTTTGGCAATCGCTCCGGCCGCCACGCGCATCGCTGTTTCACGTGCGGATGAACGTCCGCCGCCACGGTAGTCGCGCAGGCCATATTTTTGCTCATAGGTATAGTCGGCGTGTCCCGGACGAAAAACGTCCTTAATCGCGCCGTAATCCTGTGAACGCTGATCGGTATTTTCGATCAGCAGGCCAATGCTGGTGCCTGTGGTAACGCCCTCGAACACCCCGGAGAGGATTTTCACCTGATCCGGCTCACGACGCTGCGTAGTGTAGCGCGATGTGCCCGGACGGCGTCTGTCGAGATCGTGCTGCAGGTCAGCTTCTGTCAGAGAAATGCCCGGCGGAACACCATCGACAATACAACCGAGCGCCAGCCCGTGTGATTCGCCGAAAGTGGTTACGCGAAAGAGTTGCCCAATTGTGTTTCCTGCCATCACGGCTCCGTTATGCGTGTTGTGTATGTGCGCGTGTAATTAGTCTTTATAAATGCTGAAGTGCTCGCGAGCAGCAACTAACTGCTCTTTGGTCAGCATAAATACGCCGTCACCACCGTTGTCGAACTCCAGCCAGGTGAACGGTACATCCGGATACTGCTCCATCAGATGTACCATGCTGTTTCCGACTTCACAAATCAGAATACCGTTATCTGACAGGTAGTCTGGGGCGTTCCCCAGAATGCGGCGGGTAAGTTTCAGCCCATCGCTGCCGGACGCCAGACCCAGTTCAGGTTCGTGACGATATTCGTTTGGCAGATCGGACATATCTTCCGCATCGACATACGGCGGGTTGGTCACAATCAAGTCATACTGGACTTTCAGCAGATCGCGGAACAGATCGGAACGGATCGGCGTGACGTGATGGATCAGACCGTGTTCTTCAATATTGTGTTCAGTCACCGCCAGCGCGTCAGTGGAAATATCCACCGCATCGACTTCGGCTTCCGGGAAGGCATAGGCGCAGGCAATGGCAATACAGCCGCTGCCGGTACACATATCGAGGATATGCTGCGGTTGCTCATTAATAAGGCCCGCAAAGCGGTTATTGATAAGCTCGCCAATCGGTGAACGTGGAACCAGCACGCGTTCATCAACATAAAATTCATGCCCGCAGAACCAGGCTTTGTTGGTCAGATAAGCAACCGGAATGCGCTCGTTGACGCGGCGAATCACGCGTTCAACAATACGATGACGCTCGCTGGAGGTCAGACGCGCGGTACGCATATCTTCTGGAATATCCAACGGCAAATAAAGTGACGGCAGCACCAGTTGTACGGCCTCGTCCCATGGGTTATCCGTGCCATGGCCATACCAGATGTTCGCCGCGCTAAAACGGCTGACCGCCCAACGCAACATGTCCTGAATGGTATGCAGTTCACTCACTGCTTCATCGACGAAAATTTTATCCACGTATTCCTCCAGGGCATGCTCGTATTAATTTCGGCGGCTAGTTTGCCACGAAGACGGCGATAAATCAGCATTCACACGGGGCCTGAACGCGAAAATTGCGTTTTAAGCGATCGGATGCCCGCCGAGTCGGGTTAAACTAACGGAAAATAAAAGTTGAGACTCTCGAATGAAAAAGAAAACATCGCTCAGCGAGGAGGATCAGACGCTGTTTCGCCAGCTGATGACCGGCACGCGTAAAATTAAACAGGACACCATTGTTCACCGACCTCCACGTAAAAAAATTGCCGAGGTTCCGGTTAAAAGGCTGCTACAGGAGCAGGCTGATGCCAGCCACTATTTCTCGGATGAGTTTCAGCCGCTGCTGAATACGGACGGCCCGGTAAGATACCTGCGCGCCGACGTCAGCCATTTCGAACTGAAGAAAATGCGCCGTGGCGATTACTCTCCAGAGCTGTTTCTCGATCTGCATGGGCTGACCCAGCAACAGGCCAAACAAGAGTTAGGCGCGCTGATTGCCGCCTGTCGCCGTGAACATGTGTTTTGCGCCTGCGTGATGCATGGCCACGGAAAACATATTCTGAAACAGCAGACGCCGCTCTGGCTGGCCCAGCATCCGCACGTAATGGCCTTTCATCAGGCACCGAAGGAGTACGGTGGCGACGCCGCGCTGCTGGTGCTGATTGAAGTGGAAGAGTGGCTACCGCCCGAACTTCCGTGATGCAGAAAGACAAAAAGAGCCGCATTTGCGGCTCTTTGATTTTCCGGGTGGCTGCTGCGCCTTATCCGGCCTGTTTAAATCGCTTTTGCCATTTTCAGGTTACACGGGCTCATTTGCCAGTTAAAAGTACCCTTCCCGCTCTCATCAAGCGTAACGCTGGCAATCGCTGATGTGGTAAACATCGGCGGTGTTTCACCTGGGCAAAGCTCAGACACCAGATATCCCACTAAAGGCAAGTGAGAGATAACCAGTGCGGTGGCGATACCTTCATTGGCCAGAGCCTGTAAATAGGCGCTGACCAGACCGACATCGCCGCAGGGAGTCAGCTCCGGCAAAACATCCACACCGGTTGGCAGGTTCATACACTCCCCCACCACATCCAGCGTTTGTTCGGCTCGTAGGAACGGGCTCACCAGAACACGTTCGATATCCACTTTTTGACCTTTCAGCCAGTTCGCCATCAGGCGAGATTCGTCACAACCACAGGAGGTTAAGGGACGAACCGAATCACTGGCGGCATCGAGGGCCGCGTCGCCGTGACGCATGATAAAAACTTGCATATTGCACCGCTTTTGTTAACCAGAATCACCACTACCTTTATTCACAGCCCCTATTGGCTGTGGTAACGATATGGTGGCCGGCATTGTGCCTTATCCATTCACCGAATGAAACGCTGTTTTTTACCTCAACGGCGTAAGTATAGTCAATCTCTGTTTACATTTTGAGCGCGACCCATACATTCAGTGCGGATTCATCCTACCTTTGACCTCATGAATTCAGGTCAGTTTCCCCAATATTCCAGAATCTTTCACTGCGTTCCGCCATCTGCAATAACTGCTCACACGGTGTAAACCGCGAGCCGTACTGCGTGGTCAGCCGTTGCAGAACCGCAACCACTTCACCCGCGCCGAGAGAATCCATATACCGGAACGGGCCGCCGAGGAATGGCGGAAAACCAATACCAAATACAGCGCCGATGTCGCCATCACGTGCGCTGCGGACTATCTTCTCGTCGAAACAACGGGCTGCTTCATTGAGCATTAACATAACGCACCGCTCTGCTACCTGCGCGGCGGAAAGTCGGCCCTGACCCTGGACGCCAATAAGCGTATAAATTGCAGGGTCGACCTGTTTTTTGCTTTTACGCCCTTTCGCACCATAAAGATAGAAACCCCGACCATTTTTTCTACCTTTGCGATCGTCATTCAAAATTGAAGCAACAACATTTGCAGGCGCGCTAAAACGTTCTCCATATGCAGCCTCAAGCACTGGTATAATTTTAGTGCCCGTATCAATTCCAACCTCATCCAAAAGTTGGATTGGCCCAACTGGAAAACCAAACTTAACCAGCGCGGCGTCTATGGTTTCGACCCGCTCGCCTTCGGTCAACATACGAATCGCTTCGTTAATATAAGGCGCTAAAATGCGGTTAACGTAAAAGCCGGCCTTATCTCTCACCACTATCGGCGTTTTACCCTGTTTTTTCGCTAACTTAACGGTAGTTGCAATTGTCTGCTCAGAGGTCGTGGCATGCGGGATCACTTCGACCAACGGCATTTTTTCCACCGGACTAAAAAAGTGTAAACCAATCACTTGTTCGGGCCTTGCAGCGTTCGCAGCAATATCGCTAATGGGCAAAGATGAGGTGTTAGAAGCAAAAATGGTATGAGGTGCGCAATTTTGCTCAACTTCTGCCACCATCCTTTGTTTTAGCGACAGATCTTCAAACACGGCTTCAATAATTAGATCGCGATGCGCAAAGCCACGGTAGTCGATCGTTCCCGAAATCAGCGCCAGTTGTTTATCGCGTTCGCTGGCTTTGATATGACGGCGGCGAACCTTCGTTTCAAGCTGATCCCAGCTGTACTTCAGCGCGTGGTTGATTCCCTTAGCGTTTATATCTTTGATGCGCACAGGCAAGCCGCCTTTACAGGCCGTCACGTAGGCAATACCACCGCCCATCAGACCGCCGCCCAAAATACCTACGCTGTTTAGCGGGCCAGGTTTCGCATCACTTCCGGGATCTTTTTTCACATCGGTGTTGGCAAAAAAGATGTGCCGTAACGCCTGAGACTGGGATGTCATCGCCAGCTCACCAAACGCACTGGCCTCAGCGTCGTAACCGCTACTGCTGCCTTGCGCTAGCCCGGTTTCGATGACCTCAAGGATACGTTCTGTTGCAGGGTAGTTACCTTGCGTTTTTTGCACCGTCTTTTTACTGGCCATGCGGAACAACAGCGCCCGCCCCAGCGGCCCCGCCAACACTCGCTCTCTCACGGGCAGTGTTCGATGCGCAGAACTGTCCTTTTTAGCCAGTTCTACGGCCGCTTCCAGCAAAATGGAATGCGGTACAACTTCATCCACTAAACCAACTTTCAGCGCCTGTTTTGCGCGTAATTGTTTTCCGGTGAGGATCATATCCAGTGCGGTACTGACGCCAATCAGGCGCGGCAGCCGCTGCGTACCACCGGAGCCTGGCAACAAGCCAAGTTGTACTTCCGGTAAACCCAGAACGGTTTTAACATCATCGGTACAAATACGGTTGTGGCACGCCAGTGCCATCTCCAGGCCACCGCCAAGGCATGCGCCATGAATCGCGGCGATAACCGGGATCGGCAAGGCATTAATTTCCGCCATCATCTGCTGCCCCTGACGGGCCAGCGTTTCGGCTTCCTGCGCGCTACGACAACTACCAATCATGTTGATATCCGCCCCGGCAATGAAGTTATCGGGTTTAGCCGAAATAAACACCACGCCGCGCAATGCTTTGTTATCGCGGATTTGTTTCAGAATGGCCCGTACCTGAGAAGCAAACTCCGCTTTCAGGGTGTTCATTTTCTCTCCGGGCACATCAATGGTGACAACAGCAACGTTATCCAGACGTACGTTTAGTGTAAAAGCCGATGCCATTTCCATTATTCCGCCTCCAGAACCATGGCTGCACCCAAACCACCAGCTGCACAGGCGGTCACTAAACCAAAACCACCGCCACGACGTCGTAACTCATGTAGGGTTTGAGTGATCATGCGCGCACCGGTAGCGGCGAAGGGGTGTCCATAGGCAATCGATCCACCCAGCACGTTAAATTTACTGTCATCAACTTCGCCAGTGGCATGTGCCCTGCCCAGCACGTCGCGGGCAAAACGTTCGCTACCCAACAACTGAAGATTCGCCAGCGTTTGTGCGGCAAAAGCTTCATGCATGTCGATCAGGGTTAAATCTGCCATCGTCAGACCCGCTCTCTCCAGGGCTAGCGGCGTTGACCACGCTGGTCCCAGCAGCATGTCCTGCCAGACATCGATGGCGGTAAAAGCAAAACTACGCAGGTATCCCAGCGGCACCAGCCCCAACTCTTTCGCACGCGACTCCGTCATCATGATCACGGCGGCTGCGCCGTCCGTTAGCGGGGTACTGTTTGCTGCGGTGACAGTGCCGTGCTTGCGGTCAAACGCCGGACGTAGTTTGGCGTAATCGGCCAGCGTAGAGTTGCCGCGAATATTGTTATCTTCTGAAAAAGGATCTTTAAACGGTGGCGCGTAGGTAGTCATTACCTCATCTGCCAGCTTTCCTTCAGCCCACGCCTGAGCGGCACGCTGATGAGAGCGGTGCGCCAGAGCATCCTGCTGTTCTCGGGTAATACCATAGGTTTTGGCCATTTGCTCAGCCGTATCCCCCATACGCAAACCAGTGGAATACTCGGCGACGGCTGGCGGCACAGGCATCAGGTCACGTAAACGCAGTCGGGAAAAGAGTTTAAGGCGTTGACCGGTTGTCCGGGCCTTATTGACATCCACCAGCACCCGCGCCAGCTTTTTACTAACGCCAATAGGCAAGACTGACGATGAGTCCGCACCACCCGCAATTCCCGCACGAATAGACCCCGCCATCAGGCTTTCCGCGACATTCGCCACTGCCTGAAAACTGGTCGCGCAGGCTCGGCTTACGCTATAGGCATCCGTATGCACATTCATGCCGGTTCCCAGCACGATTTCACGAGCAATATTTGGCGCTTCAGGCATTTGCACCACCTGACCAAAAACCAGTTGCTCAATCACATCAGCAGGTATTTCGCTGCGCGCCAGCAGCTCACCGACGACCATTTTTCCTAAATCAACGGCGGGAATGCCATGAAACGCGGTAGCCTGACGAGCAAATGGCGTACGCAATCCACTTACAATGGCAATACGGTCGCCCTGGCGGGTAACCAGCGGTAAAGCCTGACTCATAACACTCCCCTGTAAAAAATAAAATAAGTGGTCTGACCTGATCATAGTCTTAACCAATTTTTTACATTTAGCCAAGCGGAGAGAAAAGAAAGTGGGAGCTAAGACACAGTGAATAATCACTGACAGTTACGAAAAAGCCCTTGCTATCAGATAGCAAGGGCTTTTGCAGAGGGGGATTAACGCAGGCCCAGCTGGAAGATCAGCGTTTCAGCTTCACAGGCAAAAACAAAGTCGATATCCAGACGCACACCTTCTGACTCTTCAGTAAAGGTCGAGGTGATTTGGCAAGGCTCAGATTCCACGCCACGCGCCTTTTCAGTCAGAGCGGCCAGCGTTTCTTCTGCCTCTGCGCGGTTCGCGAACACACGGCTGTAGGACGCGGTGCAATCGGAGTTGTCCATGATGGTGCCAACATCCATACAGCAGCAAACCGGGGTTTCATCAGCACTGCATTTACTCATTGTAGATTTCCTCTGTATTCGCACCTGAGGTGCCAGATAAACGATAGGGATATTTTACGCTCCCATTATTCGCCTCTCCAGTCGTTAATTGTATGAAATGCGATAAGTGACCGAAATCACACTTAAAAATGATCTAAAACAAAAATCGCCCAAACAGGTGAGTGCGCACCCCCGCAATTTTGCCAGCTGGATCGCGTTTCTCTGATCAAATTTGAAAATATTTATAAACATACTTGCAACATTCCAGCTGGTCCGACCTATACTCACGCCACTGGTCTGATTTCTAAGTCGTACCTCAGACCCTACACTTCGCGCTCCTGTTACGGCATGTAACATTGTTTGTATAAAAATAAATCTATGAGGTTATGGTCATGAGCCAGAAAACCCTGTTTACAAAGTCTGCTCTCGCAGTCGCAGTGGCAATTATCTCCACACAGGCCTGGTCTGCAGGCTTTCAGTTAAACGAATTTTCTTCCTCTGGCCTTGGCCGGGCATATTCGGGTGAAGGCGCAATTGCAGATGATGCAGGTAACGCCAGTCGTAACCCGGCACTGATTATGATGTTCGATCGCCCTACTTTCTCAGCAGGTGCGGTGTATATCGATCCAGACGTTAATATTTCCGGTAAATCGCCATACACCGGACGCAGCACTGATGCGGACAACATCGCGCCTACGGCGTGGGTTCCCAATGCTCACTTCGTGATGCCTATCAACGAACAGTTTGGTTGGGGTGCTTCCGTTACCTCAAACTATGGCCTGGCTACCGAATTTAACGACAGCTACATCGTCGGTGAATACGGCGGTAAGACCGACCTTAAAACGGTCAACCTTAACCTGAGCGGCGCCTACCGTCTGAATGATAGCTGGAGCTTCGGTCTCGGTTTTAACGCCGTTTATGCTGATGCAAAAATTGAACGTTATTCTGGCGAGCAGACGGCTGCATTACCGAAGGTCAGCAACAAAATTGCCAGCCTGAAAGGGGACGAATGGGGCTACGGTTGGAACGCCGGGATTCTGTACGAACTGGATAAAAATAACCGTTATGGTTTAACGTACCGTTCTGAAGTTAAAATTGATTTTGATGGCGATTATAAGAGTGGCATCCGTACCCAGGCGAATGCTATACCTGGCGCTGGCACTACATTCCCATGGGGAACGACCAATGCCACTGTCCCGGGTTCTCTGACACTTAACCTTCCTGAAATGTGGGAATTGTCAGGTTATAACCGTATTGCACCACAGTGGGCTATCCACTACAGCATGGCCTATACCAGCTGGAGTCAGTTCCAGGAGCTGAAAGCCACAGGTTCCAATGGACAGACACTGTTCTATAAAGAAGAAGGCTTCAAAGATTCTTACCGCATTGCATTGGGTACGACTTACTATATGGATAAAAGCTGGACGTTCCGTACCGGTATTGCTTATGACGATAGCCCGGTTCCAGCAAGTAAGCGTTCCATCTCGATTCCGGATCAGGATCGCCTGTGGTTGAGTGCAGGTACAACTTATGCGTTCAATGACGATGCCTCTATCGACGTCGGTGTGTCTTACATGCACGGACAAAAAGTAACAGTGCAAGAAGGCAAATATACTTTCGACTCTGAAGGTAAAGCCTGGCTGTTTGGTACAAACTTCAACTACGCATTCTGATTTTCTTCAGACGTAAAAAAGGTGAGCTTTTTAGCTCACCTTTTTATTTGCCCAATTCCTTACTCAGAATCGATCTCTTTTAAATCATCCTGAATATCTTTCGCGTTCGGGTTTTCTTCTGGTTTGAGTTTCCCGCCGTTCGCAATAAAGTCATGACGCTGGAAGTAAGCTTCACGCACCATGATGTAAGGATCAGAAGACTGACGCAGCAGACCATCAGAGTCGAGCAATTGCGCGCGAGTTTCAATCCCTTCAACCGTCCATTTGCCTATCGACAACGGCCAGGTCAGCCAGGACAGTACCGGATACAGGGTATCGACCATATCGCCGCCGTCATCACGCAGCGTGAAACTACCGTAGAATGGAAGCTGCATATACGGTCCGTAACCAACATCATAGTGGCCTAACGTACTGCCAAAGCGGTGTGGTTCAACGCGCTGCAACTTCGGATTAGCCATACCAGCCACATCGATAAAGCCGCCCATACCTAACAGGGTATTCAGGAAGAAACGGGTAAAGTGCACCATCCCCTGATAAGGATCGCCTTGCAGGAAATAGTTGACCATGACGGCCGGCTCTTCAAGGTTCCCCGTAAAGTTGCTTAAACCATTACGCGCTGGCTGCGGAACATAATCTCGCCAGGCAACAGCTACGGGTCTAACAACGTATGGATCTAAAACATTAAAGTTGAAGTTGTACATGGTGCGGTTGAACCCTTCAAATGGATCCGAACGCCCCTGCTGTTCAGTACCGGAGCTCGCACACCCCACCAAAAGTGTGGTTCCCAGCGCAAGCGCCGACAGGCGAAGCTTCATAAGTGTCTCCCTGTGTTTTATGGCTATCGCTGATTGCCATCCATGACGGAACGATGACGTATCCGCCTGTTTAGATGTGAGCGATTGTAACAGCACGTCAAATGATGTCTATATACCCTGTCTTACTGATTTGATCATAGCCTGGTAATGCGCACTCCGCGGCGGTTCTATTCTAACTAACCCGATAAAAACAAACGTTACTATTTTTGCTATCTCAGACTTTCTCCCGCTGATTTTCGGACAAAAGCCGCTACGCTTTAGCAATACGTGCTTATTCAGGATTAGGCTATGAATGACATCAAGAAAGATAAGATCGATCGACACAGCGACGAGCTCGAGGTGGAAAGCGATGAAAAGCTAACAGGGACAAAGATAGAGCTTGATGAGGACAGACTCCCCTCCCGCGCCATGGCAATCCATGAACATATTCGCCAGGATGGAGAGAAAGAGATGGAGCGTGACGCGATGGCGCTACTGTGGTCAGCCATCGCAGCAGGACTGTCGATGGGCGCCTCATTGCTGGCTAAAGGGATTTTTCACGTACAGCTGGAAGGCGTGCCAGGGGGATTTTTACTCGAGAACCTCGGTTATACCTTCGGCTTTATTATTGTCATTATGGCCCGCCAGCAACTCTTTACCGAAAATACCGTCACCGCTGTACTGCCGGTGATGCAAAACCCTACCCTCGGCAATTTTGGCCTGTTGATGCGCCTGTGGAGCGTGGTTCTGCTGGGTAATATTATTGGCACCGGGGTTGCCGCATGGGCGTTTGAACATATGCCGATTTTTGATGAAGAGACCCGCGATGCTTTTGTCAAAATTGGTATGGATGTGATGAAAAATACGCCAACAGAGATGTTTTCCAACGCCATCATTTCCGGCTGGTTAATTGCCACCATGGTGTGGATGTTTCCAGCTGCCGGGGCGGCAAAAATTGTGGTCATTATTCTGATGACCTGGCTGATTGCGTTAGGTGATACCACGCATATCGTCGTCGGCTCGGTGGAAATTCTCTATTTGGTCTTTAATGGCACGCTGCACTGGAGTGATTTTTTCTGGCCCTTTGCGCTACCAACGCTCGCCGGGAATATCTGTGGCGGAACGTTTATTTTCGCGCTGATGAGCCATGCGCAGATCCGCAATGATATGAGCAACAAACGCAAGGAAGAAGCCAGGTTGCAAGCAAAGCGTGATGAGCAAAAGCAGAAAAACCAGAAAAAACAGGCCTGAATGGTGACTGTTTGAGCAGTCGGGCGGCCTGAGACTTACCGTTGTGAGTAAAAAACGCTATACTCGTGCCGCTTCGTCCCCTTAGTTAAATGGATATAACGAGCCCCTCCTAAGGGCTAGTTGCAGGTTCGATTCCTGCAGGGGACACCATTAAGTCATTTCACACCACTTCAGTTCACTTCACAACATCAGCAATACCAAGCCTTTCAACAGAAACCACACTTACACAGCGTTCAATTACCTTCATGACATTACAGCACTCTGATGGTATAAGTGATGGTATTCATCAGTTCGATATCCAGATACCATCAATTACCTCTTGAGGGGGTGCCATTTATGGCTATAAACGAGCTTTCACCCAAACAGATCGAGAATGCCAAGCCACGAGACACCGATTACAAAATAACCGATGGTGGCAGTCTGTACCTCTTGGTCAAAAAAACGGGTGGCAAATACTGGCGCATGAATTATCGCTTTGCTGGTAAACAGGCGACATTAGCATTGGGCGTGTATCCGGATGTTCCACTGACAACAGCACGTAAACGCAGAGATGAAGCCAGACAGCTTCTTGCCGACGGCAAAGATCCACGTGAAGCAAAAAAAGCTGAAAGCACTGAACCAACGTCACCGACTTTCGAGGCTATAGCCCGTGAGTGGCACGGCGGAACGATGGGACATCCTGAGTGGAAAGAGATCACCCGTAATAAAATATTGAGGGAAATGGAAAACCACATATTTCCTCTCATCGGTAGTAAACCCATCGACAGCTTAAAAACACGGGATCTGCTACCTTTGCTTATCAGCATGAACGAACAAGGCATTGGTGCTACTACGGGAAGAGTAAAGACAACGATGAGCAGCGTATTCCGCTATGCGGTTCAGCGTGGAATAGTCGAGTACAACCCAGCTCACGACCTGAAAGGTGCTTTGACGAGTCCTAAAACTAAACACCGCCCCGCCCTTCCTCTGGATCGCCTGCCAGAATTGATGACGAAAACTGCAACATACACAGGCAGATCTCTCACCAAACTCGCAGTATTACTATCTCTTCATACGTTTGTTCGCTCCAGCGAACTTCGCCACGCTCGCTGGGACGAGATAAATTTTGATACTGCCATGTGGACAATCCCTGGTCAGCGAGAAGAAATCGCAGGTGTAAAATTCTCTGAACGTGGGGCTAAAATGGGCAGTGGGCATTCAGTACCATTGTCTTCGCAGGCAATTGACGTATTGAAATCGATTAAAAGCATCAGCAATGAGTACACACTGATTTTTCCTGGCGATAGCAACCCCTATAAGCCTATGAGTGAGAACACGGTTAATAAAGCGCTCCGTACTATGGGTTATGATACTCAGGCCGATGTTTGCTTACATGGTTTCCGGGCAATGGCCTGCTCTGCTCTTACCGAATCAGGATTGTGGTCACGGGATGCCGTAGAGCGGCAAATGAGCCATCAGGAACGTAATGAGGTACGTGCGGCTTATGTTCATCTGGCGCAGCACATGCAGGAGCGCCGCCGAATGATGCAGTGGTGGTCAGACTATCTTGAAGCAAACTCTGATCAACATGTTGCACCATATGACATGAAGAAATTACGGGTTGTTGGCAATTAACCGAACAAACTGGGGCTAGCCCGGTCAGGCGAAAAGCAGTAACACCTGATGCCTGCCTCAGTTTTTATCAGATGCGCAAGAGGATGAGGTGATGGATAGCAACGTCTGGAAAGAGAACCGAATCGCGCCTTTAGAATACTGCTCATTCGAAAGAGCTGCTAAATTGCTCAATTGCGAATGTGAAGACTTAATTCACTGGAATAAAATAGGTGCTATCTCAATAGCTTTTGAGCCTAAAAATTTACCTGGTGATTTGTCTGTTAGCTTTTACGAAAATGCCGCTGATAATATTGAACGATATAACCTCTCGTACAATATCACAGCCGAGTTGGGTAATGACTCCAACTTATTGATAGTGTTTTATGTTCAGATAATGCCCGATGACTTTGTCATGCAGCTCCACCGATT
>NZ_JAOWHJ010000001.1:0-75580 GCF_030332695.1 Citrobacter sp. Cpo089 | reverse complement strand
AAATCGGTGGAGCTGCATGACAAAGTCATCGGGCATTATCTGAACATAAAACACTATCAATAAGTTGGAGTCATTACCGGAAAGCCAACGCATATGCAGCTTGAAGTATGACGGGTATAGATATTTAATCTGGTATGTAATAAGGGTAAATAATGCAAATGATTACCTCGCGACAAAACAGATTATTAAAATTTCTTCTGTCTAAGAAGGAATATGTCACGCTGCTGAAAATTGCCGAGTATTTATCTGTTTCAGAGAAAACTGTGCAGCGCGATCTGCGCTTACTGGAACCATGGTTATCAGAATGGAAAATAGCCATCGATAAACGTGCTGGTGCTGGGGTGATATTAAGTGCCGATAATATTACCGACCTTTTATATATGGACCAGTTATTAGGAACGGAGGGTGATGATGCTGACGGCATGATGAATAATTCACGGCGAGTAAAGATAGCTTCACAATTATTAAGCGAAACGCCGCATGAAACGTCGATCAGTAAATTATCCGAACGTTATTTTATTAGTAGCGCATCGATTGTGAACGATTTGAAAGTAATTGAATCCTGGATTACCCCACTGGGCCTGTCGTTGATTCGCAGTCAGAGCGGCACGCACATCGAAGGTAGCGAGAGCGGTGTGCGCCAGGCGATGGCATCGCTGATTAACGGTGTGATTAACCATAATGAACCTGGTAACGTGGTTTATTCACGCCTTGACCCGGGCAGTTATAAAGCCTTAGTGCATTACTTTGGCGAAGAAGATGTTTTATTTGTCCAGACGTTATTACAGGAAATGGAGAACGACCTGTGCTGGTCGCTCGGCGAGCCTTATTACGTCAATATCTTTACCCATATTCTGATCATGATGTACCGCATCACGCGTGGCAATGCACTTCCGAGAAAAGAAGAGAGCATCACTACCTGTGATGAGAACATATTTTCCATTGCCAGTCGCATGATTCAGAATATCGAAAAACGCATTGCCCACCCGCTGCCTGAAGACGAAGTCTGGTTTATATATCAATACATTATCTCCTCGGGTGTGGTGATTGAAGAGCATAATGACGTGAGTGTGATTGGTCATATGCACTCCAGCGACGAAGCGCGTTTGATTACCCATCGGTTGATTGCCACCTTCGCCGAGATGGTCGACAGCGATCTTAGCCAGGACACGGCGCTGTATGACGGATTGCTGATCCACATTAAACCGCTGATTAACCGACTGAACTACCAGATCCGCATTCGTAATCCGTTGCTGGAGGATATCAAAGGCGAGTTGCAGGACGTGTGGCGTCTGACCCAGTGTGCGGTAAATCGGGTGTTTAGCGGTTGGGGCGAGCGGGCCGTGTCGGAAGATGAAGTGGGATATTTAACCGTGCATTTTCAGGCCGCAATGGAGCGTCAGATAGCGCGTAAACGCGTACTACTGGTCTGTTCAACGGGTATCGGCACTTCTCACTTACTCAAAAGCCGTATTCTACGCGCCTTTCCGGACTGGACTATCGTCGGCGTGGTGTCGGCAGGCAGCCTGCCCTCTGTACTGACGGACGATATTGAACTGGTGGTATCGACGATTAATTTACCCGCGGTTGCCATGCCGGTCGTGTATGTCACTGCCTTCTTCAATGATGCGGATATTAAGCGGGTAACAGAAACGGTTATTACGGAAAAATTACATCGGGCGACGTCGCTGGTCGTTGAAAATTAATGTCTGAACTCCATGAGGTATGATTGATGGACATCACGAAAATACTCAATACAAATCGCGTTATTTTGGACATGAAGGCTACAAGCAAAACGGAGGCTATTGAGGAACTGACGGATATTCTGCAAAAAGATGGAGCAATTAGCTGTCGCGAAACGTTTATTCAGGATGTCTGGCAACGTGAGTCAGAAGGCTCGACCGGCTTCGAAAACCATATTGCGATCCCGCACGGGAAATCCTCGGCGGTGGTCAATACCACGCTGGCGATTGGGCGTACCCGCCAGGAGATTCCCTGGGAAACCCTGGACGGCAGCAATGTACGGTGCATTATTCTGTTTGCCGTACGTCTTGAAGATCAAAACACCACCCATATTCGTCTGCTTTCGCAGGTTGCTGGCGCGTTGGCAGATGACGACATTATTGAACAACTATTAGTTGAAAGTAGTCCACAAAAAATTATTGAGCTTTTTAGCCAATATGCTGAATCCAATGTCTGCTAAATAAAATGTGGAGCATGTTATGAATATTGTTTGTGTTGCCGCCTGTACGGCGGGTATTGCGCACACCTATATTGCCCGTGAGAAGTTAATTAAAGGTGCCAAAGCGCTTGGTCATAATATAAAAGTTGAAACCCAGGGCACCATTGGCACAGAAAACGAACTGCTGACAGAAGATATTTCTGCGGCTGATGTCGTGATTCTTGCTGTCGATGTAAAAATAAAAGGGGAGGAGCGATTTTCAAACAAACGCATTGTGCGAGTAAAAACTGAAATCGTCATAAAGTCGCCCATTCAGTTTCTTGAAAAGGTCGAAAAATCATTAGTTAATAATAACCAGTAGCGATCCTCATTCTGGAGGGATTTCACATGAGTGAAAATAAAATTCCGCTATCTCAGGAAATAAAAAAACATTTATTAACGGGAATTTCGTGGATGATCCCGTTAATTGTCGCCGCCGGGATCTGTATTGCTCTCGGGCAAATACTTGGCGGCACTAACGTCGGTGAAAAAACAGGAACCATTCCCTGGATGCTCAACCAGATTGGCGGCTGGGGGATGGGGTTAATCGTACCGCTGATTAGCGCGGCGATTGCGTACTCCATTGCTGACCGTCCGGGATTCGCGCCGGGTCTGATTGTCGGCTTCGTCTGCGGAGAAATTCATACCGGTTTTATCGGCGGGATGCTGGGCGGATTTCTGGTCGGTTATACCGTCCTACTGCTCAAGCGCTATATCCGTTTGCCGCAGTCGATGCAGGGGTTGATGCCCATCATGGTGCTGCCGGTACTGAGTACCGTTATCGGCGGCCTGTTGATGATGACGCTGATTGGCAAGCCGATTGCCTGGCTGCAGGACGCGTTGATTCATCTGCTGGAGTCTATGCAGGGCGGATCCCGCTTTCTGATGGGCGCTATCCTCGGTGCGATGGCGACATTCGACTTCGGCGGGCCGGTGAATAAAACCATGTCGCTGTTTGCTGACGGCATGCTGGTCAGCGGCGTGTACGGTCCGGAAGCGGTGAAGTTTGTCGGTTCGATGATCCCTCCATTTGGCATTACGCTCTCTTTCCTGTTGACGCGTCACAAGTACACCCGTGCGGAACGTGAGGCGCTGAAGGCCGCATTCCCAATGGGGATCTGCATGATTACCGAAGGGGTCATTCCGATTGCGGCACGCGACCTGCTGCGCGTGGTGGGCTCCTGCGTGGTGGCATCGGCGATTGCGGGTGGCCTGATTATGGTGTGGGGTGTCGAAAGCCCGGTACCGCACGGCGGCATGTTTGTGGTTCCGCTCTTTACGCATCCGCTGCTGTTTTGCCTGGCGCTGGGGATCGGTACGGTGATTTGCGGCGTCATGCTGTCGCTGTGGAAGAAACCGGTAACCGAGCGTGATGAAGAGTTTGACGAACTCAGCGATCAAAAGCTGAAAGACGAAGAAATCACCTTCACCCTGGAATAACCGGAGGCCGTATGTTTGCCGATATGAAAAGCATGGTGACCAAAGCCTGGCGCAAGCAGTACGCGCTGTTGGCCATCAACTGTATGAACCTGGAAAGCGCCCGCGCAGCGGTGCGAGTGGCGGAGAAACACCGTGCGCCCATCATTCTGAATTTGTATCAGGGGCATCTGGAGCATTTTCCGGCCCCGATAGCGGCAGCGGTGGTCAAAACGCTGGCAGAGGAAGCCTCGGTACCGGTCGCGCTGGCGCTGGATCATGGAAAGGATCCTGTACGCATTCGCCAGGCTTTTCGCGCCGGATTCAGCGGCTTAATGATCGACGCCTCCGCCTTTGCGCTGGAGGAGAACATTCGCCAGACCCGGGCGGTGGTTGAGCTTGCAGCCAGCGTTTCTCTGTGCGTGGAAGGCGAGCTGGGTCATTTGGCCGATGCTCCGTGCTATGACCACGCCGCTAACGCTGATTTGATGACCCAGGCCGCCGACGTGGAACCCTTCATCCAACAGACCGGGATCGATTTGCTGGCGGTGTCGGTGGGTACAGCACACGGCATGTACGCGCCGGGTATCACACCTGCTATTGATTTCCTGCGGCTGGAGGAAATAGCCCGGTTATCAACGGTGCCGCTGGCGCTGCATGGCGGCAGCGGAACGCCGTTTGACCAGCTACAGCGCTGCCCGACGTTTGGTGTCGCCAAGATAAACGTTGGTGCGGCGGTTTTCGAAGCCGGAAAGGCTGCGCTACTGCATACCCTGTGTCGCGACACATCCGGTGAACTCGTTGATGCCCTGGCCCTGATGGAACAGGCCTGCGAGGAAGCCATTATTCCGTACCTGCAGGCCAGCGGCGCTATCGGCAAAGCCTGATTCATTTTCTGTAACGCCTTCTATGCCTCTGCGATGACGCACTGGCAGGGCTTTCTACACCCTGAAACTGGAGAATTAACATGTTAGTTTCGATGAAAGAATTACTGCAACCTACCCGTCAGCACGGTTTTGCCATCGGCGCATTCAACGTGGCGGACAGCTGCTTTGTACGCGCAGTAGTGGAAGAAGCGGAAGCGACCAACACCCCGGCGATTATCTCCATTCACCCCAGCGAACATGATTTTGTCGGCGATGCGTTTTTTAGCTACGTCCGTGATATCACCATGCGTAGCCCGGTTCCCTTTACTCTGCATCTGGACCACGGCGCTTCGGTTGAGCATGTCTTGCGGGCGATTCAGTGTGGGTTTACCTCGGTGATGATTGATGGCTCGCTGCTGCCATATGAAGAGAACGTGGCGCTGACCCGCGAAGTGGTCAAACTGGCGCATGCGGTAGGTGTTTCGGTGGAAGGGGAGTTGGGAACGATTGGCCAGACCGGGACGTCAGTGGAAGGCGGCGTGTCGAAGGTTACTTATACCGATCCTGCTCAGGCAGAGGATTTTATCGCCCGAACCGGTGCAGACACGCTGGCGGTGGCGATTGGAACCGCGCACGGGATCTACCCGAAAGGGATGCAGCCAGAGCTGCAAATGAACATCCTGCGCGATATCGCCGGACGTGTGGATATTCCGCTGGTGCTGCACGGCGGTTCCGCGAACCCGGATGCGGAAATTGCCGAATCCGTGACGTTGGGCGTTGGCAAAATCAACATTTCCAGCGATATGAAATACGCTTACTTCCAGAAAGTCCGCGAAATTCTGGCGAAAGAAACCTGGTGGGACCCGAACGTAATCTATCCGGAAGCCATTAGCGCCGCGCGGGACGTTATCCGCCACAAAATGAAACTGTTCGGTTCAACCGGCAAAGCATCACTTTACTAACGGCATGCAGGCGGGGCGACCCGCCTCTTTCGCAACAAGGAAAAGTGGAATGAAGCGTTCACACATTAATTATGCCGTCGATAAAGCGCATGCCATCGCTGAGACTTTTCGGGTCTGTCTGCCTGATTTTGCGTATTTTACGGTCGATGCCTGGCGGCAACAGGATCAAACTCTGTGGCGTGAAGTGCGCGATCTCCAGTTGGGCTGGGATATTACCGACTTCGGGCACGGAGATTTTGCGCAAACGGGGCTGACGTTACTAACGTTGCGCAATGGTTTGATGGGGTCAGCGGACTACCCCAAACCGTACGCCGAAAAGATGTTGCAAATTCAGCAGGATCAGCAAACGCCATGGCATTTTCATCGCCATAAAATGGAAGATATCGTTAATCGCGGCGGCGGTGATTTGTGTATGCAACTGGCGTGGGCCACGCCTGATGATGAGTATGACGCCCGACGCGTTGTTGAGGTTAGCGTGGATGGTCAGCGGCGTACAGTTAACGCTGGCGAGACGCTGGTATTGAAACCGGGACAAGGAGTGTGCCTGCCACCGCGCTTGTATCATCGCTTTTGGGCGGAGAAGGCGTTTGTGCTGGGCTGGGAAATCTCGATGGTCAATGACGACCAGCATGACAACCACTTTTTGGAACCTGGCGGTCGCTTCCCGTTGATTGAAGAAGACGAGCCGGTGAAATGGCTGTTGTGCAGTGAATATATTCGCTTATGAGCGTGAGTAGGCCCGGTAAGCGAAGCGCCACCGGGCAATAAATCATTGTGCAGGTGGTGGTGCAGTGACTTCACTCCCCGAAACCACGCCCGCCTGCATGGTTTGCGTTACCTGCTGTTTCTCCACGTTCACCGCATGCAGCTGACCGTTGACCGTTGGCTTGAGCGGCACATCGGCCTGAATATTGCCGCTGGCGGTAAGCTGGATGTTGCCATCGCCGGAAAGCGGCAGTGCGGGCCAGCCCCACTGCTGCAGGATCGTCATTGGCACGCCGCGCCCGTTCAGGCTGACCTGCGTCTGGCGCTGAGGTAGCTGCGAAATGCTGGCAGTGGCCTCCAGCAGTCCTTTTTCCGTATAGGCGCTCAGTTCGCTGATATTGATGGTGCTGCTGTTTGCCGTCAGCGCCAGCGAAGGGCGACGCACGTCGGTACGGTTAAAGGTAGCGGCAGCGGCGTTGAGGGTGGCGCTACCGCTCCAGATCCCCCACTGATTGTTCTGTACCAGCCCGAGGTTAGCACCGTAGCCGTCCAGCGCGGTGAGCTGCCACGGGAAATTGGGGTCGATATCTATCACCAGATTACGGCTGGCACTAAATTTCTTCAGCGTCAGGCTGTTTAACCACGCTGGCAGGGGGTTCATCCACAGCTGCTTCCAGTTTTCCGGCAGCGTGTATTCCAGACCAGCAATAGCGGCATCGTCAAGGACCAGTGCTTTGTTGCTGCGCATCCAGTTTCCGGATGTTCTGACCATACCGCCTTCCCAGCGGGTGGTGAACTGGCGCAGCGCAATGCCCTGAGGTGAGAACTCGGCGTTCAGAATCGGATCGAAGAAGTGCAGAGAGCCGTAAATAAACTCGCTGGCGTTCATCGACAATTTTCCTTCCTGAGTTTGCCAGTCGTCCTTGCTGAAGGTCATGTTGCGCAAGCTCAGATCGAGATCCGTCACCGCCCAGTCGGGGCCTTGCAGACGGGCATCCGTCACTTCCAGACGACCAATTTGCAGGGAAGGAATAGTGCTTAACGGGGCAAAAAAGTCGGCCAGCGATTTGTCGCTTTGCAGCCGGATATCGTTCAGGCGCAGATTCTCCACAACCCAGCTCCCGTCTGCATTGCGTTGCGCTACGCCGGTTAATGCCCCACGCGCCACGTCAGCGCCAATATTGCTTAGCGTCACCCGGTCATGGTCGATGCTGCCTTCAATCAAGACGTTGGTAGTTGGAACATCGTTGAGCGTCAACGAACTGGCGCTGAGCTGAATTTGCGCTTTGCTCCCGAGAATTTTACCTGCCTCAGGGCTCCAGGGAATGACGCCGCCGTTAACGCGCTGGGCGCTGAGGTTCCACTCGCTGCCGGGGCTGTTAAGCGCCATATCCTGCAATTGCAGGCGATCGGCCTGGAACGGCAACGGCGCTGTTTGCTGGGAAAGATTCAGCGTGCCGTTTTGCAACAAAATGGTGTCTACGTGCAGCGGGTCGGTGATTTGGCGGCTACTCAGCCCAATATCGACCGTTTTAGCGACCAGCGTTGCGGGCTGACCATCCCGGCCAAAGGTGACGTTTTCCAGCAGAATATGGGAAGGGGAAGAAAACCGGTGATCGATGGCATCAAACGCCAGATGGTAGCTGCTGTTCTCCGAAACCCAGGCGCTGACGTGCTCTGCCCCCCAGCGGGTTTGCAGTAGAAAATAAAGGCCGAGAATCGCCACTGCAAGGGCGATCAGCACGTAAAGAAGCAGCTTTCCAATAAATTTCATGGTCTTCCATCCCGCGAAGTGCACATAGTCAAGTTATGCACGATTTAGGCGCAATGCTCAAGGCGGGAATGGTGAAAGAGCGTTACAGCGGCGTTGATTCAGAACCAACGCCGCATTTTGCTTATTGCTTTTCTGGCGGGAATACCAGATTCAGAACGATTGCGGTAATACCGCCAGCGGCGATACCGGAAGAGAGCAGGTTTTTCACCCAATCCGGGGCGAACTGGAGAATCAGCGGCTGCTGGGAAACACCCAGACCAACTGCCAGCGACAGCGCGATAATCAGAATCGCGCGGCGGTTCAGCGGCTCGCGGGACACGATACGCACACCGGATGCTGCAATAGTACCGAACATTACCAGCGTTGCGCCGCCCAGTACCGGCTCAGGAATATGCTGTACAAAACCGCTGACTGCCGGGAACAGGCCCAGCGCGATCAGCATCAGCGCCACCACAAAACCAACGTAGCGGCTGGCGACGCCCGTTAACTGAATAACCCCGTTGTTCTGGCCAAAACAGGAGTTCGGAAAGGTGTTGAACACGGCGGAAACAAACGAGTTCAGACCGTTCGCCAGCACGCCGCCTTTCAGGCGCTTCATATACAGCGGACCAGAAACCGGCTGCTCGGAGACATCAGAGGTGGCCGTAATATCGCCGATGGTTTCCAGTGAAGTGATCATAAAGACCAGCATCAGCGGCAGCAGTAAACTCCAGTCGATGCCCAGGCCATAATACAGCGGCGTTGGCACCATCAGCAGGTCCTGACTTACCGGTGCGGTATTTTGCGGCAGCATGTCCATAAACCAGGCCAGCAGATAGCCTGCCGCCATCGCAATCACCAATGACGCAACGCGCAGGTAAGGGTTGCGTTGACGGTTAAGCAGGATGATTAGCGCCAGCACCACGCCTGCCAACAGTAAATTCTTCGGCGCACCAAAGGTGTTGTCGCTCATTGCGGCATAGCCACCGCCAATCGATGTCAGACCCACCTGAATCAACGACAGGCCGATAATCATCACTACCACCCCTGAGACCAGCGGAGTAATAATACGACGCGCCAGGTGCAGGACACGCGAGATAACCATCTCGGTGCAGCTTGCCAGCATCAGTGTACCGAACAGCGCCGCCATCATGGTTGGGACATCTGCGCCACCGGTTTTTAGCGCCGTACCGCCCATAATCAGTGGCGCAACAAAGTTAAAGCTGGTGCCCTGAATGGATAGCAGCCCTGAGCCTACTGGTCCCCAGGCTTTGATCTGAATGATAGAAGCTACGCCGGAGGCGAACAGCGACATACTGATAATGTGTTGAGTATCCTGAGCCGGTAAACCAAGCGCCTGGCAAATTAACAGAGCAGGGGTGATCACCGCGACGAACATGGCCAGCAGATGCTGACAGGCGGCAAAAAGGGTCTGGGCTAACGGGGGGCGATCTTCAAGACGGTAAATCAGTTCACTGTTGTGAGTCTGCGCAACCGGTTGCGCATTTGTTGACTCTACGGCGTTAACGGACATCAGAGGCAATCCCATGGTGGAAAAGCGGTGATTTTATCTGACCAGGGCAGAAAAGCAAACGTTTGCTAGCAGGTATTCTTAATATTTAAAACGGATAAACAAACATTTTTATATAACTTTTCATCATTTTCTGCTTAAAATCCACTCCGAAAACTCAATAAGAGCTAAAAATCGGTCTGGAATGCATCGTGCGTGATTGTGCTAAACGCACTAATGGAGCTGTAAATGTTTTATCTCGATACGTTATCAACGCTGGTTGCGGCAACCCTTGTGTTGCTGCTGGGACGTAAGCTCGTCCAGTCTGTTTCCTTCCTGAAAAAATACACCATTCCCGAACCCGTTGCAGGTGGATTGCTGGTGGCGATTGCGCTGCTGGTGCTGAAAAAAAGCATGGGTTGGGAAGTGGACTTCGATATGACCCTGCGCGATCCGCTGATGCTGGCCTTTTTCGCCACTATCGGCCTGAACGCCAATATCGCCAGTCTGCGTGCTGGTGGCCGCGTGGTGGGTATCTTTCTGATTGTGGTTGTTGGCTTGTTGCTGATGCAAAACGCCATCGGTATTGGTATGGCGACCCTACTGGGTCTGGATCCGCTGATGGGGCTGATCGCTGGCTCGATCACCCTCTCTGGTGGACACGGAACCGGGGCCGCGTGGAGCAAGCTGTTTATTGAACGTTATGGCTTCACCAATGCGACTGAAGTGGCGATGGCTTGCGCAACGTTTGGTCTGGTGTTGGGCGGACTGATTGGCGGCCCGGTGGCACGCTATCTGGTCAAACACTCCACCACGCCAGACGGTATGCCGGACGATCAGGCCGTGCCGACCGCATTTGAAAAGCCGGACGTTGGGCGCATGATCACCTCGCTGGTGCTGATTGAAACCATTGCTCTGATCGCTATCTGTCTGACGGTGGGTAAAATCGTTGCGCAAATGCTGGTTGGAACAGTGCTGGAATTGCCGACCTTCGTCTGCGTGTTGTTTGTTGGGGTGATCCTCAGTAATGGTCTGGCGCTACTGGGTTTTTATCGGGTGTTCGAACGTGCAGTTTCGGTGCTGGGTAACGTAAGTCTGTCGCTGTTCCTGGCGATGGCGTTGATGAGCCTGAAGTTGTGGGAACTGGCTTCACTGGCCTTGCCGATGCTGGCAATCCTGGTTGTGCAGACTATTTTCATGGCGCTGTACGCGATATTCGTCACCTGGCGCATGATGGGTAAGAACTACGATGCCGCCGTGCTGGCAGCCGGACACTGTGGTTTTGGCCTCGGCGCGACGCCGACGGCGATTGCCAACATGCAGGCGATTACCGAACGTTTTGGACCATCCCATATGGCGTTTCTGGTGGTGCCGATGGTGGGGGCGTTCTTTATCGATATCGTCAACGCGCTGGTGATTAAGCTGTATCTGCTGTTACCGATTTTCGCGCAATAACGGCTGTGCGGCGGGGTAACATCCGCCGCAGCTATGAATTAACTACGCGTTGGAGTAGCGTTCGGTTTCCGGCATCCAGCGCTCTATCAGTGCCAAGGCCTGTTGCGGATAACGTTCGTGAATATGGCGGGCAATGCGCTGAACTTCCGGGATAATCGCCTGATCGCGCAGTAAATCTGCGACCTTGAATTCTGCCGTTCCGGTCTGGCGAGTACCTAACAGCTCGCCGGGGCCGCGAATCTCTAAATCTTTTTGCGCAATCACGAATCCATCGTTGCTGTCTCGCAGAACCTGCAGGCGTTTCTGCGCGGTTTTAGACAGCGGTGATTTGTAGAGCAGGACACAGTGGGAGGCCACCGCGCCACGGCCTACGCGACCACGCAACTGGTGCAACTGGGCCAGACCTAAGCGTTCCGGGTTTTCAATAATCATCAGGCTGGCATTGGGTACGTCCACGCCCACTTCAATCACCGTGGTGGCAACCAGCAGATGCAGTTCACCCTGCTTAAAGGCCGCCATTACTGACTGCTTCTCAGCGGGCTTCATGCGCCCGTGTACCAGGCCAATATTGAGTTCTGGCAGCGCCAGTTTAAGCTCTTCCCACGTCGCTTCTGCCGCCTGAGCTTCCAACAAGTCAGACTCTTCAATCAGCGTACAGACCCAGTATGCTTGACGTCCTTCGTGGGTACAGGCGTTGCGCACGCGATCAATAATATCGCTGCGGCGGGTATCCGGAATGGCGACTGTGGTGACCGGCGTACGCCCCGGAGGGAGTTCATCGATAACCGATGTGTCGAGGTCAGCATAGGCTGTCATCGCCAGGGTGCGCGGAATCGGCGTGGCGGTCATGATTAGCTGGTGTGGATGGAAACCCTGCTGCTGACCTTTCTCCCACAGTGCCAGACGCTGATGTACGCCGAAGCGGTGCTGTTCGTCGATGATAACCAGCGCCAGCCCGTTGAACTGCACCTGTTCCTGGAAAATCGCGTGCGTGCCGACAATCATCTGCACCTGACCGCTGGCGATAGCTTCCTGTTGCGCCAGACGCGCTTTACCTTTCTGCTTGCCCGCCAGCCAGCCCACTTCAACGCCCAGCGGCGCGAACCAGTTGCGGAAGTTATTTGCATGCTGTTCAGCCAATAATTCGGTAGGAGCCATTAGCGCAACCTGTTTACCATGTGCGATAGCCCGCAGCGCAGCCAGCGCGGCAACCAGCGTTTTACCGGAGCCGACATCACCCTGCACCAGGCGCATCATCGGCACATCCAGCGCCATATCGCGTTCAATCTCAGCGGTAACGCGGGCCTGCGCGCCAGTAGGTTTGAACGGCAATGCTGCCAGCAGCTTATCTTTTAGCGCGTTGTTAGCACTTAACGGCTGGGCGTGAAAACGCTGTGCCCCGGCGCGTAGCGCCAGCATGCTGAGGTTATGCGCCAGCAGTTCTTCGAGAATCAGACGTCGCTGCGCCGGATGTTGTCCGGTTTCCAGATCGCTGAGTTGCAGCGACGGTGGGGGGCGGTGCAATGTGCGCAGTGCTTCGGGTAGGCTCATCATGCCCTGTAACAGCTCTGGCGGCAGCAGTTCGGCAATGGCGCAGGTATCGAGCAGATCCAGTGCCTGATCGGTCAGCTTGCGCAGCGTGGCCTGCTTCACACCTTCGGTGGTTGGATACACTGGTGTGAGTGTTTCCTGCAATTCTGGCGTGCTGAGATCGCCTTGTACGCGGTATTCCGGGTGAATCATCTCTGCGCCGTATTTCCCGCGTTTGGCTTCGCCGTAGGCCAGAACCCTACGCCCGGTAGCAAGGCTGTTTTTCATCGCTGCACTGAAGTTGAAAAAGCGCATGGTGAGAATCCCCGAGCCATCGCTGATTTGACAGGTCATCATCCGGCGGCCGCCGAAGGTGATATTGCAGTTCAGCACTTCGCCTTCAATGGTGGCATAGACACCCGGCAGCAGTTCGCCAATTGGGTACAGATGGGTACGGTCTTCGTAACGCAGAGGAAGGTGGAGCAGGAGGTCCTGCACGGTGTGCAGGCCAATTTTCGCCAGTTTACTGCTTTGCGCTGCGCCAACGCCGGTCAGAGAGTTGAGTGGGATGGCATCCAGTAAACGGCCTTTCATCGCGTTTATCTCGCAGATTGCATAGTGGCCCACCACGTTGCATCGGCTTCAATTTCGCCCTGCGTGTTTACGTGAGGGTAGGGAAGACCTTTGCGCTTAGCGACATTCGCCAGCACCGGATAACCGCCTTCAAACAGTAAGCGCTGTTGCTCATCTTGTGGCAGCATGCTGTTTTCTCGGCGGTACATCCCTGCGTTTTGCCGCTGGCGCTGTGCTTCGTACAGAATCAGCGCAGAGGCGACAGAAACGTTCAGCGACTGCACCATTCCAGTCATGGGAATGATGATGTCCTGATCAGCCAGATCCAACGCTTCCTGAGTGATGCCGGTTTTCTCCTGGCCCATCAGGATGCAGGTAGGGTGCGTGTAATCAATCTCGCGAAAATCCACGGCTTTATCTGACAGATGGGTTGCCAGGACCTGCATGCCCCGGCTTTTTAAATGTGTGACCGCATCGCCAATAGTCGGGTGGGTCTTGACTTGCACCCAACTGTTACTGCCTGCGGCAGAAGAGAGCATAGTGCGCATGCGGCTACCCGGCCAGACGGCGTGGACTTCATGCACGCCGACCGCATCTGCAGTACGAATAATCGCAGAAACGTTATGAGGTTTGTGAACCTGCTCCATGCAGACGGTCAGATCGGGCTGACGACGTGCGAGCATCTCGCGGATACGTGCATAGCGCTGTTCATTCATAAGACTAGTTTCGGTTACGGGTGACTTTTATCACGTCCGGCATGACGCGGATTTTGCGCATGATATTCGCCAGGTGCACACGATCGCGAGCGGTCAGGCGAATAAAGGCGCTATAAACGCGGCCATCTTTCTCTTCCGTATTCAGACTTTGAATATTGGAGGTGGTCGTGTTGATTGCCGCCGTCAGGTTCGCCAGAGCACCCTGGTGGTTAAACATATCCACCTTAATCTCGGTGATGAATTCCTGCTCCGTCTCTTTATCCCATTCCACCGCCATAAACTTCTCTGGCTCTTTCTGGTAGCCACGAATATTACGGCAGGACTCATGGTGGATCACCAGACCTTTACCCGGACTGACGTGGGCAATGATTGGATCGCCTGGAATTGGACGACAGCATTTCGCGAAGGTGATCAGTACGCCGTCAGCGCCTTTGATCGGCAGATGACCATGGCCGGATTGTGCTGGTACGTTCGCTGTTGCTTCGCCCTGCTGGAGGTTTTTCGCTACCACCACGCTCATGGCGTTACCCAGACCGATTTCTGCGAGCAGATCGTCAAGCGTGGCGAGCTTCATGCGCTCAAGCTCACGCTGAATGCTCTCTGGCGGGATCTCAGCCAGTTTACGGCTACCGCCCAGGGCATGGTTGAGCAGTCGACGCCCCAGACTGACGGAATCATCGCGCTTGAGGTTTTTCAACAGTTGGCGAATCTTGGCGCGCGCTTTCGAACTGACGACGAAGTTTAGCCACGCGGCATTCGGACGTGCGCCCGGCGCGGTAATAATCTCAACTGTCTGACCGCTAAAGAGCGGTTGTGAAAGCGGGTAAGGCTGTCTGTCTACACGTGCGCCGACGCAGGCGTGACCGATATCGGTATGCACAGCGTAGGCGAAGTCGACAGGTGTTGCACCGGCAGGCAGTTCGACAATGCGTCCTTCCGGTGTGAAAACATAAATCTCATCCGGGAAGAGATCAGATTTGACGCTTTCAATAAATTCAAACGAGCTACCGGCGCTCTGCTGCAGTTCCAGCAAGCTTTGCATCCAGCGCTGAGCGCGGATTTGCGCAGTGGTGCTGCTTTCGCCGCCGTGCTCTTTGTAAGCCCAGTGCGCTGCGACACCCATCTCTGCCATCTGGTCCATGTCTTCAGTACGAATCTGTACTTCAACCGGGACGCCATGGGGGCCGATCATTGAGGTGTGCAAAGACTGATATCCGTTCGCTTTCGGAATGGCTATATAGTCTTTCACGCGACCAGGGCGTGGTTTGTACAGGCTGTGCATCTGGCCGAGTACGCGATAGCAGGTATCGGAATCATGAACGATGACGCGAAATGCGTAGATATCCATGATGGAGTGAAAACGCTGCTCTTTGAGCACCATTTTGCAGTAAATAGAGTACAGGTGCTTCTCACGCCCGCTTACGCGACACGGAATACCTGCCTCCTGCAAACGCCCTTCGATTTCCGAGAGGATTTTTTGGATCATCTCTTTGCGGTTGCCGCGAGCGGCTTTAACCACTTCTTTAATCACGCGATAGCGGTTTGGGTACAGCGCTTCAAAACCCAGCTCTTCCAGCTCGGTTTTAATGTGATGAATACCTAAACGGTGTGCCAGCGGACTATAGATTTCGAGTGTTTCGCGGGCGATGCGGCGACGCTTGTCCGGGCGTAATGAGCCCAGCGTGCGCATGTTGTGGGTGCGGTCGGCAAGTTTGATGAGAATGACGCGGATATCCTGCACCATCGCCATAATCATCTTGCGAAAGTTTTCAGCTTGCGCCTCTTTCTTATCGCGAAACTTAAGCTTATCAAGCTTCGATACCCCTTCTACCAGCTCTGCAACGCTTTTACCAAAAAGCTGTTCCATGTCCTGATAGGTGGCTGGGGTATCTTCAATCACGTCATGCAGCAGCGCAGCCATCAGCGTTTCGTAGTCGAGTTTCATCTCGGCCAGAATGCAGGCTACCGCTACCGGGTGCGTGATATAGGGTTCACCGCTTGAACGTGTCTGGCCCTCGTGAGCGTCACGTGCAACGAGATACGCCTGCCGAAGACGCTTAATCTGGTCTTCCGGCAGGTAGTTTTGAATCAGTTGATTCAGGCTTTCAAACAGATACAAGGGCGACCCGCTTTGTGATTAACGACGACCTTCAGCAATAGCGGTAACGGCTTGTAATTCAGCGGCTTCCTGCTCTTGCTGTTCCTGGCGCTCACGCACGTCGAGGATCTGGTTGTTGATCAGACCTTCTTCGATTTCGCGCAGCGCGATAACGGTAGTTTTATCGTTTTCTTCCGGTACGAGCGGATCCTTTCCGCCTACCTGCATCTGACGAGCGCGACGCGCGGCGACCAGTACCAGGTCAAAACGGTTACCAATTTTCTCTACAGCGTCCTGAACAGTTACGCGTGCCATACTTAAAATGCTCCACAGGTGAAGAAATGACTGGGCATGATACTGAATGTGGGTTCAGTCTGCCAACAGTTTGCTGATTAAAGCGTCATGACGCTGCTTTTGGCGGCTCATGCGCAGACGTTCGGCGCGAATGATGGTTTTCAAATCGCCCAGGGCGGTGTCGAAATCATCATTCACAATAAGATAATCATATTCGGCGTAATGGCTCATTTCTGCAACAGCTTGCGCCATACGTTTCGCGATCACGTCTTCGCTATCCTGACCGCGGCCACGCAGGCGCCGGTCCAGCTCAATCTTAGACGGTGGCAAAATAAAAATACTGCGCGCATGCGGCATTTTTTCACGAATTTGCTGCGCACCTTGCCAGTCGATATCTAAAAAGACGTCTACGCCGGATGCTAATACTTGCTCAATGGTTTCACGCGAGGTGCCGTAGTAATTACCGAAAACCTCCGCGTGTTCCAGGAACGCGTCTCTGCCAATCATTGTTCTGAATTCATCATGGTTCACAAAGAAATAGTGTTCACCGTGCACTTCCCCCGGGCGCGGTGCGCGCGTGGTGTGCGAAACAGAAACCTGGGTGTCATACAACGGTTGGGTCTTTAATAAAGCCTGAATCAGGCTGGATTTACCCGCGCCACTGGGGGCAGAAACAATATAAAGCGTGCCTTGAGCCATGAGTATCTTAATGTATGTGATTGTCGAAAGAGAGCCTACATACGGGCTTATTATACACGTAGCCGCTATGTGACGTAGCCCTTGTCACACTTTTTGCGCATGTTTATTGCGTTTTGCGTACCAGTTTCCTGTTTTATCGATGATTTGCAGCAATACATGTAAATGTCCGGAAAGCTGTTCGCAGGATGAATTTTTGCCGCTCTGTTTCTATTTCACTTCGCGCTATACCTGCCGGGAAACGTATCGTTCAGCGGAGATAGCATGGGATTATGGAAATGCATAGGGCTGGTTTTGCTAATGGGGTATCTACCCGCATGGGCGGTATGCCCCGTCTGGTCGCCTGCCAGGGCAAACGAGGAAATTTCACGACTACAGCAGCAGATTACACAGTGGAATGACAGTTACTGGAAACAAGGGGAAAGTGCCGTAGACGACGGCGTTTATGACCAGCTCAATGCGCAACTAATTCAATGGCAGCGCTGTTTTGGCGATGAAGCCCCATCAGATCTTTCTGCGCCCCCAATAAGTGGCACCGTCTCGCATCCTGTTCCCCATACGGGCGTTCGAAAACTTGCTGATAAGCAAGCGATACAGCAATGGATGCACGCTCGCAGCAATCTCTGGGTGCAACCGAAGGTGGATGGCGTGGCGGTGACGTTAGTCTATCGCAATGGCAATCTGGTACGGGCGATTAGCCGTGGTAATGGCCTGCAAGGCGAAGACTGGACGCAAAGGGTTCTGCAGATCCCTTCCGTACCACATTCCACCAGGGGGAAACTCGCTAACAGTACGTTGCAGGGTGAGATATTTTTGCAGCAAGAGGGGCATATTCAGAAGCAGAGCGGGGGAATGAATGCCCGCTCGAAGGTTGCTGGATTGATGATGCGCCAGGGCAATCCGGAAATGTTACGCTCGCTGGCAATTTTTATCTGGGCCTGGCCTGATGGTCCGGCGGTCATGTCTGAAAGACTGGAGCAGCTCACGGCTGCCGGGTTCAGTTACACGCAACGCTATACTCAGGCCGTGAAGAATGCGGATGACGTCGAAAAGTCGCGCATCAGGTGGTGGAGTTCAGCATTACCTTTTGTGACGGATGGTGTCGTGGTGCGAACGGCAAAAGAACCACGGGCACAGTATTGGCTACCCGGACAGGGTGACTGGCTGGCGGCGTGGAAATATCCTCCTGTTGCAAGGGTGTCTGAGGTAACGGGTATTCAGTTCTCCGTTGGTAAAAGCGGGAAAATTGCGGTGGTTGCATTGCTGACTCCCGTCATGCTGGATGATAAACGCGTACAGCGCGTCAATATTGGCTCCGTCCGACGCTGGAATGAATGGGATATCGCGCCTGGCGATCAGATTCTGGTGAGCCTGGCCGGACAAGGGATACCCCGTATAGACGGGGTGGTCTGGCGCAGCTCTCAGCGTACTAAGCCAATACCCCCCGAGGGGCGCTTCAATTCATTAACCTGTTTTTATGCTACAGCGGAGTGCCAGGAACAGTTTGTTGCCAGACTGGTCTGGCTGGGTGGCAAAGAGGTGCTGGGGCTGGAGGGGATCGGCGAGGCGGGATGGCGAAAGCTCCATCAGGCGTATCGCTTTGAACATATCTTTTCCTGGCTAGGATTAACCCAGGCGCAGCTACAGTCCACCTTCGGCGTGAACAAAGGGAAGAAGCTGTGGCATCAGTTCAACCTGTCGCGCGATCTCCCGTTCACGCGCTGGGTGATTGCTATGGGAATACCGTTAACACAGGCAACGCTAAATGCCAGCCGGGATAGTTCGTGGCAGCAGTTACAGGCGCGCAGTGAACAAAGCTGGCGGCACTTGCCTTTCATGGGGGAGCGGCGGGCACGCCAGGTGATGCAGTGGCTGGAGAATAGAGAAATCACTGCGCTGAGCAACTGGTTAGCTGCTCAGCGCATCGCGGGCTTTATGCCTTAATGGCCTTCATGGCGATAGTAAAATACCGGTAGCCCTAACTTCAGGCGCAGCGCCAGCAGTCGGGCGGTAAAGCCGAAGAGCAGGGTAGAGATAACCACTACATCGTGACTGGAGACATAATGTTGCAGCACGATGTACAACACAGCAGCGGCGAATGATACGCCAGCATACAGCTCTTTCTGGAACACTAACGGGATGCGTTTGCAGAACATGTCGCGTAATACGCCACCGAAGACGCCGGTCGTGACCGCAGCGACCACGGCGATAATCGGTCCATGGCCCATATCCAGTGCCACCTGAGCACCGATAATAGAAAAGACCACCAGGCCCAGCGCATCCAGTACGAGGAATATTTTGCGCAGATAGGGCATGACGGGAGCAATAATGGTGGTGAGTACCGCAGCGGTCGCCACGATAATGACGTATTCAGGGTGCTTTACCCAGCCAAGAGGATAGTGGCCGAGAAGAATATCGCGTACCGATCCGCCGCCAATGGCCGTCGCGGTGGCAATGATGATGACGCCAAATGTATCCATACGACGACGCCCAGCAGCAAGCGCACCGGTCATGGCTTCGGCAGTAATACCAATTAAATATAAAACGTGTAACAGCATGTATTCCCCCTGATTTGCTGGGGGCTAAGGTTAACGATTTGTGCGCCTTGTCACGATTGAGATTTTCTAAGGTGAAGTAATTTTAATAACTACAGCTAATGCGACTGTGCTGAAAATACGTGGTGATATGCGCTTTGTGTTATGGGTAGTGATAATGAATGATGAGAAAATATAATTCGGACTGAATGGGGAGAGTACTAAAGCGGCGGGGAAAACACGTAGCCTCGCCATTTATTGGCGGGCTACGTTGAATGACTACTTATTCGATGTTGGATCTGAATATTGAGTAATGGTGTTTATTTGTTGATTTTATTGAGTTTTCTATACTCCATATTTTCAGTATGTACACTCTTATGTACACAGAAAACAGACGCTATACTGAAAATGCCGCTTAATTGAGCAACGCAGCGTGACCACTGCATCCAGACTGTATGTTTATCGAACAGCTCTATCTCGTACTCTGCAATGAGTCTATCGACTTTGCGAGGCAAGCGTGAGCATTGCATAGCATCCATCATGTAGCGCTTCATTTCAGCGATGCTGGGAGCGTTTGGGAGCGCGTAAAGATACCGTCTGTCCAATAGCTCATCCCCTAAATCTTTCGAATAGACCCGGAGCCGCTCGAAAGGATTTCTCATCTCTAAAATATGGGCCAGCATCAACACATTACCGTTTTTGCTTGTGGGTGTTGCATTTGGCCTGTACCTCGCTTCAATACGCAGGAATTGCTGATACTCATCAAAATTGATGTTAATGAATTTGGCTCTTTCCTGAAATACCAGTTTTCTACCGCTGTTAGCGTCTATTTTTCCGTAGCAAAGAAAATGTAAAAGAGAGCGATAACTACCTATCCTGATACCCGGCAAACCATCTTCTTTATTAAAATATGCTGTCTTTCCTGAACGTTCCAAACCCCATATGTAATCATCTAACTTGCAGTTGTAGACATCGAGAGCGACATCAATTTGCGTAATCCAGGCTCGCGCCAGCAGTTGATAACATATTTCTCCTAATTGGCGGTTTATCCACGATAATAAATGATCTATTTTTTGAGGCGTCATATGTTGTGGACGAAAATCTAAACGTATTCCGCCTGTGTTACGATTTATGGGGGAGTAATCAATACGCAACAATACTGGTGAGTTTTTCTTCTTTCCCCTGATCAGTAATGCCTTACGGTAAGGTTTTTCCTCATTGGTTCGGATATATTGAACACGATATTTTTTGGATTTAGCATGATTCATACTTTCCAGACTGACATATGTTTCGTTCATTTCTGCGTCATTATCAAATCGACTTACAACACAGAGTTTATCAGTTCTCATTTTTAACTGTTTATCTTTGGTAGTTTTGCCAACATCGAGTGAATAACAAAAATCTATATTGCGTTTGTTCAGTAACATTTGTATCCCTTACAGAAATAACTATTGATATGGGATAGTGAGTATTGAACCAGATAATCACTATCCATATAGATGTGCATATAACGTGCTATTAGAGCGATGAACTTTTCCGCTCAATTTTCCTTGTTTCTGATAACGGCACTTTCTGGCGGTTATCTATCCATTGCAGTATTTCTTCCTCTCTCCATGCGACTGAACGAGAAGCGGTGTTTGCATCCTCCAAACCGCCAGTCAGGCGAACAGGTTCAGGGAAATGGCCTGCTTTGATTTGGCGATAGAGCGTAGCCCGTGAGAAAGCGCAGTATTCAAGGACTGTTTTCAGTTTGATCAGACGTGAAGCATTCATCGTAAAAACCTGTTCGATTTACGCATCCAATTGATGCAAACCGCCTTTACAGATTTCCAAAATCGCTAAATTTTTGCGTTAAATGGAGTTGTCTGATCATCAGACTTCACTAAAAATCACTTAAAATGGCTCTTGATGCCTGAAAACATGGAAATCTGATGATCAGACTATGTTTGATTGTAAGTCTGATCATCAGACTGAAATCTTGACAGCTATCGTCTGAGGAGTAGTCTGATCATCAGATTTAGATATGAGGTATAAAGATTATGGCGAAAGTGGAAAAGCGTCTGAAAGGGGACGAACTGGCGGTCCGACGTCAGAAGAACATTGAGTATCAAAATATACGTAAAGAACGACTGGAAGAATTAGGGGAGCATAAAATCTCAATCAGGCTTAATAGCGCTGACTATGAGAAATTGGCTGATTTGTGTGAAAGTTTGGGGCATAGACGACCACAGCCTCAAATGCGCAACCTCATAGAAAACTATTCTTCGGCCTTAGTTTATTTGCTTCGTATAGAAAAGTTGAGGCAGTTATATGATCCCCAATCACAAGCGGCCAAAGAGCTATATCATTTGTATAAAGTTGTTGATCATCTTAAAAATGATAAAGGACTTTCTGATTCTCAAATAGCTGAAAATTTCAGAGAGAAAAAAATCCGTACTCCTCTTTCGATATTTGTAGATAATGAAGGGACTAACTGGAAAAAGAGACATATTAAGCAATTGTTAAATGAAAAAACTCTTCTTAACCGGCTATCTATCTTAGATGAAGATGAATGAGTATGGTCTGTTTTGAAAATTATAGGCTAAAAAAGCCGTTGTTTATCATTGTTGTTTGGTGTATTTATCAAGAAACATAATCAATATTCGTCTTTGCTCATGTGTCAGACGAGGCCATATATTATCCAGACGACTTTTCAAATCAGAATCTTTTACGGGTACGAAATCATGCTGCTTCTTGGCTTCAGTATCTAACGTCGAGAAGCAATCAATGAAAAACCAGCTAATAGGTGTATTAAGCTGGATGGCGATGTTCACAAGATGAGCTACGTTTATCTTGTTTGTTCCTCGTTCATAACGCGAAAGCTGTTGGTGGGATATATCAACAAGCTCCGCTAAGTGCTGGGCTGTCATTCCCAGCTCTTTACGACGCATTTGAATGCGTTGGCCTACCTGTTTGTCTGCACTATCTGAGGGTAACTGGGCCATATACTGCTCTTCACTTCCTTAAAATGTCTATAGATGGAAGTTTGTGGCCTTTTTTCTCTTGTATGAACATCATCAATGGAATATAAATGGGTTTTGCGCATCTATAGTCATTGTGGTGAAGGGAGGGGAGTAAGAGAGTGGATACCTCGTAATCTGACGCTTTTGCGGTAACCAAACTTCGTTTTGTTCCCTAAACTGAAAACGGGATCTTTTTGATATGTCTATAACAAACTCATAAATGAATATCTTGTTTGGCGTGGCTGATGAAAAAACAGGAAATATTGATTATTGAATCACGTAGCGATCAGGATATTTATGATGGCAGAGGTGAAGGAGAAACATTAAAGCGGATACTTCAATTACAGGGTGTTAATGCCAAGAGCATTGAGGTGATTAATGAGAAAACGCTTATTAAAGCCTTAAAGGTCGCCCATAGAGAAAACATAAAATATGTCCATATTAGTGCGCATGGATATGATAAAGGCTTTGCGCTAACAGATGACTCTATTATTACATGGCGTGATTTAGATCGACTGGCATGGCCGATATTAAGAGGGAAATGTATCTGTTTCTCAAGTTGCTCTGTTGGTAATGGCGCAGAAGAGTTATTCACTCTGCACAAATCATTCTGTAATGCGATTGTTGCCCCAACAAGAGATATTAGCTGGGGGGAAGGGTTGGTGGCATATTCCGCATTTTATCATCGAACACAATCACGCGAAAAGTCATCTGTCCAGAATGTAAAAGTCATGAATCATGTTGTCGGTGCGGGGACGTTTAGGCTTATCGAATCTCCCTATGTATCCCGTACTTATGCGATTGGCTGACTCATTATAAATTTACCAACGAGGCTGTCTCATGAAGAATATAATAAGTAAAAAAACGTTTTTGTTTTTATCCTTAATGGCATGTAGTACGGCAAGTTATGCCGCATCTTTTGATTGTTTAAAAGCTAATGCCAGTTATGAAAAAATAATCTGCTCTGATAATGTTCTGAATAGAATGGATGAAGCACTATCAAATAACTATCTTGCAGTTATGAACTCTAACCGCTCACAAAAAGTTAAAGATCTCCTTAAAAAAGATCAAATAGCATGGCTTAATAAAAGAAATGCTTGCAGTGAATATTCCTGCATCAGAAGTTTATACGAATGGCGTGTAGATGAAATTTGTGAACGGTATGGTTCTTCTTCGGAAAAATTAAGCTGCATATCTACTCAAGATATTAGTAGGCAGATTAATAAAGAGAGGGAGACATCCAGGCAGGAAGTTAATTCAAACAGACGTCCGAAAAATGAAGTTATACAAGAACTGGAAAATAAATATTCATCGGAAATTTCAAGATTAGGATTTTCTAAAACTCAGTTAGCATCACCTATATATGTTTACTTTGCGTCTAATTATTCGCGATATAGTACATTGCAGGAGTATTTATCCTTGATGCTTGATATGCCATCTATTAAGTCAATGAGTAAAATTGATAATGGCGGCTACTTTGGATTTAGAATAAAAGTAACAGGTAAGCCATCTACAGGTTTTTTATTTCATGAAGAGGATGGTGAATTGTATCTTAATGGATTAGTTGCAGGAGATGATTTCATAGAAGTTGTAACGACAGATCAGGCTAATCAACTTACTTCGACTTTCTATTATTATGCAGCTCTGGTATTAGATAAAAATAATGCCAAGTTATAGATTATGTGAAGTTTTTAATTAAACTAAGGATTTGAAATGAAAAAGACAATTTTGTTATTTATTCTGGCGTCAGGTTTATCTATGGCACATGCCGGTGAATACATTAAACGGAATGGCGCTTTATCTTTGTCACAGGGGAGTGGCGCTGTTGAATTTAATATTAACGCATCTCATGGGAATGCTTCCGGTGTTTGTAATATGGAGGGCATTGCTGAATCCGTAGGGGCGGGTGCAGGGCAGAGAAATCGCTGGGTCTACAGCGATTCATCGAGCGCATGTGTAGCGGTGATTAGTGAGTTGAAGGATGGTTCTGTTAATGTAATGACCCGTAGCTGCGAGAACTATTGCGGTGTTTCTGCTGTTGGTTCAATGGACGGAAAATACAAGAAAAAGTAATTTATATGGCAAGTGCTATGATTTGGTACTTGCCAATATTGGTAGATATATGTATTTATATTCTTATATGTAAAATCAAAACTATTTATTGTATGATTTTTTTCTTTGAGTTTGAAGCCGTTCATTCGTCATTGATATATATTCTGGGTTTATATCAGCCAATATAGCTCGACGATCCAATGTCATGCAGACTGCGCCAGTAGTTCCTGAACCACACATAGGGTCAAATACTATATCACCTGGTTTTGTGACCATCTCAATTAAGGGGGTATATACGGCCATTGGTTTTTGGGCTGGATGCCCAGTTTGCTCATTCTTACGAATAAATCCTATATTAAGTGGCGCTTCTATAACTGATGGCGGTCCCGGCATATATCTTAGCTTACCAGCAGATTTTTTTGCTAGTTGCGATTCATTTAAAAAATGCTCAGGATACATTTTAGCATCTGGAGTACTTATATGCAGACAGGTCATTTGGGCCGAACGCCACCCTCTAATAACAGAAGGATTGTTTTTATAGTACCATGTTAACCATGCATTATATTTATGAGTGTCAGGGATTGATTCTATGAATTTTGCAACTATTTCTGGGAATCCCCAGAAGTAAATGTGGTCAGATATTGTTGCTAGTTCATTTAATATGCTGGTTATGTATTCTACATAATCATCTCTAGTTCCTCCCACACCTTTATTATACCAAGGATCAAACATGGCACATGAGCAACGGCCATACTCACGTCGGAATCTATCTATGGAAATAAAAACATCGGATGGCTCATAAATGACAATATCATTTGATTTCATAGCCAAAGTACTCCAAAAGAAATCTTAATGACTCTAATTTTTGCTTTTCGCCCACAGATTGTAATATTGCTATAACGTTAATCTTACCGTTATTTGAATCCCAATAATTTTTTTTCATAACTTGATGGCGTCCACATAACGCCTGCCACTTGTTGGGATCATTACGATCAGTTTGTGGTTCAAGAGAATGGGGAGTCATATGGTCTGGTGTTAATTTTACTGTTCCACCACCAATTGGATCTATATCGCCAGCAGCAAGACCACAGTGTTGTCCATCTTCTGTCCATTCACACTTATTGCCGGCACGTTCTAACACGAGATTCCAGCATTGTTTAGTTGGTAGAACACGTTTTGCTGCGGTAATGCGTCTTTCAGCATGAGGCATCACATATTCTTCAGGAGCAAGTATCTTGAGGTCACGCCATGATAAGATAGTATAACCTTTATCTGTTCGTAACTCCGATAGGCGTTGATGCCAGTTCTCTGGTTGCTTACCTGTGATTGGGTTCGTGGCTGCACGAATGATTTGCTCGCGTGTTACAACTTTACCTATGTTGTTAAGAAACAGAGCTTCAATACGCTTACTAACGCTTTCTTGGGTATAGGATGAAGTATCTTGGCTGTAAATTTTGCTCGGAAATTCCATTGCATAGCCTCCTCAATATACTAGATAGAGGATGCCATAACAGATAAGGAGATGGAAGAGTATTTTTTCAGCCAAAGAGAAGTATATGATTTTTTTTAATGAATGTGTATGATGAATTATAGTTGTTCTAAGTTCATTCGCTTTAACTTTAGCGATGTATCTTTACTTAAAATTATTTGATCTTTGTATGCACCAAGTCAAAATCTATTTTTGATTATCTAATCAGCTATAATAATTATTTTTTTGTTTTTCATTATTGACTCATTCGTATCTATCCAATTTTTTAAAAATATAGTATGATTTATCACTGCGAAGATGAAGGGTGTTGCTGATGACTGGTTTAAATAATAAAATCAATAAAATAGGGAAAAAATTGGGTTTCGAGTTATCTGATGATTTATCATATACCCATTTGAACGTTTTGCCGCTAGAATTGAATGTTGGTAATCTACCTGATTCTACGCTTATAGTTGGAGATAATCTTCATAGTTTGACTGGGTTGGTATCCAGTAAAAAAGAAATCGTTGATTTTTGTTATATTGATCCACCCTATAATACCGGAAGTAAGTTCTTATATCACGATAATAGAAAATCTAGTGCATCCGATATTTTCGGGCGGCATAGTGCCTGGATGACATTTATGATTCCTAGATTGGTTGCTGCCAGAGAAATTATAAAGCAAACTGGCGTTATCGCCATTAGTATAGATGACTATGAATTTGCTTATTTAAAAATATTGATGGACTCTATTTTTGGTGAGGATAATTTCATCGGGAACATTGTTGTGTGTCGTTCAAAAAATGGCAAAGGTAGTAATAGGAATGTTGCTTCAACTCATGAGTATCTAATGATTTATGGTAAAAGTTCGTTGGCTAAATTAAATGGTCAATTAGATGACGCTGGTATTTATGATAAAGTAGACAAACATGGTGAATATAAGATAGATGGATTGTTTAGAAAAAAAGGTGAGGCTAGTTTGCGGTTAGAACGTCCAAATATGTTTTATCCTTTATTTTTCAATCCATCTACCGGCGAAGTTTTTGTTGAGCCTGGAATGGGATTGCAACAAGTTTTTCCTGTTGACTCTAAAGGTATCGAACGACGTTGGCTGTGGAGTAAGGAAACTGCGCGTGAACGTTCTTGGCAGTTATATGCAAGTAAAAACGGTGTTATTTACGTAAAGAATTATTGTTCCCCTGACAAAAGAAAGAAAGTTAGGACTTTTTGGGATAACACTGAATTTTACACCGAAAGGGCTACCAATGAGATAAAAAAATTATTTGGCGATAAGATTTTTGATACACCTAAGCCTCTGATGTATATCATGGCAATTCTTGATGTACTTGCAAGGCCTGATGCGATTATTATGGATTTCTTTGCTGGTTCTGCTACTACGGCACATGCATCCGCAGCTCTGAATATTAGTGATAAAGGAACAAGAAAAACCATTTTAATGGAAAATAATAGCCCAATACCTATAGGTCATGTGGCCCGAAAACATGGCTGTAATGTCATTTCTGATATAAGTCTTGCCCGGTTGGAGAAAATCAAATTAGAATTTCCTGAATTTACGTATAAAATATACGGATGTTAAATTCTGGCGTCAGTTTGTGACGCCAGTTGGTTCAAAAACCATACAGATTAAAATAGACCTACGTGACGCTGGGGATTATGATAACTTCAATGATTTAATATGCGTTAATGTTAGCTCAACCTATTTTTTGAATTATAATCGACATCCATACCAGTACACTTCACCCTATGCCCTTCTTCAACGGCGTCACGTTATAATCCTCACCTCTTTCTAAGGAAACCAGCAAGTTAGCCCATAAATCTAAGGCTTGTTTCCTCTCGTCGAAATACTGATAGCGGTTGTAAATCCCCTCAACGCCTTTAATTCTGTGATTCAGGCAGCGTTCTGCAACAACTGGATCAACTCCCAATGCGGCCAGATGAGATCGCGCTGTGCGTCGGAAATCATGAATGGTGAAGTTAGGAACGCCGGGCATGTTGGCTTTTATTTTTGCTAACGCTACTGGCAATGTGCTTTCCTGAATGTGGGGGATCATCCGGTGCTGCATCTTCCTGGCCGGAAGCACCCACTGACTATTGCAGGACATCCGGTGCAGTTCTTTCAGCCATTCAAGCGCCGGTGCTGGAATGGGGATATCGATCGCATCGCCATTCTTAACCCGCTCTGCGGGTAAGTGCCAGACGGCTTCATCAAGATCAAACTCTTCCCAACGAGCACCACAAAGCTCCATCTTGCGGCAGCAAAAGACTAACAGGAGTTTCATTGTCAGTTCATTTTGACGTGAGAATCCCTTTGTCATAGGCATGGCCTGAAAGAACTGGATGAGTTCTTCACGGCTTAGCCAGCGTTCCCGGCTTTGCTCCTGACCGCCCGCATCAGCAATTTCAAATGCGCCTGTAGGATTAGTTTCCAGCATATGCCGTTTTATGCCGTAATCGAATATACGGCGAGTCCACCTCAACACATCGTTAGCGACTGTCGGCGCACCACGCTGGACGATTTTTTGCAGCATGTCGTCGATATGCCAGGCTTTAACGTCTTCGATTCTGAGATGCCCAATATTGGGGTTGATGTCCTTGTCTATGCGACGGCGCAGAATGTCCGGGTGTTTCCACCGGTTGAGGATCTGGCGCTCAAAGTATTCAGCGGCCAGCTCTGAAACACGCAGCGCGTGCTTTTCTTCCTCCATTTTCTTTAACGCATCAGCCTTGCGTTCTTGCTTCTCTCCCGATACGTCGTAGCCCAGCGCAACACGGGCTGACATCTCTTTAGCCGTTTCGCGTGCTCTAGCGAGCGACAGTTCAGAATACGTGCCTATGACCATTGCCCGCTGTTTGCCCGCAAAGCGATAGCGAAAACGCCAGAAGGGTATCGAGTAATTCTCAGGGAAGCATAAATACAGCCCGCCTCCGTCAGAGCGACCAGCAAAATGCTCACCCGCTTTTATCCATGCTCTGATTTGTATGTCTGTCAGTTTCGCCATGCTTACCTTGTCTCATTGCTGTGTACATAAACGGCGTGTCATAAATGCCTGTATGTACACGTCTATGTACACACGAAACACGCGCTGTAGTGATACAATATGAGACTATATAAAACAAAAAGGCCATGATTTACAATGGCCTTTTTGTCCTGATGCGACTTAGTGAGACTCTATGAGATCGCGTGAAACACTACTCGATATTTTGAATCTGCTCGCGCATTTGCTCGATCAGTACCTTCAGTTCAATCGCGGAATTCGTCACTTCGGCATTGATAGACTTGGATGCCAGAGTGTTCGACTCACGGTTGAATTCCTGCATCATGAAGTCCAGACGACGGCCAACGGCCTCTTTTTTCTTCAGAATGTTGTAGGTTTCTTTGACGTGGGCTTCCAGACGATCTAATTCTTCTGCCACATCGATACGCTGCGCCATCAGCACCAGTTCTTGCTCAAGGCGGTTATTCTCCAACTGCACCTGGGCGTCTTCCAGTTTGGCAACCAGACGCTCGCGCTGCCATTGCAGGATTTCCGGCATATGAGCACGCACTTTTGTGACTTCAGCACTGACGCCTTCCAGACGCTGCTCGATCAGCGCTTTCAGCGCCTGACCTTCGGTTTTACGCGCAACGATGAAGTCATCCAGCGTACCATCAAGCGCGGCGAGGATTTCGGCGGCAATGGCGTCCAGATCCTGCTCCTGGGCAGCCATTACGCCTGGCCAGCGCAGGATATCAACCGGGTTGATTTCACCTTCATCGCTCTGCATTTTGACCCAGTTAGCAGCGCTAACGAGCTGTTTAGCGAGTTTTTCATTCAGAATCAGCTCGCCTTGCGCGCTGGCATCAGGCTCAAAACGCAGCGTACATTCGACTTTACCGCGCGTCAGACGCGTGCGAATACGTTCGCGAACAACGGGTTCGAGACTACGGAACTGCTCCGGCAGGCGAAAATTAGTTTCCAGATAACGCTGGTTTACCGAGCGCATTTCCCAGGTGGCGCTACCCCATTCACCCTTGATTTCACGCCGGGCGTAGGCGGTCATGCTGCGGATCATAGACGTTCCTGTTTTTAAAGATGAGATGGGAGGATTATAGCCATCAGCGTCTTGTCAGGATAGGAATAACAGTCGGAAGTCCGTATAATGCGCAGCCACATTCGTTTCAAGCCGGAGATTTTATCATGCGTCCAGCAGGTCGTAGTGCCAATCAGGTGCGTCCCGTCACCCTGACCCGTAATTATACAAAACATGCTGAAGGCTCCGTGCTGGTCGAATTTGGTGATACCAAAGTGCTGTGTACCGCCTCTATTGATGAAGGCGTACCGCGTTTTCTGAAAGGTCAGGGCCAGGGCTGGATCACCGCAGAATATGGCATGCTGCCACGCGCCACCCACACCCGTAATGCCCGTGAAGCGGCGAAAGGTAAGCAGGGCGGTCGTACCATGGAAATCCAGCGTCTGATCGCCCGCGCGCTGCGCGCAGCCGTTGACCTGAAAACGCTCGGTGAATTCACAATTACGCTGGACTGCGATGTTATTCAGGCCGATGGCGGTACGCGCACCGCATCAATTACCGGCGCATGCGTTGCGTTGGCTGATGCGCTGAACAAGCTGGTGGCGAGCGGTAAGCTGAAAACTAACCCGATGAAAGGGATGGTCGCCGCGGTTTCCGTGGGCATTGTGAATGGTGAAGCACTCTGTGACCTTGAGTACGTTGAAGACTCTGCTGCTGAAACCGACATGAACGTAGTGATGACTGAGGACGGTCGCATTATAGAGGTTCAGGGCACGGCGGAAGGCGAACCGTTCAGCCATGAAGAACTTCTCACCCTACTGGCATTGGCCCGAGGGGGAATCGAATCCATTGTAGCGACGCAGAAGGCGGCGTTAGAAAATTGATTTTAAAGGCGACTGATGAGTCGCCTTTTTTTTGTCTGTAATAAAGTGAGATGAGGAGCGAATCCATGAAACCGTATCAGCGCCAGTTTATTGAGTTTGCGCTTAGCAAGCAGGTACTAAAGTTTGGCGAATTTACGCTGAAATCCGGGCGCAAAAGCCCCTATTTCTTCAACGCCGGGCTGTTTAATACCGGGCGCGACCTGGCACTGTTAGGCCGTTTTTATGCCGAAGCGCTGGTGGATTCCGATATTGAGTTCGATTTGCTGTTTGGCCCTGCGTACAAAGGTATTCCGATTGCTACCACAACGGCCGTTGCGCTGGCGGAACACCACGATAAAGATTTGCCATACTGCTTTAACCGTAAAGAGGCGAAAACCCATGGTGAAGGCGGTAATCTGGTCGGTAGCGCACTAGAGGGGCGCGTGATGCTGGTGGATGATGTTATCACCGCAGGTACGGCGATTCGTGAGTCGATGGAAATTATCCAGGCGAATGGCGCCACTCTGGCGGGGGTACTGATTTCTCTCGATCGTCAGGAACGCGGTCGCGGCGAGATTTCCGCGATTCAGGAAGTGGAACGTGATTATGGCTGCAAGGTGATTTCTATCATTACCCTGAAAGATCTGATTGCGTATCTGGAAGAGAAACCAGAGATGGCGGAACATCTGGTGGCAGTACGGGCCTATCGTGAAGCGTACGGCGTTTAATAACTGCCGGATGGCGCTGCGCTTATCCGGCCTACGTAACCCCGTAGGCCGGACAAGACGAAATCGCTACTGCAATTGAGCGGCAACCAACGGCCAGCGGGTGTCAAAATCATCCGTTGGGCGGTATTTAAATTCACTACGTACAAACCGGGAAAGCATACCTTCGCAGAAAGCCAGTAACTGGCTGGCCAGTAACGTTTCATCCACGGTGTAGCCTTCACCTTCACGCATTCTTTTTTCTCGCAGAACCTGGCGTAACTGCGCTTCAATGCGCTCAAAAAGTTGGTTAATGCGACCTTGCAGACGGTCTTGCTCGAACATCAACGCGTGTCCGGTCAGAATTCGTGTCAGGCCAGGATTACGCTCACCAAACCCTAAAATCAGCAGAACGATCAGGCGCAGACGCGCGTTGGTGTCCTTTTCATCTTTCAAAATCAGATTGATACGCGTAATCAAACTATCTTCGATAAACTCAATCAGGCTATCGAACATACGGGTCTTGCTGGGGAAATGGCGATACAATGCCGCTTCGGATACGCCAACTGAGGCTGCCAGCTTTGCTGTGGTGATGCGTTGGCTACCATCGCTGGACTCAAGCATCAGTGCCAGAGACTGAAGTATTTCTTCGCGACGATTCCTTTTCGCAGTTTGCTTTTCTACCATGTTACAAAATACCCCTGAAAATAAGCTCTTGCCAGGCAGGCATCCACACAGCGACCGCAAACTGATGTTTGCGGTGTGTTATTGCGTTATTACGCTATGGGATACTTTTCTGCGGGTTACTTGCGCCCGGAATGGCCGAAGCCACCTTCGCCACGATCGGTGGCTTCAAACTCTTCCACCAGATTAAATTCAGCCTGCACGACCGGTACAAATACCATTTGCGCGATACGTTCGCCCGGCTCAATAGTGAAGCTGTCCTGACCACGGTTCCAGACGGACACCATCAGTTGGCCCTGGTAGTCGGAATCAATCAAACCAACCAGATTGCCCAGCACGATACCGTGCTTATGGCCCAGCCCGGAGCGCGGGAGCATTACCGCTGCCAGAGAAGGATCGGCAATGTGGATAGCTAACCCGGTTGGCACCAGCGTTGTTGCGCCCGGCGCCAGCTCTACGGCGTCATCAAGACAAGCACGCAGGTCAAGTCCGGCAGAACCAGAAGTGGCGTACGTCGGGAGCGGAAATTGTTGCCCTACGCGCGGGTCCAGAATCTTAACGTCGATTTTTTTCATCATAACGGGTCACGATCTCGTCGAGTAATAATTGGCCCAGGAGTTCTTTACGCTCAAGCGGTAAGACTTTGTCTCCATCCTGCCAAAAAAGGTGTAATGCGTTGCTATCGCTGTTAAATCCTTGAGTTGACAGCGAAACGTCGTTCGCACAGATCACATCAAGGTTTTTGCGGATGCGTTTTTGCCGGGCATATTCTTCCACATTATTTGTTTCGGCGGCAAACCCAACGACAAAAGGACGGTTAACATCCAGTGCGGCAACACCGGCGATAATGTCCGGGTTTTTGACCATTTTTACTGTTAATTCATCACCCTGCGTCGCTTGTTTTTTTATTTTTTCGTGGGCGACAGTTTCAGCGCGATAATCAGCGACTGCAGCGCAACCGATAAAAATATGCTGTTGTTGCACCGCAGATTGCACAGCGGCTTCCATTTCCAGCGCGGTCATCACATCAACCCGCTGAACAAATGGTGGTGTGGATAACGAAACCGGACCCGATACCAGTGTGACGTTTGCCCCGCGCTTTGCGGCAGCGGCCGCGATCGCAAACCCCATCTTCCCGGAACTGTGGTTGGAAATATAACGCACGGGATCAAGCGGTTCACGCGTCGGACCCGCCGTAATCATGATGTTGAGATGTTGCAGATCGTTGACAGGTGAAAAATGTTCTGCCGCCATATCCACAATCGTTAACGGATCCAGCATGCGCCCAGGGCCGATATCACCACATGCCTGACTACCGCTGTCAGGACCCCAAATGAGTAAACCGCGTGAGGCAAGAATACCCAGATTGTGCTGGGTCGCGGCAGCGCGGTACATCTGCTGGTTCATGGCTGGCAGTACAGCAACAGGAGCAGGCGTTGCCAGACAAATCGTTGACACCAGGTCGTTGGCCATACCTGCGGCGACACGAGCAATCAGGTCTGCTGTAGCGGGTGCCAGGATGACCAAATCGGCCCATTTCCCCAGCTCAATGTGGCCCATCGCGGCTTCGGCTGCGGGGTCAAGCAGGCTGTCGGAAACGGGATAACCTGAAACCGCCTGTAAACTCAGGGGAGTAATAAATGCTTTTGCCGCTTCGGTCATCGCCACGCGGACATCAGCGCCGCGTTCCCGTAAACGACGCACCAGCTCAGGGGTCTTGTACGCAGCAATACCGCCACTGACGCCAAGTACGATTTTTTTACCGGCCAGGCTCATCATGATCTTTCCTGTTGGGTTTCACCAGAAGGCGGATATTTTATCACAATCCGCAATTTGTCGTGCTTTTGACCGTACTCCACTTTGCGAGGCGCTACGAAGAAGTGAAAACAGCACGTCGATTCACCGTCGGTGTTATGCCACTATGCGGACGCGAGAGGAGGGAGAAGCATGGAAAATACAGGAAGTATGATGCCCCGGGAAAAGCTGTTGGCGCAGGGGGCCAGTTCTCTGACCGATGTTGAGCTTTTGGCTCTTTTTTTACGTACCGGCATGCAGGGTAAAGATGTGCTTACGCTGGCGAAAGAGATGCTTCAGCATTTTGAGTCGCTGTATGGCCTGTTGTCTGCTGATTACATGGATTTTAGCTATGTTCAGGGAATCGGTATCGCGAAGTACGCACAGTTGAAGGGGATTGCGGAGCTGGCAAGACGCTACTACAAAGTGCGAGTGATAGAGGAGCGTGCTCTACTTAGTCCGGAAATGGCGCGAGAATTTCTGCAAAGCCAGCTTTCGCAAGAGGAACGCGAGATCTTTCTGGTGATCTTTATGGATTCTCAACATCGCGTGATTAAACACAGCAAACTTTTTTCCGGTACGCTTAGCCATGTCGAGGTACATCCGAGAGAAATTGTCCGGGAAGCGATAAAAATGAATGCTTCTGCGGTGATCCTTGCGCATAATCACCCTTCGGGGTGTGCAGAGCCGAGTAAAGCAGATAAACTCATCACCGAGCGTGTTGTGAAATGCTGTCAGTTCATGGATATCCGGGTGCTTGATCATCTGGTCATTGGGCGCGGAGAGTACGTTTCTTTTGCGGAACGCGGTTGGATTTAACGCACTTTACGCGATCCATCGGGATCTTTGTCTGTTCGGGACTTGAGCACATCGCTGACTCAGCGTATACTACGCCACCTTTGAGAATCTCGGGTTTGGCATTTGGGCCTGGCAATCGAGAGTTCGCAAATACGCAAAATCATTCTTGTTGCGTCCAATGACGAGGCTACATTGAAAGATTAAGTGTATTGAACTGCGATAACCGGGCTGAGAAGCCTGACGAGGCGCCAATACCCCATACGAAGCTCGAGCTAATTTGATTTTTGGAGAATAGACATGTCCCGAGTCTGCCAAGTTACTGGCAAGCGTCCGGTGACCGGTAACAACCGTTCCCACGCACTGAACGCGACTAAACGCCGTTTCCTGCCTAACCTGCACTCTCACCGTTTTTGGGTTGAGAGCGAGAAGCGTTTTGTCACCCTGCGTGTATCTGCTAAAGGTATGCGTGTTATTGATAAGAAAGGCATCGAAACAGTTCTGTCTGAACTGCGTGCCCGTGGCGAAAAGTACTAAGTACTAAGAGGAAATAAATCATGGCTAAAGGTATTCGTGAGAAAATCAAGCTGGTTTCTTCTGCTGGTACTGGTCACTTCTATACCACTACGAAGAACAAACGTACTAAGCCGGAAAAACTGGAACTGAAAAAGTTCGATCCAGTTGTTCGTCAGCACGTTTTATACAAAGAAGCGAAAATCAAATAATTTTCGTTTTGATGTAAAGAAAAACCCTGCCTCGGCGGGGTTTTTTGTTTTCTGGCCGTCCCCATATTAATGAGACCTGACATACCGCCGGAGATACTATGCCTGAATTACCTGAAGTCGAAACCAGCCGCCGTGGTATTGAGCCGCATCTGGTGGGAGCAACGATTATGCACGCGACGGTGCGTAACGGTCGTTTGCGTTGGCCAGTATCTGAGGAAATCTATCGTCTGAGTGATCAACCTATCCTCAGCGTACAGCGGCGCGCGAAATACCTGCTGCTAGAACTGGCGGATGGCTGGATAATCATTCATCTGGGGATGTCGGGTAGCTTGCGTATCCTTCCTGAAGAGCTTCCGTCAGACAAGCACGACCACGTTGACTTAGTGATGAGCAACGGCAAAGTTCTGCGTTATACCGATCCCCGTCGCTTTGGCGCCTGGCTGTGGACTAAAGAACTGGATGGACATAATGTCCTCGCCCATCTTGGCCCTGAGCCGCTGAGCGACGATTTCAACGCCAATTATCTACAGCAGAAATGTGCAAAGAAGAAAACGGCGATCAAACCCTGGTTGATGGATAACAAGCTGGTGGTGGGTGTGGGTAATATCTACGCCAGCGAGTCGCTATTTGCGGCTGGGATTCATCCTGACCGTCTTGCGTCATCGCTGTCGAAAGATGAGTGTGAATTGCTGGTACGCGTTATCAAGGCGGTGTTGCTGCGTTCTATCGAGCAGGGCGGGACGACGCTGAAAGACTTTCTGCAAAGTGACGGTAAGCCTGGCTATTTTGCCCAGGAGCTGCAGGTCTATGGGAGAGAAGGTGAACCGTGTCGTGCATGCGGCGCACCGATTGTTGCGACAAAACACGCCCAGCGTACAACGTTCTATTGCCGTCGCTGTCAGAAATAGTGTCATTGCTGGCCGGATGCTGCATCCGGCCAGGTGCATTACTTCAGTTTACTCATTAACGCCTGATGGACGTTTTCCGGCAAAAAGTGTGTCACGTCACCCTGGTGGCGGGCAACTTCTTTCACCAGTGACGATGAGATAAAAGACCACTCTTTAGATGGCATCAGAAAAACGCTTTCCAGTTGCGGCATAAGGTGGCGGTTCATATGGGCCAGCTGCATTTCATATTCAAAATCGGCTACCGCGCGCAGGCCACGGATCAGAATGTTCGCCTGATTATCACGGGCAAAGTTTGCCATCAGATCGCTGAATCCCAGCACTTCCACATTGCCAAGATGCGCCGTTGCCTGTTGTGCCAGCTCAACGCGCTCTTCCAGAGTAAACATCGGCTTTTTACTGGGGCTTGCGGCAATCGCCAGAATTACGTGATCAAACATGCTTGTAGCACGCGTCACGATATCAAGGTGGCCGTTAGTAATAGGATCAAAGGTTCCTGGATAAATCGCCCGTTTTTGCATGACTTGCCTCAATGCGTTTTGGGTGGCAGGTAAGGTTCCAGCAGTTGCAGCAGACGCTGTAGCGCGCCCTGATTTTGATACAGAACTTCAACTGCGTGACGGCCATAAAAATTACGATAATCTGCATCGGTCAGTAAGGAAGAGACCTCTTTCACCAGCGTAGTTGCGTCGGTGACGGTGATCAATCCGCTTGCCTGTTCGAGACGGGCGCAAATATCTTTAAAATTAAACGTATGTGGTCCCATCAACACCGGAATAGCATGCGCTGCCGCTTCCAGCGGGTTGTGTCCACCACGTTCAACCAGTGAACCGCCGACAAAAGCAAGGTCGGCAATGCCATACAGCAACATCAGCTCACCCATGGTATCGCCGATCACAACCTGAGTGCCTGATGATGGAACTTCACCCGAAGAACGAGTGGTATAGCTTAGTCCAGCCTGGCGTACAAGGTTAATGGCATCCGGGAACCGTTCTGGATGTCTGGGAACCAGAATCAATAAAAGATTCGGGAACTGATTTAATAACGCCTGATGAGCGGCAATGATGATGCTTTCTTCACCGTCGTGGGTGCTGGTTGCAATCCATACCGGGCGGTGAGGCGCCCATTGACGACGTAATGTCACCGCTTTTGCGGCCAGTTGCGGTGTGACGGATATATCAAACTTCAGGCTGCCAGTAACGGTGACTTGATTGCTTCTGGCGCCAAGCGTAATAAAACGTGCGCCATCTTCTTCGTTTTGTGCGGCAATCAACGTAATTCGACGCAGTAGTCTGCCAACAAATTTACCTAATTTCGCATAACCAGCGGCTGAACGAGCAGAAAGCCGTGCGTTGGCAATGACCAGAGGAATGTGGCGCTTATGGAGTGCCGCGATCAGATTTGGCCACAGCTCGGTTTCCATAATTAACACCAGTTTGGGGTCAACTTTATTCAGAAAACGGTTCAGGGCATCCGGTAAATCGTAAGGCAGATAAATATGCTGAACGTCAGTGCCAAAAGCAGATTGTACCCGCTCGGAACCGGTTGGCGTCATGGTGGTGACCGTGATCGGCAAGTCGGGATAACGGTGGCGCAGAGCGCGGACTAATGGGATTGCAGCCAGCGTTTCGCCCACAGAAACCGAATGAAGCATGATGCCGCCGGGTTTTAGCGGGCGGCGATAAAAGCCGTAGCGTTCGCCCCAGCGTTTACGGTAGGCCGGAGCCTTACGTCCGCGCACCCAAAGCCGTATCCAGATCAAAGGCTGAATAAGGTAGAGCAATGTGGTGTAAAGCAACTCAAGCATGGGCGTTAGCTGGCTAATGGATGTGCTGTGGATTCTATGTATTTACCCGGTGCTTTGCTATTACTTTTGCCATTCAGGGACCAATTAGACGCTAAAGTGGTCAATCTGACGTGTGATAGACCATTAAGTTACATTCTGGCGTAACTCTTTGAAATTAAAGTCAGGGGCTAGAGAGGATAACAAAATTGGTTTTAAAGTTGACATTAATCTGCGCTAATGAATTGATTGGAAAGACGAAAAGAAAAATGTGCTTAACTTTTATTCGTATCGGATTGCCACTAAAGAAGTGGTACACTAGCGCGCAAAATTTTAGTGCGATATCAGTAATCAGGCAACTGTTGAGCTTGGGGCGGTAGCGTGCTTTTTTTTGCTTAACGGTATCGGACACACTCAACAAAAGAGCCGCTTGTGGAAAAGTTATTCAGAAATATCCTGGTCATTAAAATGCGTTTTCATGGCGATATGCTGCTGACAACCCCCGTCATCAGTACATTAAAACGTAACTATCCTGATGCCAAAATCGATGTGCTCCTTTACGAAGACACAAAGCCGATTTTATCTGAAAATCCGGAAATTAATGCGCTATATGGAATCAGTAAGAAAAACGCCACGACAAAAAAGAAAATCGCTAATTTCATTTCATTAATAAAAAAATTACGCCAAAACCAATATGATTTAGTAATCAACTTGACCGATCAGTGGCTGGTTGCACTATTGGTCCGCTTTTTGTCCGCTGATACAAAACTTTCTCCTGATTTCCCGCACCGTCAGAAGCCTTTCTGGCAGAAGAGCTTTACGCATCTTGTGCCGATTACTGGCGACCATATCGTCGAGCGTAACCTGTCGATTCTGAATCCACTTGGGCTTAAAACACTCAATCACGAACTGTCCATGCACTACGCTCCTTCCCATTGGAAAAATATTCATGAACAGCTAAAACAGCTCAGCGTGGGTGAGCGCTATGTGGTTATTCAGCCAACCGCACGTCAGATCTTTAAATGTTGGGATAACGAGAAATTTTGTGAGGTTATTGATGCCTTACAGGAACAAGGTTATCCGGTTGTGCTGACCTCTGGACCTGGGAAGGAAGACCAGGAATGTATCCATGATATTGCTGAAGGATGCAAATTATCTCCCGTCACCGCGCTTGCGGGTAAAACGACGTTTCCTGAATTGGCTGCTCTCATTGATCATGCGGCGTTGTTTATCGGTGTTGACTCCGCACCTATGCATATTTCCGCAGCGGTGAAGACCCCTATCATTTGTTTGTTTGGCGCGACGGATCATATCGCATGGCGGCCATGGGCGGAAAATGTCACGTTGCTATGGGCTGGAAACTATCAGCCAGTACCGCCAAGAGAGCAGCTGGACCGCAGTTATAAATATCCGTCAGTTATCCCTGCGGAGGATGTTATTAACGCCGCCTGGCAAGTGCTCAATGGCGACGCACCAGAAATTGAGGTGAATGCACAATGATTGTTGCCCTCTGTCTGTACAAATATTTTCCCTATGGTGGGCTACAGCGTGACTTTATGCGTATCGCTAAAACGATCGCGGCGCGCGGGCATCATGTCCGAGTCTATACACGAGCCTGGCAAGGGGAGCGCCCGGCGGAATTTGAGTGCGTTGATGTCCCGGTTACCGCACATTCCAACCATGGAAGAGATAAACAGTATCAGACGTGGGTTCAGCAGCATTTAACTCAGTACCCGGCAGACCGTGTCCTGGGTTTTAATAAAATGCCGGGGCTGGATTATTACTACGCAGCGGATGTGTGTTATGCGGCGAAGGTAGCGAAAGAAAAGGGGTTCTTGTATCGCTTAACGGCGCGATACCGTCACTACGCAGCCTTTGAGCAAGCTGTGTTTAAACCAGGGATGAAGACAAAGTTGCTGATGCTGACTACAAAACAAATCCTTGATTTTAAAATGTATTACCATACGGAAGACGAGCGCTTTCAGCTTCTTCCGCCCGGCATCTATCCCGATAGAAAATACAGTCGCCAGGCCCCCGGTAGCCGTGAACGCTACCGTGAAGCTATCGGCATCACTCCGGATCACTTCTTATTGTTGCAGGTTGGTTCTGATTTTTCACGAAAAGGAGTCGGCCGCTCAATTGCCGCTGTCGCCGCACTGCCTGAGGGTATCCGTCGTCAAACCCAGCTCTTTGTTGTTGGTCAGGATAAACCTCGCGCATTCGCTGCACAGGCAGAAAGAATGGGTGTGAAAGAGAACGTCCATTTCTTTGCTGGGCGTGATGATGTTGCACATCTGATGGCAGCTGCGGACGTGTTATTACATCCGGCGAAGCAGGAAGCTGCGGGAATTGTATTGGTTGAAGCTATCGCGGCGGGTTTGCCAGTGCTCGTGACGGAGGTCTGCGGGTACGCACCTCACGTAGCGGCGGCAGGATGCGGTGTTGTATTGAGTGAACCTTTTGAGCAACATGCGCTTGATGACGATTTGCATAAGGTCCTGGCGGATAGTTCTCTTCGTGAAAAGTGGGCGAAAAATGCGCGGCATTATGCGGATACGCAGGATCTTTATAGTTTGCCAGAACATGTAGCGGATATTATTACAGGTGAATTGCATGGTTGAGTTAAATGAACCCTTTGCCACATTGTGGAAGGGAAAAGACCCATTCATCGAGGTTAGAAAGCTTCAGGGTGAGGTCTTTCGGGAACTAGAAACCCGTCGCACACTTCGTTTTAGCGTTGCTGATAAGAGCTATTTTTTGAAGTGGCACCGAGGTACCACTTATAAAGAAGTCATTAAAAACCTACTGTCACTTCGTATGCCGGTACTGGGTGCCGACCGTGAGTGGAATGCCATACATCGTTTAGCCTCCTTAGGCGTTGATACGATGCATGGCGTTGCATTTGGCGAAACGGGTTGGAATCCGGTAAAGAAAACCTCTTTTATCATTACCGAAGATTTAACGCCAACTATTAGCCTGGAAGATTATTGTGCGAATTGGAGTGTTGAACCCCCGTACCCGCACGTAAAAAGAATGCTGATTCAACGTGTAGCCGATATGGTTCGCGCGATGCATCTTGGCGGTGTTAACCATCGTGATTGTTATATTTGCCATTTCTTACTTCATCTTCCATTTGATGATAAAAATGAAGATAGTCTAAAAATTTCGGTGATCGATCTGCATCGGGCACAAATTAGAAATAAAGTGCCATTACGTTGGCGTAATAAGGATCTTACTGGACTTTATTTTTCATCCGATAATATTGGATTGACGACTCGAGATTATTATAGATTTTTAAAGGTATATTTCAACCGTAACCTGAAAGATATTATTAAGAATGAGGGTGTGTTCATTGAACAGGTTGAAGGAAAAGCCAGAGCCATTCGCGAAAGAACAATTCGAAAATCATTGTGATTTTAACTGTAAAAATATGTTGTAAATGGGATTTGTATTTCATGGAATGAATTCATACTATGTCTCTTCTTGCATTTTTTATTTATAAATATGTGTCGAGTTTTGTTTCAATAGGGTTTATATGAATTCAAATACACAAATGCAAGCCTCGTGTAAAGGTATTGCAGTTTATTTGTTGTTAATTTCATTTTGTGTTCTATGTTTTGTTTGGCCTATACAGAATTCTATCTTGCCAGCCAATAGGAACTTCTCCATATATTTAAGTGCAGCTCTAACTTTATACTTTTGCGTTTGTAGAAAATATGTATCTATTGAGCTTAGTCAACTGGCGAAATATGCTATAGCTTTAATTCTTATTTTTCTCGTATTTACACTGGTCAATGGATTATTTGTTGCAGTTGATGTGGGGAAAATGCTGCGCAGCTGGCAGGGACAGTACCTGCGTGCGGGGCTATTATTCTTTGTTGGACTCTTTTTGTATCCAATCTGTAAGTATCATTTTAAAAACGTAACGGCCAATAAGGTATTGTCTTTAGTTGTTCTGTGTTCGCTAGGGGTAATATTTATTCACCTGCTGCAGAATATCTATTTTTATATCAAGACAGGAACGATACTTTGGGGTGAGACGTGGATTGTGCCAACTCGTACCGAGATGAGCTTCCAGATAAACATGGTTTCGGGAATTTTACTGGCAGAACTTGCCTGTCGACTGTTCCTGGGTCGTAAGTATCTAATTTTCAGCAACAAATTGATGGCTGCCTTTATTTTGCTGTGCTTCATCTGTTCAGCATTAGCGAAGACCCGCTGGGGCACTATTGGTCTGATTGGCAGTACGATTTCTATCTGCGTATTTATTGCCTTAAAAGCGATTAGCCGAAAGAACTTGCTGAAGCTCTGTCTGGCTGCACTGGTCGTTACGATAGTAGTAGGCATTATAGGCTACACTTCCTGGCATCAGGACTCCCGCTGGAAAAGCCTAAGCATGGATATGGTTGCTGGCTGGGATCTGGGTATGCACAGTCGTTGCTATAACGGTTTTGATGGCCCGTTGATGCAGGACAGCACTGGCCGCATAATGGATGACTCGAATAGTTGCCGGGCATCGTTTTTCCGTCAGGGGAACGAACTGATCGCTGAATATCCGTTTGGTGCGGGTCCGCGAAAAGATGCATTCTTAGTGCTTCTGCAGGAAAAATATCACGACCCTATTATTCAGCAATCTAACAGCCATTACGGGTTGATTGATGTCGCGCTTCAGAACGGTGTCCTTGGGCTTATCAACTGGGTGGCATTCGTCATGTTGATGATCCTTATTGGCTGGCGTGCATTCTCTCGTGATTTAATAATTCCGGGTCTGTACTTGTCTCTTTTCACGGTGAGCTTCTTGTTCCGTAGTGGTGTAGATAACATGATGCGTGATCACTACCTTGAGCAAAACCTTGCGTTATCAGGTTTAATGCTGGGTCTGATCTTTACGAGTAATAAAATATCACGGGCTAAAAAATGAAAGTTTTAATTATTCGTAGAGATAACATTGGCGACTTGATACTGACAACGCCGCTGATCTCGACTATTGCAAAAGACATGAATTGTAAAGTTGATTTGTTGGTTAACACCTACAATCAATCGATTATCGAAAATAATCCTCATGTAGGTAAAGTTTTCTTATACAGCAAGCTGCACCACCGTTCTAAAGGCACATCTAGCCTTAAGGTATTGTTTCAGCGCCTGAAGACGATTATCGATCTGCGTCGTGCTAAATATGATGTCGCGATTATTGCCAAAGAGCATTGGGATAAACGACCTTTACAGTGGGCAAAATTAGCGGGTGCTAAAAGAATTATCGCTATTGGTAATGACTGCCCGGACATTGTCACCGATGCTATTCCTGAAACTCAGGAGCAGCTTCATCTGGTCAATTTATTGAATAGATTAACGGGACCGCTAGGCTGTACTTCTAAACCAGGTCCGCTGGAGCTGTATGTCACACCACAAGAACTGGCTGATATAAAAGCAAAGATAGAATTTCCACAGGACAATTTACCTGTTTATGGGTTGCAGATAAGTTCCCGAAGAGAAGAACAACAATGGCAAAAAGAAAAGTTTGTTGAGCTTGCTCATAAACTTGCAGCCATACAGGCGTGCCATATTATGTTATTCTGGTCTCCAGGAAAATCAGATAATAAATTACATCCCGGTGATGATGATAAGGCTGATTTTATCAGCGCGCAATGTGCCGATCTGCCGATTATTCCAGTAAGAACGAATAGCGTTCGTGAGCTGATGGCCGGTATGTCACTATGCGATCAGATTGTGACCAGCGACGGCGGTGCCTTGCATATTGCTGCTGGGGTGCGTAAACCAGTGGTGGCGCTGTTCGGCAACAAGGCTGCATGGCTATGGACGCCATGGGGTGTGCCGTACGAAATGCTGCAAGGAAAAGATTATGATGCTCGCAATATTAGCGTCGATGATGTATTTACGCGGTTTGTAAGTCTGCAGGAGCAAGTGCGTAAAAATACGGCAATGGATGAAGCATAAGTTTACTTATTGCTATAGATAAGTTGATATATTGATCTCTATCTGGCGATAGATTAAATAGGTTTTATTTAATGATTAGAGCATTGAGAAAAAAAATTCAGCTATTACTGGTTAATCTTTTTTTAATGATATACACCCGTAAGAAAGATTTTTCTTTTAGTCAGCAAGAATTTGAAAATCAGGATAAAAATCAGCTGAAGAATATCCTGATTTATTCTTCAACGGCGCTGGGTGATTTCATGATGAACTCTCCAGCAATTCATGCGCTCCGCCAGACATATCCTTCTGCGACAATCACCCTGATTTGCCACAAAAAGATGTATGACTTCCTCAAAGGGGGGAGTGACTGGGACGATCTTATCTCATGGGATAATAAACTCACTACCCTCCCGGCATTGGTTAAAGAGATCAAGAAACGTGGAACGCCAGACCTGACGGTAATTCTTCACTCACATACACCTTATGATTTCCTTAGCGCCATTATTGCTGGCACAAAGTATGTTTTTGTGGATAACGATAAGCAGGACATCCCACTCGTAAGTAAATGGGCAACCAACAGAATCAGTAAATTCGTTGGGCATACTATTCAGCGAAAGCTGGAGCTTATCATGCCGTTGCTGAATGAAAAGCCAGACAACAGTATGCACCTGCCGTTTCCTGTCGAACGTACGGTGAGCGAGGAAGATTCAAAGCTGCGTTGGATTGGTTTTCAAATGGGAGCATCATCCTTTAAGAAATGCTGGCCTGTTGAGCGATTTGTCACTTTCGCAAACCAACTTTTTGCTCATGATGATGTGCGTGTCGTCCTGATTGGTGCGCCGAATGAAGTGCCTCTGCAGGACGAATTTTTGCAAAAGCTGGATAGCCGCTTTCATGACCGCGTGAAGCCACTTATCGGTAAAACGACGCTTAAAGGGCTGATTCAGGAAGTGAAGAATATGGACCTGCTGGTAACATCTGATACAGGACCTATGCACCTTGCCGTGGCAATGCGGGTACCGACGGTGAGTATGTATGTGATCACCTCACCTTATCTTTATGGCCCCTATCAGGACCCTCAATTGCACAAGGTGGTTTACAAAGCCTATACGACGCTGGATGAAATTAAGTATCGTTCAGCGCTAGAGAAGGTGAGTTGCGAAGAGATCATGGCGCATGTAAAACCATTCCTGTAGTAAGCTTACCGATGCTCTGCATGTTCTGATAAGCGTGCAGAGCCCCCGTCCCGAGTCGGGGGGTTATACGTCGGACGGTAGGTGTGTTAGTACTTGCTGAGCGGTGAGTAACGACAGTTTTCCTTCCGGAGCAATGCACGTTAACTGATTCTTACCGTAGCCACCAATGAGCCCTGGGTCGGTGGGACCATACAGCGTAACGTTTGGGCGATTGAGCGCGGCGGTCAGATGACTAAGGCCAGTATCAACCGAAACTACAAATTCAGCACCGGCGAGGATACGCGCAATTTCCTCAAGACTCATCCTTGGCAATACATCGACATTATCAAATCCTTTCGCAATTCTTCTTGCTCTTTCCTCTTCATGCGCTGCTCCCCAGGGAAGTTTAATGCGAATCCCTGTCTTCGGTATCAGCGTAATAAGGTCCCGCCAGTGTGCTTCTGTCCAATGTTTATCATCTCGCGTGGTCGCATGTAAAAATACAGCGTAGGGCTGCGAATTGGACGTTTGCTGTTTTACAAAATGCTGCGCAATCGCGTAATCACCCTGCGACTGCGGTTTAACATATCCCAAGCTTTTGGCGAACAATTCACGCGTACGTTCTACCGCGTGCTGCTGTTTGGCTATGTGATGTTTGCGATTATAAAACAGACTTGCCAGCGGTTCGCGGGCTGTGCTCCAGTCCATACCATGCTTGATGCCACGTGCCAGACGTGTCACCAACGCCGCGCTTTTAACCAAACCCTGAGCATCGATTATCGCGTCATACTGCTGTAAACGCACCGCATCACGAAACGCTTTACGCTCGGCTTTAATCGGCGCTGAAAACCAGGCTTTACGCCAGCGACGGATCGCTACTGGAATAACCCGGTCAACGGCTGAATGCCAGGAGGGGATTTGAGCGAACCCTTCTTCCACCACCCAATCAAATTGAATACCCGGAATAGCCTGCTGAGCATCGGTTAATGCGGGCAACGTATGCAGTACATCGCCCATAGACGACGTTTTAACGATCAGAACCCGCATCCGTCAGGCTTCCTCTTGTAACAACAGATCGTTGAGTTCTTCCAGTACGTGCTGGGGTGTAATGTCAATCAGGCTCTGATGATAGCCTTCTGCCGCATCGCCCTTACGCACTTTGTGATAACCCGTAATCAGGCGAATGACACGCGCCTTGTGGGAAAGCGGAGGCGTAAAATCCGGGCTGCTTGGACCATACAATGCGACCAGTGGACGGTTCAGCGCCGCGGCCACGTGCATTAATCCAGAGTCGTTGGTGACCACCGCTTTGCAGGCTGCGAGAAGGATGACGGCCTGCTCCAGCTGTGTTTCGCCCGCCAGATTACGGCACCATGCCTGCTGTTCAACGCTCAGCGTCGCCAGGATCTCATTGCCGGCTTCATGGTCTTTTGCTGAGCCAAACAGCACAATCTGATGGCCTTCATCGATCAGCTGCTTTGCCAGTTCTGCATAGTGGTAATGTGGCCAGCGTTTCGCTGGGCCAAATTCCGCACCTGGGCAAAAACCGATGATGGGGCGTTCAGCTGAAAGGGAGAACTGGCTACAGGTTAGCGATTTTTCACCCTCGCTGACCTGCAACTGTGGCCATAGCAGAGGCTGCGGCAAATCTTTGGCCGTCAGCATCACGCCTTTATCATAAGCCAGAGCCACATAGCGCTCGACCATCAGTGGCCATGCTTCTTTATCCAGTACGCGCGCATCGTTTAGCAGACCGTAGCGCATCTCGCCACGCCAACCTGTACGATGGGGAATACCCGCAAAGAACGGCACCAGAGCGGATTTAAACGAGTTAGGCAGCACATAAGCGCGGTCATAGCGCTTCTCACGCAGACTGTGGCCGAGTTTACGGCGCTCGCCGATCTCCAGCGCGCCGTGCCCCAACGGCATGGCGATAGCTTCGTTGACTTCTGGCATGCGCGACAATAACGGACGGCACCATGCAGGTGCCATCACGTCGATTATCGCCTGGGGATAGCGCGCCTTGAGCGTGCGATAGAGACTTTGCGACATCATCATGTCGCCCACCCAAGACGGGCCAACCACCAAAATTTTCATACTTACGCGTCGCGGTTCAGCCAGGCCATATATTCCGTGACGCCTTCGGCGACGGTTTTAAACGGCTTGTCATAGCCCGCTGCGCGCAGGTTCGTCAGATCTGCCTGGGTAAATGCCTGGTAGCGGCCTTTCAGTTTTTCCGGGAATGGAATGTACTCAATGCTGCCTTTTTTGTGGTACGCCAGTGTAGCATCGGCAACGGCCTGGAAAGATTCCGCACGACCTGTACCGAGGTTAAAGATGCCGGAAACCCCGTTTTCCAGGAACCACAGGTTTACCGCAGCTACGTCGCCTACGTAAACGAAATCACGTTTGAAGTTTTCACTGCCTTCGAACAGTTTTGGTGTTTCGCCATTGTTAAGCTGGGTGTTGAGGTGGAAAGCAACGCTTGCCATGCTGCCTTTGTGGCCTTCACGCGGTCCGTAGACGTTGAAATAGCGGAAGCCAACAATCTGAGAATTGGCTTCTGGCAGGATCTGACGCACGTACTCGTCGAACAGGAATTTTGAGTAGCCGTAGACGTTCAGCGGTTTCTCATATTCACGAGACTCGATGAAATCAGAAGTGCGACCGCCGTAGGTGGCGGCAGAGGATGCGTACAGGAACGGGATTTCACGTTCCAGGCAGTAGTGCAGTAGCTCTTTGGAGTATTGATAGTTGTTATCCATCATATACTTGCCGTCCCACTCGGTGGTTGAAGAGCATGCGCCTTCGTGGAAAATCGCTTCGATATCGCCGAAATCTTCCCCGGCCATAATCTGGATCAGGAAGTCTTCCTTGTCCATGTAGTCAGCAATATTCAGATCCACCAGGTTAACAAACTTGGTGCCGTCTTTCAGGTTGTCCACCACCAGAATGTCGGTGATACCTTTATCATTCAGAGACTTAACGATGTTGCTGCCGATAAAGCCCGCGCCGCCGGTAACGATGATCATAAATGTAACCTTTGAATTATGGAGTCAGAGACAATCTCAGACACGAATACTTCTATCATATCACTACATGGCTTAGGCTTCAGCCATTCACCGATAAGCCGTGCGGGTACACGTGATTTATGCTTCATTTTGAAGAAGTGATGATGCGTCATCTCGTATCAACGTATAGCTTTGGGTAATATGTGCTGAAATTTGCCCAGTCTGGAGAATTGAAATGCGTGGGGATTTTTACAAACAGTTAACGAACGATCTCGAAACCGCACGTGCGGAAGGATTGTTTAAAGAAGAACGCATTATTACATCTGCCCAGCAGGCGGATATTACCGTGGCGGATGGAAGCCACGTTATTAACTTTTGTGCGAACAACTATCTGGGGTTGGCTAACCATCCGGAACTGATTGCAGCGGCAAAAGCGGGTATGGATTCTCACGGATTTGGTATGGCTTCGGTTCGCTTTATTTGCGGTACCCAGGACAGCCATAAGCAACTGGAGCAAAAACTGGCGGCATTCCTCGGAATGGAAGATGCCATCCTTTACTCTTCCTGCTTCGACGCCAACGGCGGCCTGTTTGAAACGCTGCTGGGCGCAGAAGACGCAATTATTTCCGATGCCCTGAACCACGCTTCTATCATTGATGGCGTGCGTCTGTGTAAAGCAAAACGTTTCCGTTACGCCAACAACGATATGGTGGAACTGGAAGCTCGCCTGAAAGAAGCGCGTGAAGCAGGCGCTCGCCATATCCTGATCGCCACTGATGGCGTGTTCTCTATGGATGGTGTGATCGCTAATCTGAAAGGCGTTTGCGATCTGGCGGATAAATACGACGCGCTGGTCATGGTTGATGATTCCCATGCCGTCGGTTTTGTCGGCGAAAATGGTCGTGGCTCCCATGAATACTGTGACGTGATGGGTCGCGTGGGCATCATCACCGGTACGCTGGGTAAAGCACTCGGCGGCGCATCCGGTGGTTACACCGCAGCGCGCAAAGAAGTTGTTGAGTGGCTGCGTCAGCGTTCCCGTCCTTATTTGTTCTCCAACTCACTGGCACCGGCGATTGTTGCGGCTTCCATTAAAGTGCTGGAAATGGTTGAAGCTGGCAGCGACCTGCGCGATCGCCTGTGGGCGAATGCACGTCAGTTCCGTGAGCAAATGTCTGCCGCAGGCTTTACGTTAGCCGGTGCGGATCACGCGATCATCCCGGTCATGCTGGGTGATGCAGTAGTGGCGCAGGCGTTCGCCCGCGAGCTGCAAAAAGAGGGGATTTACGTTACCGGATTCTTCTATCCGGTGGTTCCAAAAGGCCAGGCGCGTATCCGTACCCAGATGTCTGCGGCGCATACCCCTGAGCAGATTACGCGTGCTGTTGAGGCGTTCACACGCATTGGTAAACAACTGGGCGTTATTGCCTGAGGATGTGAAATGAAAGCGTTATCCAAACTGAAAGCGGAAGAGGGCATTTGGATGACCGACGTTCCTGAACCGGAAGTCGGTCATAACGATTTGCTGATTAAAATCCGTAAAACAGCCATCTGCGGGACTGACGTTCACATTTATAACTGGGATGAATGGTCGCAAAAAACCATCCCGGTACCGATGGTCGTTGGGCATGAATATGTCGGCGAAGTTGTTGGCATCGGTCAGGAAGTTAAAGGCTTTAAAATCGGCGATCGCGTTTCAGGCGAAGGTCATATCACCTGCGGGCATTGCCGTAACTGCCGCGGTGGACGTACTCACCTGTGCCGCAATACGACCGGTGTCGGTGTAAACCGCCCTGGCTGCTTTGCGGAGTACCTGGTGATCCCGGCATTTAACGCATTTAAAATCCCGGACAATATCTCCGACGACTTGGCGTCTATCTTCGATCCGTTCGGTAATGCAGTGCACACGGCGCTGTCGTTCGATCTGGTTGGGGAAGATGTGCTGGTTTCCGGTGCGGGTCCAATCGGTATTATGGCGGCGGCGGTCGCGAAGCATGTTGGCGCACGCCACGTGGTGATCACCGACGTTAATGAGTATCGCCTTGAGCTGGCACGCAAAATGGGTATCACACGCGCGGTCAACGTGTCGAAAGAGAATCTGACCGACGTGATGGCTGAACTGGGTATGACCGAAGGGTTTGATGTGGGCCTGGAGATGTCCGGGGCGCCGCCAGCGTTTCGCGCCATGCTGGACACCATGAACCACGGTGGCCGTATTGCTATGCTGGGTATTCCGCCATCTGATATGTCCATCGACTGGACCAAAGTTATCTTTAAGGGGCTGTTTATTAAAGGTATCTACGGTCGTGAGATGTTTGAAACCTGGTACAAAATGGCTGCACTGATCCAGTCTGGACTGGATTTGTCGCCGATCATCACCCATCGATTCTCCATCGATGAATTCCAGCAGGGCTTTGACGCGATGCGTTCAGGCCAGTCAGGGAAAGTGATCCTGAGCTGGGATTAGTATTAAGCCGGTAAGAATGAATAGCCAGATATGATTAATATCTGGCTATTTTTTACTTGCCGCGAATTTTTCGTGAAAGTCGGCGAAGCTTTTCTTTCAATAAAATCAGGTTATAAACGAAGCCATGACCCTGAATATCGATATTGTATTTATTCCGGAGCGTGAGGATATCGTTCGCCTGGCATATTTTCATAATGCCTTTGCATGAAAGATCGATAACTTTAAGTTCACCAGATGGCGTTCTAATAAAATTTCCAGGGTGAATGTCATTCGATGCAAGACCTGCATTGTGAAGTTTAATAATACAGTTTTTCACCTCTTCGGCATTACTTTCGTTGATTTCGGCAAGGGGTTTTCCATCAATGTATTCATGCACGGTTGACACTTCAACACATTGACGAAATTGACATTTTTCGGCAACGTAGTACAGATCTGCAGTACAGGCGCGTTGCTCTGGAGTTAAGCGTGCCAGTCGTTTAATCATATGTGAATAAAAGGGCCCGGAAATAAAGTTTAGCGCTTTTTTTTCAAAGCGATTGTCTATTTCACGATCGTTCTTGACAATAAACTTTTTATTTTCATATTCGACAAGATGGACGCTGCGAAAACCATTTTCAGCATTCAGTTGTTTCCCTTTTATTTCATTATCTGATATTTTTTTCATCAACAAAGGGAAATTAATTTTTTCTTTCTTGAAATAAACATTAAAGTCATTTAATTCAACCTTACTAATGTTCATTAAATTCGCCTTCGTATATTAATCTGTTGTGGATAGTTATGCTCTGTATTATACAAAATTGTATCGACGGTGGTTAGTTAATACATGCTTTTATGTAAAAGACACATAAACAACAGTGTTATGCTCTATCTAATTGAAAGTAATTGATTAATTGCTTTCCGTTATGAAAATTTCATGACTTAAAGCATCAATGTAGCAAGAGTGCTTTGGTCATCATTACATTTGCACTGTTCATTTTGTGATAGAGATCAAGTTAGTATAACAAAATCCTTTGTCATACACAGGTAACAACTAAGTTGGCTATTCGTGCTGTTTTTTGTTTCTCGGACGTGTAAGTAAATAGGTTATCAATCTAGCTAATATAAATTTATAGGAATGCTGGCCTATTTCTCAGGAAATTGTACCTCTTGTTAAGCCTTAATAATATCTTAATAATTGGGTGATAGAGTAACGACAATCCCATAGATTAGATGATTACCCTACGATGCAAAGTAAATATAAATTAAGCGTTATTATCCCGTTATATAATGCCGGTAGTTACTTTCGTGACTGTATGGAGTCGTTAATTGCGCAGACCTGGAAAGATCTTGAAATCATTATTGTAAATGATGGTTCTACGGACTGCTCAGTCGATATTGCGCAATACTATGCAGAAAAATATCCCCATGTTCGGCTGCTGCATCAGGCCAACCAGGGTGTCTCTGTCGCGCGAAACCTTGGCCTGGATGTCGCTGTGGGGGATTACATCGCATTCGTTGATGCCGATGATGAAGTCTATCCGGAGATGTATGAGACATTGATGGGAATGGCCTTGCAGGACAACCTTGACGTTGTACAAAGCAACGCAGACTGGAGTTCGCGGGAAACATCCCGAGTCTGGGTATCCATTCCAACAGATCGTCTGCGTTCTACCGGTATTCTCTCCGGCCCAGACTGGTTGCGTATGGGGCTTGCTTCGCGCCGCTGGACGCATGTTCTCTGGATGGGGGTATATAGAAATGACCTCATTAAAGAACACAATATAAGATTTATCCCTGGGTTACATCATCAGGATGTCATGTGGAGTACGGTGTTTATGTTTAATGCCACTCGTGCGAAATATACGGAAAAACCATTATATAAATACTACCAACACGATGGCTCAATTAGTCACATGAAGCGGCAGGGTGAAGCGAATTTAAACTATCAACGGCACTATATAAAGATCACTCGCCTGCTGGACGAACTTAATCATAGCTACGCTAACCGCATCACTATCTATCCTGAGTTTAAGCAACAAGTGATTTATGAGGGACTGCGAGTATGCCACTGCATTCGTAAAGAACCCGATCCACAGATTCGTCAGCGCATGATTGCTGAAGTATTTGTATCGGGTATGTTCAAGCGTATGGTGAGTAATATCTGCAGCGTTAAGCTGGGTTATCAGGTTCTGTTGTGGGCTATCCGTTTTAGCCAGTGGCGCGATAAATCATTGACGCCGCGCCGCCTGGCCCATTTAACGCTGGATAGTAAAGACTGATTATTGCCAGCCCTGCCACTGCAGGCGCATATACTGCACCAGCGTGCTTTGGGTGATGCTTTCGCCGAGCACGCTGAAGAAGCGGCTGGCGTACACCGGCTCTAACGGCTGTTTCGGTTTGCATAATTTCACCCCGCGGAAAGGATTACGCGGTGCATCAGGCGTACCGTTCTTCGGTGGCGTGAGGTTTGGTCTGGACGTATCCACCTGTGGTTCATTGAGCAAGCTGCTTGGGCGAACCAGCGTGATGTCGGCTGGCAGGCTATACAGCATCTGCTGCAGGACGCGAACCGTAGACGGGTGAGGGTGGCCAATGGCGATTGCGGAACCGTTGCGGCGCGCAAGCTCGACGGCACGATTAAACTGACGGCGAATATCGGCTTCGTTTTGCGTGTCATCCAGGAAGACTTTGCGTTTGATGACCTTCACACCGGTACCTGACGCTGCGCGCATTGCCTGGCTGTTACCGATGGTCATGCTGTCCAGGAAGTAGAGGTCGTAGCGTTCCAGCGCCTGCATCACCTTCTGCATGCCGAAAAGACTGGAGGTCATCGCGCTGCCCATATGGTTGTTCAGACCGACCGCATTCGGTACTTTGCTTACCGCGTCGCGAATGATCCTCTCAATCTCTTCGCTGCTCATTTCCGGGCGTAACGTGTCTTTCTCTAACGGCTGCTTACTCAGCGGTGCCATTGGCAGATGGATTAAGACTTCATGCCCGCTGTTATGCGCTTTGATTGCCATTTCACGCGCATGTGGGGCGTTAGGCAGAACGGCAACGGAGATGGTAGAAGGCATCGCCAGTACCTGGTTTTCAGTGTGTGGGCGATAGCCGAAATCATCAATGACGATGGCGAGTTTGCCAGCAAATACAGGTGTTGCGAAGGCCAGCAGACTGGCGAGAGAGAGTAGTAGACGACGAAATTGTTGTGGCAAAACTTATCTTCCCAACCACGGCTGTGGATTGACCGCCTGACCCTGGCGACGAATTTCGAAATAGAGTGCCGGCCTGCCCTGACCGCCGCTGCTACCCACAAGTGCTATAGGCTGCCCGGCGCGAACCTGCGTACCGACGCTGACCAGTGCGCTCTGGTTATAACCGTACAGGCTCATATCGCCTTTACCGTGTTCAACGACGACCACCAGGCCATAGCCCTGCAGCCAGTCCGCCAGAATGACGCGACCATCGGCAATGGCTTTAACTTCGGTGCCTTCGGATGCGCCAATAACCATCCCCTTCCAACGTAGCTCACCCTGCAGCTGTTCGCCATAACGATGTAGAGTTGGACCACGAACGGGCCAAAATGCCTGACCGCGTGGCGAACCCAAACCGCCGGTACGCGACATCAGTGATTTTTCACTTTCGGTCGGTTTATAGGTTGAGCCTTTTCGTGACGCATCCTGTTGCTTATCGCGTACTGCCTGCGCCTCGCGTGCTTCACGTTCCGCACGCGCTTTGGCTGCGGCTTCGGCGCGGGCAATGCTGTTGCGCAGACGGGATTCGTTGGCGCGCATTTCGCCCAGTTGCTGTTGACCCTGTTGAATCGATGATTCCAGACTCGAAAGCGTTTTCTGGCGTTCGTTACGTGCCTGTTCCAGCTTAGCCTGCTGAGCGCGCTGTTCGTACAGTAGCGTCTGCTGTTCGCTCTGCTTATCTTCCAGCTCGGCTTTTTGCGAGTCGACCTCTTCGCGGGTTTGTTTCAATTGCGCGATAGTTTCCTGTCGCGCCTGGTTCAGATAGCCGAAATAGGCCTGCAGGCGTTGCCCGCGCTGGCTTTCTTCACCGCTAAGAATGAGCTGAATGCCGGTGTGTTCGCCCTGGCGAAAAGCTGCGTCGAGTTGGGCTGCCAGGCTGCGTTCTTGTGCGGCCCGCTGTTTTTCCAGCTTCGCGAGTGCTGCGTTCATCTCTGCGATTTGTGCATTCAGCTGCGCCAGTGAGTTTTGCGTTTCGCGCAACTGCCTTGCGGCAACGGCGATGGCTTGTTCCTGAGCTTTAAGCTGAGCGAGGAGGGTGGCGCGTTGTTGTTGCTGTTGACGTACCGCGCGTTCTTTTGCCGCGATATCGGCCTGAATAGATTTGAGCTGGTCGCGTTCGTCCGCGTGGGCGGAAAAGGCGCACAGCAATACGCCAGCGCTAAGCGCGCTGGCGTAGAACAAGGGCCTGACTGAAAACTTACGCGGTTTCACGGCCCGAGTGATGGTATTAATCGCCTTTCCCCTCATGGGGAGGGATTATTCCACGATGAACAGCGGCTTACCAGTCATCTCTTGCGGGATTTCCATACCCATCAGCGTCAGCATCGTCGGGGCGATATCAGAAAGTTTGCCGCCTTCGACTGCTTTAACGTTCTTGCCACCGACATAAATCAGCGGAACGGGCAGGTTGGTGTGCGCAGTATGCGCCTGACCGGTGGACGGATCGCGCATTTGCTCTGCGTTACCGTGGTCTGCGGTGATCAGCAACTGACCCCCAACGTATTCAACCGCTTTCGCGACCTGTTCAACGCAGTGATCCAGCGCTTCAACCGCTTTAACCGCTGCTTCCATCACCCCGGTATGACCAACCATGTCGCCGTTCGGGTAGTTACAAATGATGGTGTCGTATTTTCCGCTCTCAATCGCCGCAACCAGTTTTTCGGTCAGCTCAGCAGAGCTCATCTCCGGCTGCAGATCGTAGGTCGCAACTTTCGGCGAGTTGATCAGGATGCGATCTTCGCCTTTGAATGGCTCTTCTACGCCGCCGTTGAAGAAGAAGGTTACGTGCGCATACTTTTCGGTTTCGGAAATACGCAGCTGCGTTTTGTCGTGCTTCGCCATCCACTCGCCAAGGGTGTTAGCCAGAGATGCTGGTGGGTAAGCAACCGCAGTTTTGATGTCGGCCGCGTATTCGGTCAGCATCACAAAGTTGAGGTTAACGACTTTCTTACGGGCGAAGCCGTCGAAATCAGCGTTAACAAACGCACGAGTGATTTCACGCGCACGGTCAGCACGGAAGTTCATGAAAATCAGCGTATCGCCGTCTTCCATGGCGGCTTCAGCCTGGCCTTCAGCACGGATCACGGTCGCTTTCACGAATTCATCGTTTTCGTCGCGGGCATAAGCAGCCTGCAGGCCTTCAACCGCCGTAGCGAACTGGAACTCGCCTTTGGCCAACGTCATCAGGTCATAAGCCTGTTCAACGCGATCCCAACGGTTGTCGCGGTCCATCGCGTAGTAACGACCGATGATGGACGCTACGCGGCCTTTGCCCAGCGCGGCAAATTTCTCTTCGAATTTTTGCAGTGAATGTTCAGCGCTGCGTGGCGGAGTATCACGGCCATCAAGGAAAGCGTGCAGATAGATTTTCTCAGCCCCGCGTTCAGCAGCCATTTCTACCATCGCCATGATGTGATCTTCGTGGCTGTGAACACCGCCCGCAGAGAGCAGACCCATGATGTGTACCGCTTTGCCGCTATTTTTTGCCTGGTCGACCGCATTGGTCAGCACCGGGTTAGCGAAGAAAGTACGCTCTTTAATTTCTACATCCAGACGGGTCAGGTCCTGATACACGATGCGGCCCGCGCCCAGGTTGACGTGACCGACTTCGGAGTTGCCCATCTGGCGATCGGGCAGGCCAACTTCCAGGCCAGACGCATCAATCAGGGTATGCGGACGTTTTGCCCACAGGGCATCCATTACCGGGGTTTTGGCATTAAAGATGGCGTTATCCTGGCTGTCTTCGCGATAGCCATAGCCATCCAGAATCACCAGTACCATAGGTTTTTTAGAAACCGACATTGCGACAACCTCACACTTAATAGATAAAAAATAATTGCGTAATTTTACTACAGCTGAATCGATAAAGTAGCCCCGGAAGATCAAATAATCGACCAGAGCGCGCCGCAGAGGGCGTGGTTTTAGGTTTTTTTTTCCGTAGCGCCCCGCAAAAATGCAATCCAATGCACGCTCTGGCTGTATTTGCGCCAACGCGCAGGTATACTCCTTTCCTGGTTTTTTTAATCACTGAGTCGGGAGTTGTTACCCCCCATGCAAGAAATTATGCAATTTGTTAGTCGCCACCCTGTATTGAGTATCGCCTGGATTGCGTTACTGGCGGCTGTATTATTTACCACGTTTAAGAGCCTGACTTCCAAAGTGAAGGTGATTACGCGCGGAGAAGCCACACGTCTCATCAATAAAGAAGACGCCGTTGTCGTGGATTTACGTCAGCGCGACGACTTCCGCAAAGGTCATATCGCTGGCTCCACTAACCTGCTGCCGAGCGAAATCAAAGCCAACAACTTTGGCGAACTGGAAAAACACAAAAACAAACCTGTTATTGTGGTTGATGGTTCAGGCATGCAGTGCCAGGATTCAGCAACTGCGCTGATCAAAGCCGGTTTTGAGCAGGTGTCTGTACTGAAAGATGGCGTAGCGGGCTGGAGTGGTGAGAATCTGCCACTGGTTCGCGGCAAGTAATTTACCCGTCTTCTTTCATGCCGCAGGGTAAAAAGAACACTGGAGATAAGTCATGGCCAATATTGAGATCTATACCAAAGCAACCTGCCCGTTTTGCCATCGCGCAAAGGCGCTGTTAAACAGCAAGGGTGTGAGTTTCCAGGAGCTTCCGATTGACGGTGATGCCGTGAAGCGTGAAGAGATGATCAAGCGCAGTGGCCGTACTACGGTTCCGCAGATTTTTATTGATGCACAGCACATTGGTGGTTGTGACGACTTGTATGCGTTGGATGCGCGTGGTGGACTGGATCCGCTGCTGCGTTAAGGCGTACCGAAGTATTTAAAGGACAACACTAAAGGGTTTTCTCAACATGTCAGAACAAAATAACACTGAAATGGCTTTCCAGATCCAACGTATTTATACCAAGGATGTGTCTTTCGAAGCGCCAAATGCACCGCATGTTTTCCAGAAAGATTGGCAGCCAGAGGTTAAACTGGATCTTGATACCGCATCTACCCAACTGGCAGATGACGTGTATGAAGTAGTGCTGCGTGTCACCGTAACGGCTTCCCTGGGTGAAGAAACTGCGTTCCTGTGCGAAGTTCAGCAGGGCGGTATTTTCTCCATCAGTGGTATCGAAGGGACTCAAATGGCGCATTGCCTGGGCGCATACTGCCCGAACATTCTGTTCCCGTATGCCCGCGAATGCATCACCAGCCTGGTTTCACGCGGTACGTTCCCGCAACTGAACCTTGCGCCGGTCAACTTTGATGCGCTGTTCATGAACTATTTACAGCAGCAGGCTGGCGAAGGTACTGAAGAACATCAGGATGCCTGATGAACCAAAGTAATGCTTCAATGACTGTGATTGGTGCCGGCTCGTACGGCACCGCTCTTGCCATCACCCTGGCAAGAAATGGCCATCAGGTTGTCCTGTGGGGCCATGATCCTAAACATATCGCGACTCTCGAGCACGATCGCTGCAACGTCGCGTTCCTTCCTGATGTGCCTTTTCCCGACACGCTGCGCCTGGAAAGTGATTTAGCCACAGCGCTGGCCGCCAGTCGTAATATTCTGGTGGTGGTGCCGAGCCACGTCTTTGGCGAAGTGCTGCGTAACATCAAACCATTGATGCGTTCTGACGCACGACTGGTCTGGGCGACAAAAGGTCTGGAAGCGGAAACAGGGCGTCTGCTGCAGGATGTCGCGCGTGAAGCGTTGGGGGACTCAATTCCACTGGCGGTTATTTCCGGCCCGACGTTTGCCAAAGAGCTGGCTGCGGGCATGCCGACGGCGATTTCTCTGGCCTCGACGGACGACACCTTTGCTGACGATCTCCAGCAGTTGCTGCACTGCGGCAAAAGCTTCCGCGTATACAGCAACCCGGATTTCATTGGCGTACAGCTTGGCGGTGCGGTGAAAAACGTCATTGCCATTGGCGCAGGGATGTCTGACGGCATCGGTTTCGGCGCGAATGCACGAACCGCATTGATCACCCGTGGGCTGACCGAAATGTCTCGTCTTGGTGCGGCGCTGGGGGCCGATCCTGCCACCTTTATGGGGATGGCGGGTTTAGGCGATCTGGTGCTGACCTGTACCGACAACCAGTCGCGCAACCGTCGTTTTGGCATGATGCTCGGCCAGGGGATGGACGTGCAGGGTGCGCAGGACAAAATTGGCCAAGTGGTTGAAGGCTATCGCAATACGAAAGAAGTTCGTGAATTGGCGCACCGTTTTGGTGTTGAGATGCCAATAACCGAGGAAATTTATCAAGTATTGTATTGCGGAAAAAACGCGCGCGAGGCAGCATTGACGTTATTAGGCCGTGCACGCAAGGACGAGCTGAGTCGCCACTAGCTGTAAGGAACTGTTGAATATAACGACCCGATCCGCGAAGAACGGATCGGTCGTTTTGCTACCTTCTGGAGTACGCAATGCCGTGTGAAGAACTGGATATCGTCTGGAAAAACATTAAAGCGGAAGCCCGGGCACTGGCGGAATGTGAGCCAATGCTGGCCAGTTTTTACCACGCAACGCTGCTCAAGCATGAAAATCTCGGCAGTGCGCTAAGCTATATGCTGGCGAATAAACTCGCTTCTCCAATCATGCCCGCCATTGCGATTCGCGAAGTCGTAGAAGAGGCCTACGCGGCCGATCCTGAAATGATTGCCTCAGCGGCCTGCGATATTCAGGCAGTACGCACGCGTGACCCGGCTGTCGATAAATATTCCACTCCACTGCTGTATCTGAAGGGCTTTCATGCGCTTCAGGCCTACCGTATCGGTCACTGGCTGTGGCATCAGGGGCGTCAGGCGCTGGCGATATTCTTGCAAAATCAGGTGTCCGTTACCTTCCAGGTAGACATTCATCCGGCGGCAAAAATTGGTCGTGGGATTATGCTCGATCACGCCACCGGCATTGTGGTCGGTGAAACCGCGGTGATTGAAAATGACGTCTCTATTCTGCAATCCGTCACGCTGGGCGGGACCGGTAAAGCCGGCGGTGACCGCCACCCGAAAATTCGTGAAGGCGTGATGATCGGCGCGGGAGCAAAAATTCTCGGCAACATTGAAGTCGGGCGCGGCGCGAAGATTGGCGCAGGTTCGGTCGTGCTACAGCCCGTACCGCCGCATACCACCGCCGCAGGCGTACCGGCGCGCATCGTCGGCAAGCCTGACAGCGATAAACCGTCTATGGATATGGATCAGCATTTCAACGGGATACATCATACGTTCGAATACGGCGATGGAATCTGATTTCGAGCTATCTTACTTGTCATCTTGAACCCGGGCTGTGCTCGCCATCCTCACGTACTACGTGTACGCGAAGGTCGGCAAGCGCAGTCAGTGTCCAACCTGACTGCTCCGATAACGCTCGAAAAATAATGGTAAATTCTTTCGTAGGTCGGATAAGGCGTCAGCCGCCATCCGACAAAAATCAACTACGCAATACCGCGCCGGGATAACCTAACTGGCGCCAGGCCTCATACACCACCACCGACACCGCATTCGACAGGTTCATGCTGCGACTGTCCGGCATCATCGGAATACGAATTTTTTGTTCAGCTGGCAGTGCGTCGAGGATGCTGGCTGGCAGACCGCGAGTTTCCGGGCCAAACATCAGATAATCCCCATCCTGATAGCTTACCGCGCTATGCGCTGGCGTACCTTTGGTGGTCAGGGCAAACAGACGTTGCGGATTTTCTGCGGCGACGAAGGCGGCGTAATCAGGGTGGCGTTGCACGGCGGCAAATTCATGGTAATCCAGCCCCGCGCGGCGCAGGCGCTTGTCGTCCCAGGTAAAGCCCATTGGCTCAATAATATGCAGACGAAAGCCGGTGTTGGCGCAAAGACGGATAATATTGCCGGTATTTGGCGGGATTTCTGGTTCGAATAATACGATGTTTAGCATGCTGCCCCCTTAAGTACGGGGCAGCATAGCAAATTAACGTTTACGCCGCATTTCCACGTTTGGGCTGCATCTGGTAGTCAGCCACCTGTTTGCCCAGTTCTTGTACCAGTGAATCACGGCTGATTTCGCTAATCGATTTTGCACCGGTCAGGGTCATTGCCACCCTCATCTCTTTCTCGATCAGATTTAGCAGATTCGCCACCCCGGCCTGACCGTGGGTGGCCAGCGCGTACAGATAAGCACGTCCCAGCAGAACACTATCCGCGCCCAGCGCAATCATACGTACGACGTCCAGGCCGTTGCGGATCCCACTGTCTGCCAGAATGGTGATATCGCCTTTTACCGCATCGGCAATGGCGGGTAGCGCGCGAGCTGAAGACAGCACGCCGTCTAACTGGCGACCACCGTGGTTAGAGACAACAATACCATCCGCGCCAAAGCGTACGGCGTCTCGGGCATCTTCGGGATCGAGGATCCCTTTGATCACCATCGGACCATCCCAAAATTCGCGGATCCACTCGAGGTCTTTCCAGGAAATCGACGGGTCGAAGTTATTCGCCAGCCAGCCGATGTAATCCTCAAGACCGGTAGGTTTACCAAGATAAGTCGAGATATTACCTAAATCATGTGGGCGACCGTTCAGGCCAACGTCCCATGCCCACTGTGGATGGGTGACTGCCTGCCAGTAGCGGCGTAGTGCGGCATTTGGGCCGCTCATCCCGGAATGGGCGTCACGGTAGCGTGCGCCCGGTGTTGGCATATCGACGGTAAAGACCAGCGTGGAGCAACCCGCCGCTTTGGCGCGCTCCAGCGCGTTGCGCATAAAGCCGCGATCGCGCAGAACATATAGCTGAAACCACATCGGACGTTTGATGGTTGGAGCGACCTCTTCAATCGGACATACGGATACCGTGGAAAGCGTAAACGGAATGCCTTTGGCATCAGCGGCGGCGGCGGCCTGAACTTCGCCCCGGCGCGCGTACATGCCACACAGACCGACAGGTGCAAGGGCCACTGGCATGGAGAGCGTTTCGTTGAACAGCTTTGTCTCCAGGCTCAGGTCGGACATATTCTTCAGCACGCGCTGGCGCAGCGCCACCTCCGACAGGTCTGCCACGTTACGGCGCAGAGTGTGCTCTGCATACGCCCCACCGTCTATATAGTGGAACAAGAAGGGGGGTAGGATGCGCTGGGCTGCGGCGCGATAGTCGCTGGCTGCTGAAATAATCATGCGTTGTTCTCCCTGCTATTCTCACCAGGGTCACCGGGCAGGCGGGTGATACGCGCCTGGCGGGCCTGATCTTCATCAAATCGTTTAATCGTAGTGTGGACAAAACTGAGGTGCGCCATCATTGCTTTACGCGCTCCGTCGGCATCTCCGGCAACAATCGCATCCAGGACGGCCTGATGCTGCGCCGTCAGTTGCGAAAATACGGGCGGCACAAGGTACATACGCTGGCGGCTCTGTTTCACCGAAGACTGCAATACGTCGAAGAAACCGCGCATGGTCTGTAACAGCACCACGTTGTGCGAGGCTTCCGCAATGGCGAGATGAAAGCGAACGTCTGCCTGCGAGGCGAGATCTGGATCTTCGCTTTGTGTGGCCTCGAAACAGAGTCTGATCTTCTCTTTGTCGGCAGCAGTGGCACGCATAGCTGCATGCCAGGCGGTGCTGGCTTCGATGGCGTGGCGGGCTTCCAGAATATCGAAACTGTAGTCGGGATCGTCCGCCAGCAGGGTTTTCAGCGGCTGAACGATGTTTTGTTCAGACCATGCTTCATGCTGCCAGCGGATAAACGTCCCGCCGCCACGACGGCTAATCAACACACCTTCACTCACCAGCTTGGCTAACGCCTCGCGCAGCGAGTTGCGCGATACGCCGAGCTGTACGGCCAGTTGGCGCTCAGCGGGCAACTTCATGCCCGCCTCCAGCTGTTGTTCTTCAATCAGCGCCCGCACACGAGATGCGACTTCGTCTGACAGGCGTCTGGGCATCACTATCATGGAATCATCCAGGTTAAGACATAGGCCTGCAGCGTGGTAATCACACCCACCATGCAGGTGAAAATCAGGCTGTGCTTCACGGTAAAGCGGAACAGATCAGACTCTTTCCCCACTAATCCCACTGCCGCACAGGCGATAGCGATAGATTGCGGAGAGATCATCTTGCCGGTCACGCCGCCGGTGGTATTTGCGGCCACCATCAGCACATCCGAAACGCCGATTTGCTGAGCGGCCGTGGCCTGCAGGGCGGCGAACAATGCGTTTGATGAGGTGTCGGACCCGGTCAGGAATACCCCCAGCCAGCCGAGGAATGGCGAGAAGAAGGTAAACGCGCTGCCGGTGTGCGCCAGGGCCAGTGCCAGGGTGGATGAAAGCCCGGAGTAGTTAGAGATAAACGCGAACGCCAGCACCATCCCGATGGAGTAGATAGGCAGCGCCAGATCTTTCAACGTGCTGCCAAAGGTCTGCAGCGCAGCAGATGGCTTCATCTTCAGCCAGACGATAGACAGCAGGGCGGCAAACAGTATTGCGGTACCGGTCGCGGAGAACCAGTCAAATTTGTACACCGCCGCGTAGGCCGTGGCTTCGTGTACGACCGGCGGCATACGGGCAACCAGCTTGTCGAGGAACGGAACCGGAATATTGACCACCCAGTGGTACATCGCGCCGCCGGGCGCAAACAGTGCTTTAAACGGCGGTATGCTCCACAGCGTGACGGTAGCGGTCAGGAACAGGAACGGTGACCAGGCGCGTACCACCTGCCCAGCGGTGTAGCGGGTGCGCGACAGGTCCATATCGACCTGCGAAGCGCCCATATCGCCAAAACGGAAGATGCGTACCGGCTGCCAGCGTTTCAGGAACAGCGTCAGACACACCAGTGAGACCAGAGAAGAGATAATGTCCGGCAGTTCCGGCCCGATAAAGTTAGAGCTGAGGTACTGTGCGATAGCAAACGAGCCGCCAGCGACCATCACCGCAGGCCAGGTTTCTTTGACGCCGCGCCAGCCATCCATAATCGCCATAATCCAGAACAGCACGATAATGGTCAGGAACGGCAGCTGACGCCCTACCATCTGGCCAATCTCGAAGCTGTCCAGTCCGGTAACCTGACCGGCAACCAGAATCGGAATGCCCATTGCGCCAAAAGCGACCGGCGCGGTATTTACGATCAGGCACAAACCTGCCGCATACAGCGGGTTAAAGCCAAGACCAACCAGCAGTGCGGCGGTAATCGCTACCGGAGCGCCAAAGCCTGCCGCTCCTTCGAGGAATGCCCCAAAGGAGAAACCGACAATCAGCATTTGCAGACGCTGGTCTGGGGTAATCGAGAGTATCGAGGAGCGGATAATGTCGAACTGCCCGGTCTTCACCGAGATTTTATAGACGAATACCGCGGCGATAATGATCCAGGCAATCGGCCACAGGCCATAGAAGAAACCGTACACTACGGATGCCAGAGCGTGATCGACCGGCATTTTGTAAAACAGCAGGGCGACCGACAAAGCGATCACCACCGTCCATGACGCCGCAACATAGCCTTTGAGCTTGAGCTTAATCAGGGCGAAGAAAAAGAACAGGATAGGGAGCGATGCGATCAGACTGGAAAGCCAGATGTTACCGGCCGGGTCGTAGTTCTGTTGCCAGAGATTCATTGCAGGTCTCCTGGGGGCCGCCGACATAATGGAATGAGTCTGTGCTCATCTCCAGGTCACATTATGTGTAAAAGTGGCCCTGCCAATATTGTTGTGTAGGGGTAATGACAATGAATGGTTAATCAAATGTTATTTATTGGCAACGGTATTGTACGCACATTTTAATGAAATGTGAGGTGCTGGTAGGATTTGGTTAAAATTGGTAGGGCCAATTGCGAGGGGAAATGAAGGACCGGGCAAGCGGATGTTGCCCGGTGGGAGATTAGAACTCGCTCTTCGCGAAGCCCGTCATCTCTTTCAGGCCCATTTCACGGCCAAGCTCGGTCATCGGGTGGACGACGATCAGGCCGCGCACGCTCTTCTTCAGTTTGCCCATGTCAGCCTGCTCTTTTTTGGTGATGGCCCGACGGAACGGAAGTTTTGTCAGCTTTTGCGCTTCTTTGCTCAGCATCTGGCTGTGAACTTCACGCAGGCGTGCGATCTCGGCTTCCAGAGTTTCTTTCTCTTTTTCCAGCTCGGCGTATTTGTCGGCGGCTTCAACCAGGGACAGGTCTGCCTGCTGGTGGCGAATAGCGTCCAGACGATCGCTCAGGCGTTTAATTTCGTTTTTTTCGACTTCTTTCATAGGATAGCTTCTGATAAAAATAGGATGAATATCCTATAGTATGCGCGCAGAGCGGGATTATTCACAACTGCTCGAAGATAAATAATCAAATACCGTAAGTATTAATTAGCTAATGATAATGTTACTGCATTGATTAACAAGGAGTTTTAAGCGATAAGATCGGCCGTGGTGCTTTTTATTGGCGTGTTCGTGGTGAAGCACGTTTTCCTCAATATAAACACCCAACTGATCCTAAACTTAAATGATCAACCGCACAGGCTGAGCGCGGTTAATACATGGAGGAGGGAAGATTATGGCGAAAATAGGTGAGAACGTTTCGGTCCTGATTGATAAAACTGTCGATTTTATGGCTTCAAGCCAGGCTTTTCGCGAATATTTGAATAAAACACCGCCGCGCAACGTTGTCCCTTCAGAAATACCGCAGGAAAACGCGCAGCTGTATCTGCAACGTCTGGCGTACTATCGGCAGCTGTATCGACCGCAGCAGGAAGAGAAATAAGCAAACATCGTCTTATTTTTGAAAGGCTTTTTTTAAGCTGATTTTAGAAATCAGCTCGGTCAGGGAAAGGACCATGGTGGATCGTACCATCTGCTGGTAACGCTGGATCTGCATGGCATGCAAACCAGAGTCTGAGGTATCAAACTGGGGTGGCGGCGGGAGTGCCGTCACGCAGTGAAGTTCACCAAACGGTCCAAGAATTTCGTCGTCGGTGAATGCGTATTCGTTGCCGTCGTGATTCAGCTCCTCCCGCAGCGCCATCAGGAGCTCCGCATCTTCGTACTCCGGGCGACTGAGTACGCCCAGGCCGTAGATTAACTTCAGACGAACAGAAAGATCGCCCAACGGACCATCGCCGTCGAGCAGCGGTTCTACGGCGTATTTCACCGCATAGTCGTCTTTGCGAAATACCTGAAGCACAAGGATATTCACCGCCTCGGTGAGCAGTTCTACGGCGGTGATGAGGAAGCTGCGTACGGTTTTGCCAGCATTCAGACGCTCAAGCACACGATTTTCAAAGGCCTGCGTTTGTTCCATTATTGCCTGCATATCTGACAATCTATTATTCAGGCGCAGGATATCCTGCGCCAGGTCCTGCATCATTTCTTTGCGTTATACGCGTTAACAGCCTCAAGCACGACATCACTGTTGGCATCCAGCCCGGAAACTTGCGCCAGCGCGGCCTGTGGACCTTTTTCGTCAATCAGTGCGGCCAGTTCCTGTGCCTGCGGATCTTCTTCGCTGCGATAGTGCATCGCTGCCGCAATACCGGTAACCAGATTCGCATGCGGCAAACCATATTCCAGCGTACCCAGCAGTGGTTTAATCAGGCGGTCGCCTGCGCTAAGTTTACGCAGCGGCTGACGACCCACACGCTCAACGTCATCTTTCAGATACGGGTTTTCAAAACGGCCGAGGATTTTCTGAATGTATGCCGCATGTTTTGCTGCATCAAAGCCATAGCGTTTGATCAGTACCGCGCCGCTCTCTTCCATCGCACCTTTTACCACTGCGCGGATTTTCTCGTCGAGAATCGCGTCACGGATGGTCTGATGACCGGTCAATTTTCCGAGGTACGCGGTTATAGCATGCCCGGTGTTCAGCGTGAAGAGTTTACGTTCGACAAATGCCATCAGGTTATCAGTTAATTCCATTCCTGGGATATTTGGCAGTTCACCTTTGAACTGTGTTTTGTCGACAATCCACTCACTGAAGGTTTCTACGGTAACTTCCAGCGGATCGTTGGTTGCTGAAGCCGAAGGCGGAACAATGCGGTCCACGGCAGAATCGACAAAGCCAACATGTTCTTCAACCCAGGCTTTATCTTCATCTGCTAACGCGTTCATTACATGGCCTTTCAACTGAGTCGTTCCGCGCACCATGTTTTCACAAGCGATGATATTTAGTGGAGTAGTGATTCTCTGCGCCTTGCGTTTAACCAGCCCTTTGGCGATGGCCGGAGCGATACGCTCAAGCACGACCGGACCGACGGCGGTAGTGACTAAATCTACGTGGGCAATCAGTTCAACAACATCATCGCCGATGCTGCTCACGGCGTTGACACCGGAGACGGTATCAACCTGCTCGTTTTCACCCACGACATGAACCTGATAGCTATGACGGGCATTCAGGGCATCGAGCACGACCTGATTTACATCCGCGAACGTCAGCTGTATCCCCGCGTCCGCCAGCAGTTTGCCGATAAAGCCACGACCGATATTACCTGCGCCAAAATGTAATGCTTTCATAGTATTAACCTTCATTAATGTTTTTACCCAAGAGGGCTGGGGTGAGGCTTTTCCCTCAACCTAACCCTCTCCACAAGGGAGAGGATATCGCCTTCATATTTCGAACTGCAGATGCGTTGGCTCTCCTCGCTCACCCCAGTCACGTACTTATGTACGCTCCTGGGGATTCACTGCGTTGCCGCCTTCCTGCAGCTCGAACTATTTTGGAGATACTTAAGCGTTAAGCTTTTTTACCCGCCAGCAGTTCCAGAACTTCATCCACGCTGGTGGTATGGGCCAGACGTTCGATCACGGATTCATCATCCAGAGCGTTGGTCAGGCTGGTAATCACCTGGATGTGCTCGTTGTTACGCGCTGCGATGCCAATCACCAGGCGGGCAATATCGTCTTCTTCTTCACCGAAGCGAACGCCTTCCGGGTACTGGCAGAACACCACACCGGTTTTCAGCACGCGGTCTTTGGCTTCAACCGTACCGTGCGGTACTGCGATGGACTCACCCAGGTAAGTCGGGGTCAGTTTTTCACGGTCCAGCATCGCCTCAACGTATTCTGGCTCAACGTAACCGCCTTTCACCAGTTGCTCACCAGCAAAGCGAATCGCTTCTTCTTTGTTAGCCGCTTTACGACCAAGGAAGATGTTATCCGCACCCAGTTTGAACAGGTGGGTATCACCCTCTTCAAAGCTGTCTTTCAGGTGGTCGCGAACTTTCTCCTCGTTTACGTTGTGGCGCTGCGCAGCGACCAGACGTTCGGTCAGGTTGGAGTACAGGCCACTGTCGAGGAAGTTGGTCAGCGAAATGTGCTGTGCCTGAGGCACCTGGCGCATCGCGCGTTCAGTCAGGTCACGGTGGGTAATGACCAGATCCACATCCGGCGGCAGATTGTTAATCGCGCTGTTAGTGACGGAAATCTGAGACAGCCCCGCATCCTGCACTTTCTTACGCAGTACGCCCGCACCCATGGCGCTGGAACCCATACCAGCATCGCAGGCAACGATGATTTTACGCACATGGCTCAGGTCGTTGGTTACATCGCCAGCCGCCAGCGGAGATGCGCCTTTGGATTCCGCTTTCATGTCGTGCATACGACGGGTTGCGGCATCAATGTCATCATCTTCTTTCACTTTGCTGGTTTTCAGCAGAATGGCTGAGACCACAAAAGAGACTGCCATAGCCGCGCAGATAGCAGCGATGTTAGCGAAGTAAGCACCCTTCGGCGTCATTGCCAGCACGGCCAGGATAGAACCCGGAGACGCCGGAGAAACCAGACCGCCGTTCAGGATAGTCAGGGTAAATACGCCAGTCATACCGCCGAGAATAACGGCCAGGATCAGGCGCGGGTTCATCAGCACGTACGGGAAGTAAATTTCGTGGATACCACCCAGGAAGTGGATGATAGCCGCGCCGCCTGCAGACTGCTTAGCGCTGCCGCGACCGAAGAACATGTACGCCAGCAGGACGCCCATACCCGGACCCGGGTTAGCTTCAATCAGGAAGAAGATGGATTTGCCCATCTCATGGGACTGCTGAATACCCAGCGGTGAGAAAATACCGTGGTTAATGGCGTTGTTGAGGAACAGGATTTTCGCCGGTTCAACGAAGATAGATGCCAGCGGTAGCATGTCATGGACAACCATGAAGTTAACGCCTGCCGCCAGAATTTTTGACAGCGCTTCAACCAATGGGCCAATGCCAAGGAATGCCAGAATGGCGAGGATCATACCGATGATGCCAGCGGAGAAGTTATTCACCAGCATCTCAAAACCGGATTTGATCTTACCGTCTACCCAGTTGTCGAAATGTTTGATAGCCCAGCCGCCCAGCGGACCTGCGATCATCGCGCCGAGGAACATTGGCATATCTGCACCGACGATAACGCCCATGGTGGTGATAGCGCCAACCACGCCGCCACGCTCGCCGCCAACCAGCTTACCACCGGTATAACCGATCAGCAGCGGCAGCAGATAGGTGATCATCGGGCCGACTAGCTTCGCCAGCGTTTCGTTCGGCAACCACCCTGTCGGAATGAATAATGCGGTGATAATACCCCACGCGATAAACGCGCCGATATTTGGCATCACCATGTTGCTGAGGAATCGACCAAAGCTTTGCACCTTGATCTTAATATCGGATGACATAAAAACACCCCTTCTTATGTTTGCTATCGCGCAGGCTGAAAGCCCGAGGTTTGTTAATGTAGCGGCAGGAGGTAGCCGGACCCTGTAGATACTGCGAAATCTGGCACTGAATCGTTCAACTGTCCAGTCGACGGACTTTTATGTGACATTCGTCACGTAAATATAGGGTGTATGGCGTTAGTTAATGTGATTTGAATCACAAATTAACGGTACAAAAAAACATCACAGGGTTAGATTTAATGAAAAATGGGGATTAAATGTGAACTAATTCACATTTTTGGTTTTGCTGTTTGTTGAATCTTTGTGATGTGGATCGCAAAGTATTTTCATCTGGATTTGAGCAGATGTGATCTGCGGCAGATTCTACTCCTGACATTTTTATTGCAAAACAAAGCAACTTCTCGCCAGAAAAAATATTTTTTTTGTGATATGGCGAAAACCCCTAACTGCAGTTATGTTCAAAACATCAGCCAGGGTGCATACGGCTGCCGGCATAAAAAAACTCTAATTAGCGTGAATTCGAGGCAGGTATGTTTCTAAATTATTTCGCACTGGGCGTGCTGATCTTCGTTTTTCTGGTTCTGTTTTACGGAATCATCGCCATTCATGATATTCCCTATAACATGGCTAAAAAACGTAACCATCCCCATGCCGATGCCATCCATACTGCAGGATGGGTGAGCTTGTTCACTCTTCATGTTATTTGGCCGTTCCTGTGGATCTGGGCCACGCTCTACCAGCCTGAAAAGGGATGGGGAATGCAGTCACACATCACACCGACCGGAAAGGAGTCAGACCCTGAGATTGCCGCGCTGGCAGCGCGAATCACCCAGTTGGAAAAAAGACTGGATGGGGAGAAAAAAACCGATAACTCCACCTTTCCGGAGATTTAATCATGGATTTGTTGATAGTCCTGACCTATGTGGCCTTTGCCTGGGCCATCTTTAAAATATTCCGTATTCCGGTAAACCAATGGACGCTTGCTACCGCTGCATTAGGTGGGGTGTTCATTGTTGCGGGATTGATTTTATTAATGAACTATAACCACCCGTATACCTTTACGGCGCAAAAAGCGGTTATTTCAATTCCAGTCACTCCGCAAGTCACAGGAATTGTTAGTGAGGTAACGGATAAGAATAATCAGCTCATTAAAAAAGGCGATGTGCTGTTTAAGCTCGATCCGGTACGTTATCAGGCGCGTGTAGACAGACTGCAGGCCGACCTGGTAACCGCGACGCATAATATCGACAACCTAAAAGCGCAACTGTCGGAAGCGGTCGCTAATACTACCCGCGTGTCTGCGGAACGTGATCGCCTGTATAAGGATTATCAACGTTATTTGAAAGGCAGCCAGGCGAAGGTTAACCCGTTCTCTGAAAGCGATATCGATAACGCCCGGCAAAACTATCTGGCACAGGATGCGCTGGTCAAAGGCTCGGTGGCAGAACAGACGCAGATTCAGAGTCAATTAGACAGTATGGTCAACGGGGAGCAATCTCAGGTTGCATCCCTGCGTGCCCAGCTCGCCGAGGCTAAATATAATCTTGAACAGACGGTAGTTCGTGCCCCCAGCAACGGTTATGCCACGCAGATTTTAATTCGTCCGGGGACTTACGCAGCAGCATTACCTTTGCGTCCGGTAATGGTGTTTATTCCTGAACAAAAACGGCAAATCGTGGCGCAATTCCGCCAGAACTCGCTGCTGCGCCTTAAACCAGGCGATGAAGCGGAAGTGGTGTTTAACGCGCTGCCTGGCCAGGTTTTCACCGGCAAGCTAACCAGTATTCTTCCGGTCGTTCCGGGTGGTTCTTATCAGGCGCAGGGGGCGTTACAGTCCTTAACGGTGGTGCCGGGTACCGATGGCGTGCTGGCAACAATTGAGCTGGATCCGAATGCCGATGTGGATGCGATGCCGGACGGTATCTATGCCCAGGTCGCGGTCTATTCTGACCATTTCGCCCACGTGTCGGTAATGCGTAAAGTGCTGCTGCGCATGACCAGTTGGATGCATTACCTTTATTTGGATCATTGAGACTGCCATCACCTGCCATTTTCAGTGACCTGAGCCATACTAAGCGGTGTCCCACTATCGTAGGGCACCGCTTTTTTGTTGGCAAAAAGGACCCGGCATGAAACTCATTGGCAGCTATACCAGCCCTTTTGTGCGTAAAATTTCGATTCTGTTACTGGAAAAGGGCATCACTTTCGAATTTGTGAATGAACTCCCCTACAACGCGGATAGCGGCGTGGCGCGCTATAACCCGTTAGGCAAAGTACCTGCGTTGGTCACCGATGAGGGCGAGTACTGGTTTGACTCTCCTATCATCGCGGAATATATAGAGCTACTGGATATTGCACCAGCCATGCTGCCGCGTGATCCGCTGGCTGCGCTGAAGGTACGCCAGTTGGAAGCGTTGGCAGACGGTATTATGGATGCCGGTTTAGTTTCGGTGCGCGAACAGGCTCGCCCTGCAGCGCAGCAGTCAGAAACTGAATTGTTACGTCAGCGTGAGAAGATCACCCGTAGTCTGGATGTGCTGGAAGGTTATCTGGCGGACGGTACACTGAAAACGGATACGGTTAACCTGGCAACCATTGCGATTGCCTGCGCCGTCGGTTATCTCAATTTCCGTCGGGTCGCACCTGGCTGGTGTGTGGACCGTCCGCGTCTCGTCAAACTGGTGGAAACACTCTTTCAACGCGAAAGTTTTGCCCGTACAGAACCGCCAAAGGCTTGATGCGTATTATGTCCGCCTGAGCAAAGTCACGGTACAATCCTTCCTATATCGATATCCCTCTCTACGGTGGAGAGGGTCACCAACAGCCAGGCCCTTTCATGACAAGCGACTTGCGTTCACTCTACAGCCAGCTTCCTGCTATCGATCGTTTATTGCGCGATAGCGCCTTCTCAGCCTTACGTGAATCTCACGGTCATACCCGGGTGGTTGACCTGCTGCGTCACATGCTCGACGAAGCCAGAGAAGCTATTCGCGACACGCATGCGCTCCCGGCATGGTGTGAAGACTGGGCGCAAGAAGCCAGTGCCCGGCTGGAACGAGAATCACAAAGCGCACTGCGTCCAGTGATTAACCTGACCGGAACGGTGCTGCACACCAACCTTGGTCGCGCGTCGCAGGCCGAAGAAGCAATTGAGGCGGTGGTACAGGCGATGCGCACGCCGGTGACGCTGGAATACAGTCTGGATGATGCCGGTCGGGGACATCGGGATCGGGCCCTGGCGGATTTACTCTGCCGTCTGACGGGGGCGGAAGACGCCTGTATCGTCAATAACAATGCGGCAGCTGTTCTGCTTATGCTGGCTGCCACGGCGAACGGCAAAGAGGTGGTTGTGTCTCGCGGCGAGCTGGTGGAAATAGGCGGCGCGTTTCGTATTCCGGACGTCATGTGTCAGGCCGGATGCATTCTACGCGAGGTGGGGACCACCAACCGGACGCATGCGAAAGATTACCGCCAGGCGGTGAATGAAAATACCGCTCTGCTGATGAAAGTGCATACCAGTAATTACAGCATTGAAGGCTTCACAAAGTCGGTGGATGAGGCGGAGCTGGCCGTCATTGGCCAGGAGCTGGATGTTCCGGTGGTGGCGGATTTGGGCAGCGGTTCGCTGGTCGATCTCAGCCAGTATGGCTTGCCGCAGGAGCCGATGCCGCAGCAACTGATTGCTGCTGGCGTCAGTCTGGTGAGTTTCTCCGGCGATAAACTGCTGGGCGGGCCGCAGGCCGGGATAATTGTCGGTAAAAAAGAGATGATCGCTCGTTTGCAGAGCCATCCGCTGAAACGCGCATTACGGGCAGATAAAATGACGCTGGCTGCTCTGGAAGCGACGCTACGGCTCTACCTGCACCCTGAAGCACTGGCGGCGAAGTTGCCGACGTTGCGCCAGCTCACCCGCTCACAAGAGGCAATCCACGCGCAGGCACAGCAATTACAGGCACAGCTTGCGGAACATTACGGTGATGAGTTCGCCCTGAATGTGATGCCTTGCCTGTCGCAGATTGGCAGCGGCTCACTACCTGTTGATAGGCTGCCCAGCGCGGCGCTAACCTTTACCCCACATGACGGGCGCGGGAGCCGCCTCGAAGCGTTGGCAGCCCGTTGGCGTACGCTGCCCGTGCCGATTATTGGGCGAATTTATGATGGCCGCTTATGGCTGGATCTGCGCTGCCTTGAAGACGAGACCGGGTTTATGGAGATGATGCTGAAATGATTATTGCAACCGCCGGACACGTTGACCACGGAAAAACAACGTTATTACAGGCGATTACTGGCGTAAATGCCGACCGTCTGCCGGAAGAAAAAAAGCGCGGCATGACCATCGATCTCGGTTATGCCTACTGGCCGCAGCCGGACGGGCGGGTGCTGGGGTTTATCGACGTTCCTGGACACGAAAAGTTTCTGTCCAACATGTTGGCGGGGGTCGGCGGCATCGATCACGCGTTGCTGGTGGTGGCGTGTGATGATGGCGTAATGGCGCAAACCCGTGAGCATTTGCAAATTCTGCAGCTGACGGGCAATCCGCAGATCACCGTGGCGCTCACGAAAGCCGACCGCGTAGACGAAGCAAGAATTGAAGAGGTGCGTGCGGAGATTCAGGCCACGCTGGGGAATTATGGTTTCGCGGAGTCGGTGCTTTTCGTCACTGCGGCCAGTGAAGGCCGTGGCATCGAGGAACTGCGTGACCATTTGTTGCAATTAACGTCGCGCGAGCATGCCCGCGATCACAGCTTCCGCCTGGCGATTGACCGCGCCTTTACGGTCAAAGGCGCAGGGCTGGTGGTGACCGGGACGGCGCTCAGCGGTGAAGTGAATGTCGGTGACACGCTGTGGCTCACGGGCGTCAACAAACCGATGCGCGTACGTAGCCTGCATGCACAAAATCAGGCCACCGACCGCGCGCAAGCGGGACAACGTATTGCGCTGAATATTGCCGGCGATGCGCAAAAAGAAGAACTAAACCGTGGCGACTGGCTGCTTTCCGATGCGCCGCCAGAGGCTTTTACCCGCGTGATTGTTTCTTTAGAACATGCCGCGCCGCTGATGCAGTGGCAACCGCTGCATATTCACCACGCGGCTAGCCATGTTACCGGGCGTATCTCGCTGCTTGAAGGGACACTGGCGGAACTGGTGTTTGATACACCACTCTGGCTCGCCGATAACGACCGTCTGGTGCTGCGCGATATTTCTGCCCGTACGACGCTGGCTGGCGCGCGCGTGGTCACGCTCAATCCGCCGCGTCGCGGAAAACGTAAGCCGGAGTATTTGCAGTGGCTGTCGGCGCTGGAAAACGCGCAGACTGACGGTGACGCTCTGGCGCTGCACCTGACGCGTGGGGCGGTGAATATTCCTGACTTTGCCTGGGCGCGTCAGCTCAATGGCAACGGTATGCGTCCGTTGATTGAGCAACATGGATTTATTCAGGCGGGATACAGCCTGTTGAATGCCCCCGTTGCCGCGCGCTGGCAGCGGAAAGTTCTCGATACGCTGGCGACCTACCATGAGCAGCACCGTGATGAACCAGGGCCCGGGCGCGAGCGCCTGCGCCGTATGGCTTTGCCGATGGAAGACGAAGCGCTGGTCTTGCTGCTGATTGAAAAGATGCGCGAGAGTGGCGCCATCCATAGCCATCATGGCTGGTTGCATTTGCCGGAACATAAGGCGGGTTTCAGCGATGAGCAGTTGGCAATCTGGCAAAAAGTAGAACCGCTTTTTGGCGATGAGCCATGGTGGGTGCGCGATTTGGCAAAACAGACGGGCACGGATGAGCAGATGATGCGTGTGGCATTACGTCAGGCGGCGCAGCAAGGCATCATTACCGCGATCGTGAAAGATCGTTATTACCGTAACGATCGGATTGTGGCCTTTGCCAATATGATCCGCGAACTGGATCAGGAACGGGGATCGACCTGTGCAGCCGATTTTCGCGACAGACTTAACGTCGGGCGCAAATTGGCTATTCAGATTCTGGAATATTTTGACCGCATTGGTTTGGTGATGCTGCCAACTTACTGATTTAGTGTATGATGGTGTTTTTGAGGTGCTCCAGTGGCTTCTGTTTCTATCAGCT
>NZ_JAOWHJ010000011.1:0-35983 GCF_030332695.1 Citrobacter sp. Cpo089 | reverse complement strand
AATCGGTGGAGCTGCATGACAAAGTCATCGGGCATTATCTGAACATAAAACACTATCAATAAGTTGGAGTCATTACCCAATTTTGCGGGTTGCTTCCAGACCGCCAATACCGGGCATATTCATATCCATCAGCACAACGTCAACGGAATTTGAGCGGCACCATTTTACCGCATCTTCACCGCAGCACGCTTCGCCGACAACTTTTATGCCTTTTATATCTTCCAGAATGCGTCGTATCCCTGCGCGCACCAGTTCGTGGTCATCAACAAGAAAAACGTTGATCAAAGGAATATCTCCAGAATAGGGATAACGCTACCGATAGTTAATCGGTCCTATGTTAACGGGTTTTATCTCAACTTTGAAATGTAAAAAACGCCCGACTTTCGATTTTGCTCTCGTTTTTGGAAATTAGATTGTACGACGAGTGGAAACTTTCAGTCCTGACAGCCTTCTGCCACGGTTATATCTGCATAGCTGTTTCAGAATAGTGACAAAAAATTCATATTCCTCCGCTGAATGCAAAATAGGCAGTCAAAGTTGTAACAATAATTAACGAGGAAAATACTCGAAATAAACAACATGTGGAGAAAATATATGCACTGCAACATATTGTTTATTTTAATGGCCACAACATTCATCCGCGCAAAAAACAACCACAGATATTTTTAGCCTCGCTTATGGTATACTCCGCCGCCTTAAGATTTGACATCGCACTTTTTCATTGAAACATAACGAGGAAAATAAATGAGTACGCCTGACTTTTCCACTGCTGAGAATAACCAGGAACTGGCCAATGAAGTCACCTGCCTGAAAGCCATGTTAACGCTGATGCTGCAGGCAATGGGTCAAGCCGATGCAGGCCGCGTGATTCTTAAAATGGAAAAACAGCTCGCGCTGATTGAAGATCAATCACAGGCGGCGGTATTTTCCAACACGGTTAAGCAAATTAAACAAGCTTACCGCCAGTAAAAAGAAACCGGCTGATAGCAATGCTCTCAGCCGGTTTTGCGTCTGACACTCAGAACGATAATTTACTCAGATAAGCCCGGTTGCCGCGGCATAACAGGCTATCTGCGTTTTGTTTGGCGCATTGAATTTCTTTTGCATATTCTTCTGGTGGAAGTTCACTGTATTTTCGGAAATCGACAGAATGATGGCTATCTCTGAAGAGGTCTTCCCCTCGGCCGTCCATTTCAATATTTCCTTTTCCCGCTTGCTAAAGCGCATTTCTGGCGCCATAACCATGTCATCTTCCAGCCGCGTCAGTACAGACAGGCTTTCCCGTACCAGAAGCTGCATCCTGAGCTCCACTTCATCGCTCGCAAGGCGACTGTTACGGATACTTGCACGCGATACTGATAAAAAACCCAACGCCCGATTAGGCAACATTAAGCATTGCGTCATCCCTTTGCGTAAACCGTGATTGCGTGCGGCGTCCCACAAAGGTTGCGCATCGCGAAACAGAGTATCGTTCCAGGGTAAATGCCCCTGACTGAAGTTTTCAGGTTTCAGCACCGGATCAATGGCGAAATAATTTTCGGACTGATAATGCGCCACCCATGCTTTGGGATAGGTCGTATGAAGAGACGTTTTAGGTCGGGTGAAAGGTACCGGATGACGAACACAGAGCGCGTAAAAATCGAACTCTAAGTGCTGCGTCTGTTGTTGTAATTCCGTATAGACATCCTCTGCCGTCGCCATTTCCTGAAAGCGTAACAGCATGCTCCGTCGCCAGGTGAAGAAATCATGATCCTGCATACTAAGTGGTAATGCCCCTGAGATTGATAATCATCCAAACATATGAAACAAGCTAACACATAAATGTATTTTATATATGCAAATTATCGGACAAATGAACAATTACTTGAGTATTACTCAACAGTGGAAGGAAGTAACAGATTCAAGCGTTAATAATAAAGCAATAATTATAAATAGTTATGCGAAGAGCACTCGCCAGAAACAATCCCAGCGAGCGCTATATGTACTATTTATTGCATCAAAAACTTTTCAAGAAACTGACGGGTACGCGGCTGCTGCGGATGCGTGAATAAGGATTTTGCTGGTCCCTGCTCTACAATCCGTCCTTGATCCATAAATATCGCTCTATCGGCAACATCGCGAGCAAAGCTCATTTCATGCGTCACAATCACCATGGTGCGTTTTTCCTGCGCCAGTTGGCGGATGGTATTAAGTACCTCGCCAACCAGTTCAGGATCAAGTGCGGAGGTCGGTTCATCAAAAAGAATAACCTCAGGTCGCATCGCCAGCGCTCGGGCAATCGCTACGCGCTGCTGCTGTCCGCCCGATAAACGCCGCGGATAGCTGGTTTCTTTACCTGCCAGCCCAACTTTCGCCAGCAATTCACGCGCACGAGCTGTCGCTTCAGCTTTTGGTTCACCTTTGACTATCACCGGCCCTTCAATAATGTTTTCCAGCACCGTCCGATGCGGGAACAAATTAAAGTTCTGGAACACAAAACCGACGTGCTGACGTAACTGACGAATCAGCCCTTTCTGCTGGGTCAACGAACGCGCGGTATCAATGGTAATCTCACCCACTTTAATGGTGCCCGCCTCCGGTTGCTCCAGCAAATTAATGCTACGCAGCAGCGTGGTTTTGCCCGATCCGCTCGGCCCGATAATCGCGACTACTTCACCAGGTTTGACGTCAAGATCGATCCCATGCAGCACCGTTTGCCCATGAAATTTTTTGACCAGGTTTCTGACTTCGATAGCACTCATTTCGGCTCTCTCTCCTGGCGATTCAGTTGTTCTTCAAAATAGTTTTGCAGCGCAGAAAGCACCGTCGCCATCACCCAGTAAATCAACGAGGCCGCCAGATACATCGTAAAGACTTCCAGCGTACGCGAGGTAATCAGCTGCGCCTGACGGAACAGTTCCGGTACCTGAATAGTGGCGGCCAAAGAAGTATCTTTCACCAGACTGATAAAGCTGTTGCTCAGCGGCGGCAACGCAACGCGCGCAGCCTGCGGCAGGATTGCCCGGCGCATGGTCTGCCAGCGCGTCATACCAATACTGGCACCCGCCTCCCACTGTCCTTTGTCGATGGAAGAGATTGCCGCACGCAGGGTTTCCGCAGCGTAGGCAGCCGTATTCAGCGACAAGCCAATCATCGCCGCCGGGATGGGATCAAGCTCAATACCAAACTGTGGCAGACCGTAATAGATCATGAACAGCTGGGCAATCAGCGGTGTTCCGCGAAAAATAGAGATATAAAAACGCGCCAGCCAGCGCACAGGCAACAGCGGCGACAAACGCATCAGCGCCAGGATAAACCCCAGCACGAGGCCAAAAAACATGCCGCCGATACTCAGTTGCAGCGTAAAAACCGCGCCTTTGAGCAGATACGGCAGAGAATCAATTACCAGTTGGATACTTTCATGCATTAGCGTTTTCGACCTGGTTGTTACACATGTGGATGGTAGGCAAACAGTGCTGGTGCCCCACCGGTATGAATAAAGAGGATTGGCCCTTCGTCTTTAAAGCGTTTCTGGCTGATACCGTCAATCAAACCCGCCATCGCCTTACCGGTATACACCGGATCCAACAAAATGCCTTCCAGGCGCGCCAGCAATTTTACCGCCTCCATGCCCTCTTCGTTTGGCGTACCGTAGCCTGGCGCAAAATAATCGTCCCATAGCAGGATATCCGCGGAGGCCGTCAGTTCCAGTTCTCGGGCAATATCCTGCTGCAGCGTAACAACTTTGGGTTTTTGATCCGCCACGCTGCGCGAGACAGTCACGCCGATAAGCTCGACGTCTGGCATCAGTTGTTCCAGGCCCACGGCCAGTCCGGCATGCGTTCCCGCACTGCCTGAGGCAACCACAACGGAAGAAAGTGCAACGGCCCCTTCACACTGCTGGGCAATTTCCAGCGCGCTTTCCACATAACCCAGTGCGCCCAGCGCGTTAGAACCGCCAACCGGGATCACATACGGGCGGAAGCCCTGTGCTTCAATGCGCGTAGCCAGTTCCTGAAGTTGCGCATTCGGGTCGGTCAGCGCATCGCACATTTCGATCTGCGTATTAAACAGGTCCAGCAGCAGACGGTTGCCATTGGTGAGATAGTTTTCCGCCGTGGTGCCAATCGGATTTTCCAACAGAGCTACGCAGTGCAGGCCAAGCTTAGCTGCTACCGCCGCCGTCTGGCGCACATGGTTAGACTGAATCGCACCCGCGGTTATCAGCGTATCAGCGCCTTCACGCAGTGCGTCTGCGGCAAGGAACTCCAGCTTACGCAGCTTATTGCCGCCCATGGCCATCGGCGTGACGTCATCGCGTTTGATGAAAATATCGCGCCCGAGGTAGTCGGAGAAGCGTGGAAGATATTCGAGCGGCGTTGGCGCGCCAATAAATTCCAGACGTGGAAAGCGCGTTAAGTTATGCAGCGGCATACAGCCTCCGGTATTCGTTGTTGTGATGTTCTTTTTATTATGCACGCTCAGGCGCAATGAAATAAAAAAAGGCGCTGTTAAAGGCGCCTTTTTTCATCGGATGCCGATTATTTCGTCACATCCGCTCCAAACCATTTTTCAGACAGCGCTTTCAGCGTACCGTCTTTCTGCATTTCAGCAATGGCCGCATCAACCGCTTTCAGCAGATCTTCATTGCCTTTGCGCAGCGCCACGCCGGACTCCTGGCGGGAGAATGCTTCACCGGTCACAGCCAGCGTATCTTTGGTTTTCTTGACCAGATCCAGCGCCGCCAGACGGTCAACCAGAATGGCGTCGATACGGCCTACACGCAGATCCTGGTATTTGGTCGGGTCATCATCATAGGTACGAATATCCACGCCCTGCACGTTCTGGCGCAGCCACTCTTCATAGTTGGTGCCCAGACCAACGCCGACTTTTTTACCTTTCAGATCGGCAGCGGTCTTAATAACGCCTTCATTACCTTTCTTCACCAGCGCCTGAATACCAGAAACCGTATACGGGGTAGAGAAATCGTATTTTTTCTTACGTTCGTCAGAGATGGTCACCTGGTTGATGACCACGTCAATGCGCTTGGAATCAAGAGAGGCCAGCATACCGTCCCACTTGGTCGGCTTCAGATTAGCTTTCACCCCAAGGTGCTTGGCCAGTTCCTCAGCGAACTCCACTTCGAAACCGGTCAACTTGCCATCATCGCCCTGAAAACTAAACGGGGGATAGGTCCCTTCCAGGCCCACCAGCAGCGTGCCACGCTCTTTAACTTTATTTAACAGACCTTCATCTGCATAAGTCTTTACGCTCATTCCAGCGACAAGTGCAACAGCCATTACACCCATCAGAGCCTGACGTCCCAGAAGTGCTAATTTCATAGTTACCCCGAATATTGTCATTAGTGACTGCTATTTATGAGCATAGTGTAAAGCGTTTGCTGTGTTCCACAAACACGACTCTGTTACACCTTATTCGTTTTTAATATATATCAGAACTGGCTGTCCAGGAGGATTTCTGCATATGTCCCATATGGGTATGGGCTTTGAACTGCTCATACTTACGTAAGGCTATGCGGTAATTGTTGGTGCTGGTTTCCGGCAGCCACGGGGCAAGGTTTTCGTCGAGGAACCCTTCCTGCAGCAGGTCATGAGAGATATTTTGTTCGGTCAGGTGATTCCCGAGGCGACGCAGGCGGACAACGTATTCACGTACCGTGCCGTGACTCATTTCGGTCTGCTCAAATAAAAACTGTTTAAAACCGATAATGTCGAAAAAGTCGCTCTGCTCTTTGCAATGCAAATCACCGCAAAAACGACACAGTGCCACCCACTCTTTTTTCTCCTGCTCCCACTCGGCTTCATCCAACAACGTGTCCAGTCGGGCGATGGCGATTTTATTCACAATTTGCCCGCGACGAACCAGCGTGATCCTGTCGAGCAACTTAAAGCAATGGGCGCAATGCGTCTGGCTGTGTTTGAAATCTTTGAGGTAGCGGCTTAGAGGCCGTCTTTTTGATTGCTGCACCGTCATGAGAACTCCTGGTAGTCAATTCGTAATGCGGCATTGTTCAGGGGTAATGATGTACCCCTATAGCTTACCCAGCTTGGTGCGTAGACGTTTGATGGCCTGACTGTGCAACTGGCTAACCCGTGACTCCCCGACTTCCAGTACCGCGCCAATCTCTTTCAGATTGAGCTCTTCCTGGTAGTACAGCGTTAACACCAGCTTTTCGCGCTCCGGCAACGCCTCGATCGCGTCCATCACGCGCTGGCGGAGGTTACCCTCAAGTAGCTGTTGTAACGGGTTTTCCTGCTGATGTTCTTCCGTCACCAGCTCAATACTATCGCCATGCTCTTCCCGCCACTCGTCATAAGAGAAGAGTTGGCTGTTATTGGTATCGAGCAACATCTGACGATACTCTTGCACAGGAATAGCCAGACGCGCCGCCACTTCGGTTTCCGTCGCGTTGCGCCCTAATTCCTGCTCCAGTTGTCCCATCGCCTGTGCCACTTCGCGAGCATTGCGCCGAACGCTACGCGGCACCCAATCCCGGCTACGTAGTTCGTCCAGCATTGCTCCACGAATACGCTGCACTGCGTAAGTGGTAAATGCCGTTCCTTGCAAAGCGTCATATCGGTCAACGGCATTCAATAACCCGATGCCGCCCGCTTGTAGCAGGTCATCCAGTTCTACGCTCGCCGGCAAACGCACCTGAAGGCGCAATGCTTCGTGACGCACCAACGGTACATAACGCTGCCACAGCGAGTGTTTATCCATTACACCTTCAGCGGTATACAGTGAATTCACGATAAACAGCCCTGCGTTAAATGAGTTATCGGCATGATTATCCGTTTCTGCAGGGGTTTTAATCGGGTGAATAGTGGGTGAAATGAGGGGTTATTTGGGGGTTACGGGTAAAGCTAAATATAAAAAACCCCGCTGGAGCGGGGTTTGCGCAGTAAGCGTAAATTAACGCAGCAGAGACAGAACGTTCTGCGGAACCTGGTTGGCCTGTGCCAGTACAGAAGTCCCTGCTTGCTGCAGGATCTGTGCTTTGGACATATTGGACACTTCGGTCGCGTAGTCAGCATCTTCGATACGGCTACGAGCAGAAGACAGGTTGTTAACGGTGTTGCCCAGGTTGGTGATAGTAGAATCGAAACGGTTCTGTACCGCACCGAGGTCAGAACGCAGTGCATCAACCTGCGCCAGAGCCTTATCAATAGCCTCCAGAGGATTGGCTGTTGCTTTTTTCGCAACGCTTTCGGCAACCAGAGTTGCTTTACCTGCCTGATTCTGACTCAGGAACATTGCAACGCCGCCGTTGGTAACTTTGCTACCGTCAGCTGATACATCATAGGCTTTGCCATCAATAGTCAGAGTACTGCCAGATTTAGTACCCGCGGCTTTGAGATCATCTACAGTAGCTGCACGGTTAGTTTCAGAAGCATTAGTTGTCAATTTACCACTTACAGATGAAGTAAAAACGTCAGCGTCCGTTTTTACCTTACCACCCGTACCACCCGTAGCAGTTTCTGTAGTAAATGTAACGACCTTACCGCCGATATTCGCAGTAAAGGTACCATTACCATCACCATCCGCATCTTTACCACTTACTGTAAAATCAATACCTGCAGCAGTAAACGTCTGACCTACTTTAAGCCCTTGAGCCTCAGTAGCAATAGCATCAGCACCTGCTGTTGCTGCTGTGCCAGTATAAACAGCCGTGCCATTAGATTTGGTGTTTGTGGCAGATAACTCTCCAGTTTTAGCATCAATGTACTGTGATGCATTTGCACCATCAGTAACTTTTCCATCTTTGATATTTACCTTATAGGTGGTACCACCTACAGCATAATTATCAGAACCAGTAGCGTCGAATTTAGACACTAAATCGCTACCCGTTGCTGCTTTTGAACCATTGACGTTAAAGCCATCCATTCCCAGAGTTTTGGAATCGATTTTTTTCAGGTCAATGGAGATAGTTTCGCCATCATTTGCACCAACCTGAATTTTCAGGGTGTTATCGCCTGCCAGTACTTTCACGCCGTTAAACTGAGTCTGACCGGAAACGCGATCAATCTCGCTCAGGCGCTGGGTGATTTCGTTCTGGATAGAGGTCAGGTCGCTATCAGAGTTAGACCCGTTAGTTGCCTGAACAGACAGCTCACGTACACGCTGCAGGTTGTTGTTGATTTCGTTCAGTGCGCCTTCGGTAGTCTGCGCGATGGAGATACCGTCGTTGGCGTTACGGGAAGCCTGGGTCAGGCCTTTGATGTTAGAGGTGAAGCGGTTAGCGATCGCCTGACCAGCAGCATCGTCTTTCGCGCTGTTGATACGCAGACCAGAAGACAGACGCTCGATAGCGGAGCTCAGGGTAGACTGAGATTTGTTCAGGTTGTTCTGGGTCAACAGCGACAGGCTGTTTGTATTGATGACTTGTGCCATGATCTTTTCCTTATCAATTACAACTTGATGTTATTGGGCTGTTGCCCACGGTTTCTCACCGTAACCCATGTATCGGCACCTTAATTTCGAACTTTAGAAAATTTTTACTTTCCGCCCGCTTTTTTCTTAGCCCCTGAAATACCCTCTTTATATGTCACTATTCTGGGCATTATTTTTGCAAAACTATTATTAAACTTTGCGCGCAGATTGCCGATAACCCGCTTAACTACTGTTTGCAATCACAAGGAATTAGGCATGCCTTCATTTACATCATTGGGCGTCGGCTCAAACTTACCACTGGATACATTGCTGACAAACTTAACCACTGCTGAAAAAAAGCGTTTAACTCCAATTACTCAACAGCAGAGTTCGAATACGGCAAGATTAACCGCCTACGGCACGCTGAAAAGCGCGCTGGAAAAATTCCAGACGGCAAACACCACGCTAAATAGCGCCGATCTGTTTAAAAGCACTACTGTAACCAGCAGTACAGAAGATCTGACAGTTTCGACTTCTGCCGGTGCAGCGCCCGGGACTTATCTCATCAGCGTAACGCAGCTGGCGCAGGCGCAATCATTAAGTACCAAAAGTGGAATCAGCTCAACGAAGGAAGCATTAGGTGACACCTCCTCCGACAGCCGCACAATTAAGATTGAGCAAAAAGGCCGCAAAGAACCTCTGGAAATTAAACTCAGCAAAGACCAAACGTCGTTGGAAGGGATCCGTGATGCCATTAACGACGCCGACAGCGGTATTTCCGCCAGTATCGTTAAAGTTAAAGAAAATGATTATCAGCTGGTATTAACGGCCGATAGCGGTGTCGATAATAAGATGACCATTTCCGTCAGCGGCGACAGTAAGCTTAATGACTTACTGGCATACGACAGCACCGCCGGCAGCGGAAATATGAAACAGCTGGTGGAAGCCAAAAATGCGCTGTTGAAAGTTAACGGTATTGATATTGAACGCCCAAGCAATACTATTACCGATGCCCCGCAGGGTGTGACGCTGAATCTGACTAAAGAAGTGACCGACGCGCGAATCACCGTCACCAAGAGCAATGATAAAGCCACGGAAGCAATCAAAGGTTGGGTTGATGCCTATAACTCGCTACTGGATACGTTCTCAACGCTGACCAAATACACTGAAGTTGATCCAGGTGCCGAAACCCAGGATACGAATAATGGTGCATTACTCGGCGACAGCGCTGTACGCACTATTCAGACAGGGATACGTGCCCAGTTTTCCAATGGTGCCAGCGACGGTACATTCAAAACGTTGGGTGAAATCGGTATTACTACCGACGGTACCTCAGGCAAGCTGAAAATTGACGACACTAAGCTGGAAAAAGCGCTGAAAGATAACACCGCAGCGACTCGTCAATTGCTGGTTGGTGATGGTAAAGAAACCGGTATTACCACCAAAATCGCTACCGAAGTAAAAGGTTACCTGGCCGACGACGGCATTATTGACGTTGCCCAGGACAATATTAACGCCACGCTGAAAAAACTGACCAAACAGTATCTGGCCGTCAGCAACAGCATCGACGATACCGTCGCGCGCTACAAAGCACAGTTTACCCAGCTTGATAGCATGATGAGTAAGCTGAATAGCACCAGTAACTATCTGGGCCAGCAATTTACAGCGATGAGTAATTCCTGATAACACGAGGTAAGTATGTATACCGCGAGCGGTACCAAAGCCTATGCACAGGTCAGCATAGAGAGTGGCGTGATGAGTGCCAGCCCACATCAGCTGATTGAAATGTTGTTTGATGGCGCAAACAGCGCCCTGGTGCGCGCTCGCCTGTTTATGCAGCAGGGTGATATCGTCGCCAAAGGCGAGGCTATAAGCAAAGCCATTAACATTATCGACAATGGTCTGAAAGCAGGCCTGGATCAGGAAACTGGCGGTGAAATCGCCACCAACCTGTCTTCGCTGTATGACTATATGATCCGCCGTTTACTGCAAGCTAACTTGCGTAATGATTGTCAGGCCATTGAAGAAGTCGAAGAGTTACTCGGCAACATTGCAGATGCCTGGAAACAGATCTCACCGAAAGCGTCGTCCCAGGAGTCTCGTTAATGACCTCAGCCGTGGAGTTTATCAACCGTTGGCAGCGCATTGCGCTACTCAGTCACTCACTGCTGGAACTGGCGCAGCGCGGTGAATGGGACCTTTTACTGGAACAGGAAGTTACCTATCTGCAAAGTATTGAAGTGGTCATGGAAGAGCAAACTCCACCGGGCATTACGCGAAGTATTCAGGACTTGGTTGCCGGGTATATTAAACAGACTCTGGATAACGAACAATTACTTAAAACGTTGTTGCAGCAGCGCCTGGATGAGCTCAGCAACCTCATCGGCCAGTCGACACGCCAAAAGACGCTGAATAACGCCTATGGTCGTCTTTCCGGTATGCTGCTGGTACCCGACGCCCCCACCTCGCCACAATAATTTCCCGTCTCGTCTGAATTATCTTCCATACTCCAGAGGTCGGCCAAACGACTTCTGGAGCACGGAAGATGAAAAATCCCACGTTATTGCAGTACTTCCACTGGTATTACCCTGATGGCGGTCAACTCTGGCCCGAACTTGCCGAACGCGCAGGCGGACTCAATGATATCGGCATCAATATGGTATGGCTGCCCCCCACCTATAAAGGCGCGTCTGGCGGCTATTCCGTTGGCTATGATTCCTACGATCTGTTTGACTTGGGCGAATTCGACCAAAAGGGAACCGTCGCCACCAAATACGGCGATAAAAACCAGCTGCTGGCGGCGATAGACGCGCTAAAACACAATGATATTGCCGTACTGCTGGACGTGGTGGTTAACCACAAAATGGGCGCTGATGAGAAAGAAAAGATCCGCGTCCAGCGCGTTAACGCCGAAGATCGCACGCAAATAGATGATGAGATTATCGAATGTGAGGGCTGGACGCGCTATACCTTCCCTGCCCGCGCTGGCCAGTACTCGCAATTCATTTGGGATTTTAAATGCTTCAGCGGCATTGACCATATCGAGAATCCAACCGAAGACGGGATTTTTAAAATCGTTAACGACTACACTGGCGAAGGCTGGAACGATCAGGTTGATGATGAGTTGGGTAATTTTGATTATCTGATGGGCGAAAACATTGATTTTCGCAATCACGCGGTGACTGAGGAGCTCAAATACTGGGCGCGTTGGGTAATGGAGCAAACCCAGTGTGACGGCTTTCGTTTAGATGCAGTGAAACATATTCCGGCATGGTTTTACAAAGAGTGGATCGAGCACGTGCAGGAAGTGGCACCCAAGCCGCTGTTTATTGTGGCGGAATACTGGTCACATGAAGTCGATAAGCTGCAAACCTACATTAATCAGGTGGAGGGGAAAACCATGCTGTTCGACGCCCCTTTGCAGATGAAATTCCACGAAGCTTCCCGTCAGGGCCGCGATTACGACATGAGCCAGATTTTCACCGACACTCTGGTGGAGGCCGATCCGTTTCATGCCGTCACGCTGGTGGCCAATCACGACACCCAACCCTTGCAGGCACTCGAAGCTCCCGTCGAGCCGTGGTTTAAGCCGCTGGCCTACGCGCTGATCCTGTTACGCGAAAACGGCGTACCGTCGGTGTTTTACCCTGACCTCTATGGAGCGCATTACGAAGACACCGGCGGCGATGGCGAAACTTATCCTATCGACATGCCGATCATTGAACAACTTGATGAACTGATCCTCGCGCGCCAGCGCTTCGCGCATGGGGTACAGACGCTCTTTTTCGATCATCCTAACTGTATCGCTTTTAGCCGCAGCGGTACGGATGAGGATCCCGGCTGTGTGGTGGTACTGTCTAACGGCGATGACGGAGAAAAGACCATCAATCTCGGCGCCAATTATGGTAATAAAACCTGGCGGGACTATCTGGGGAATCGTGAAGAAAGCGTGGTCACCGATGAAAACGGTGAAGCGACGTTTTTCTGTAACGGCGGGAGCGTCAGCGTATGGGTGATTGAAGACGTGTTGTAAAGCTCAACCCCGGTGACCGATGGTTACCGGGGCGTACGGCTTATGGCAGTGGCGTGGCCAGCGGCGTTTTCTTTAACGCGTCAGCACATTCCTGCGTCGGGCGATCCACCCGCTGCAGCGTCATACCGTCATATTCCAGCGTATTGCCTTCACGCTCGATCTCGTACAGCTCGCGTTTCACCGTCACGTTGGTGAGATCGCCAGAGAGCATCGTCAGTTTCCCCGGCAGCGCGATCACCCGCTGCCACTGGCGACAATCCAGCGTATCGCCCTCTTTCGTTATCACCAGGCTGGCAATGGCTTCCGGGCTGACCAGACTGCGTTGTGGACCTTTTGACTGCCAGTATCCTTCCAGACCGGCTGGCGCTGGCGTTTTCACCACGTCGTTATAATTTTCTACTTCGGCGCATCCGGTAAGCGCCAGAAATACACCAACGATTGCTAATTTTTTCATCATTCATCCTGCATGCGAAGAAAATGGGATTGTGGCATTAAAGGCCTGATGTCGCCAGCCTTTCGGCAGCGTTGAGAAAGATTGATCCAGACGGTGTTACCTCTTATTACTCATAGTCAAAAATTCTGAACGGTGTAGTATCCACACTTCTTGTTACATACCTTCTGAGTTCAGAGGCACAACGCATGTCATGGCAACACTTCAAACAGGCCTGGTTAATTAAATTTTGGGCCCCCGCCCCTGCGGTCATCGCAGCGGGTATTCTCTCCACTTACTATTTCGGCATTACGGGAACCTTCTGGGCCGTTACCGGTGAATTCACCCGCTGGGGTGGTCAAATCCTGCAACTGTTTGGTGTGCACGCCGAAGAGTGGGGATACTACAAGCTGATCCATCTCGAAGGCTCGCCCCTGACCCGCATCGACGGCATGATGATCCTCGGTATGTTCGGCGGCTGTTTTGCTGCCGCACTGTGGGCCAACAACGTCAAGTTACGCATGCCGCGCAGTCGGGTGCGCATTATGCAGGCGATAGTCGGCGGGGCAATCGCCGGATTCGGCGCACGGCTGGCAATGGGCTGTAACCTGGCCGCATTCTTCACCGGCATTCCGCAGTTCTCACTACACGCCTGGTTTTTTGCGCTGGCCACGGCCATTGGCTCCTGGTTTGGTGCACGCTTTACCCTGCTGCCAATATTTCGTATTCCGGTCAAAATGCAGAAAGTCTCCGCCGCTTCGCCGTTGACGCAAAAGCCGGATCAGGCCCGTCGCCGTTTCCGCCTGGGCATGCTGGTGTTTATCGGCATGATCGGCTGGGCGCTACTCACCGCGATGGATAAACCCAAACTCGGTCTGGCGATGCTGTTCGGTGTTGGGTTCGGTCTGCTGATTGAACGGGCGCAAATCTGCTTCACCTCCGCCTTCCGCGACCTGTGGATTTCTGGTCGCACCCACATGGCAAAAGCGATCATCTTCGGGATGGCGGTCAGCGCCATCGGTATCTTTAGCTACGTGCAACTGGGCGTCGAGCCTAAAATCATGTGGGCGGGTCCAAATGCGGTGATCGGCGGCTTGCTGTTCGGCTTTGGCATCGTTTTAGCGGGCGGATGTGAAACCGGCTGGATGTATCGCGCCGTTGAAGGCCAGGTGCATTACTGGTGGGTTGGTCTGGGCAACGTTATTGGCTCGACCATTCTGGCCTACTACTGGGATGATTTTGCTCCCGCGCTTGCCACCAACTGGGACAAAGTGAATCTGCTCAACACCTTCGGTCCGCTCGGCGGTCTGCTGGTGACCTATCTGCTGTTGTTTGCCGCGCTGATGCTCATTATCGGCTGGGAAAAACGTTTCTTCCGTCGCGCAGGGCTGACGCCTGCCAAGGAGTCTGTATGAAAAATATCGTGCCTGATTATCGCCTCGATATGGTCGGCGAACCGTGTCCATACCCGGCTGTAGCCACGCTGGAAGCGATGCCGCAATTGAAGAAAGGTGAAATTCTGGAAGTGGTGAGCGATTGCCCGCAGTCAATCAACAATATTCCACTGGATGCGCGTAATCACGGCTATACGGTGCTGGATATTCAGCAGGATGGCCCAACGATCCGCTATTTGATTCAGAAGTAACTGGTTGCCGGATGGCACTGCGCTTATCCGGCAAACATTTTCTGCACGTTGCCCCTACACCTGCATCGACATGACTTCCTGATAGGCCGACACCAGTTTATTACGCACCTGAATACCCATCTGCATCGATACCGACGCTTTTTGCATATCGGTCATCACATCATTTAACGCAATACCCGGCTCACCCAGGGTAAATTTCTCAGCCTGCGTACGGGACGCGGTTTGCACATCGCTGATCCTGTCTAACGCCGCATGCAGTTGTCCGGCAAAACTCACGGTCGGTTGTGGCTGCACATCCTGCATTTTTGCTGACATCGCCGTGGCCTGTAACTGGCTGATGACCCCTTCAATCCCCTGTATTGCCGACATTCTGATCCCCTGGATGATTTTTTACGTAGCTGAGATTACCAGTTAGTCAATAAGATAAAGGCGTTAAATAACGATAAAAAACCACGGTTTTTAACGCATAGAAAAATTCGAAACCGCAAATAATGAGACCGTCAATTTTTCGAGTTTGCTGACCCGGGAGTGAGTCTTGTTCCACTTTGCAAAAAACGCCGTCCACGATAAGCCACGAGGTGCGAGATGAGTGCGACAGCATCGACTGCAACCCAGCTTAAACCTCTCGAGTGGTTAAACCGCCTGCGCGCGAATCCCAGAATTCCTTTGATTGTGGCGGGAGCCGCTGCCGTCGCTATCATCGTGGCGATGGTCCTGTGGGCGAAAGCGCCTGACTATCGCACGCTGTTCAGCAATCTTTCCGATCAGGATGGTGGCGCGATTGTCACCCAACTGACGCAGATGAACGTTCCCTATCGTTTTACTGAGGGAAGCGGTGCTATAGAAGTTCCTGCCGATAAAGTCCACGAACTACGTTTACGTCTGGCGCAGCAAGGTCTGCCGAAAGGCGGCGCCGTTGGTTTTGAACTGCTGGATCAGGAAAAGTTTGGTATCAGCCAGTTTAGCGAGCAGGTCAACTACCAGCGTGCGCTGGAAGGTGAATTAGCCCGTACCATTGAAACGCTTGGACCGGTAAAACGCGCCCGCGTGCATCTGGCAATGCCGAAACCGTCGCTGTTTGTGCGTGAGCAAAAAGCGCCTTCGGCCTCCGTGACCGTGAATCTTGAACCGGGTCGCGCACTGGATGAAGGTCAGATCAGTGCAGTTACACATCTGGTTTCCAGCGCTGTCGCAGGGTTACCGCCGGGCAACGTTACGCTGGTCGACCAGGCAGGTCATCTGTTAACTCAGTCGAACACCAGCAGCCGCGATCTTAACGATGCGCAGTTGAAATACGCCAGCGATGTCGAAGGCCGCGTTCAACGTCGTATCGAATCGATCCTGTCGCCGATTGTCGGCAACGGTAACGTACATGCGCAGGTCACCGCGCAGCTGGATTTTGCTAATAAAGAGCAAACCGAAGAACAGTACCGTCCAAACGGTGATGATTCCCAGGCCGTCCTACGTTCACGCCAGTTAAACGTCAGCGAGCAGATCGGAAGCGGAGCGCCAGGCGGCGTACCGGGCGCATTGTCTAATCAACCAGCACCGGCTAATACCGCGCCAATCGCCAACCCTCCGGCTAATCAGCAAAATGCGCAAACCACGCAGACGGCAAATAACAACAATAATGCCGGTCCACGCAGTACGCAGCGCAATGAAACCAGCAACTATGAAGTCGACCGTACCATTCGCCACACCAAAATGAACGTCGGCGATGTGCAGCGTCTCTCGGTTGCAGTGGTGGTCAACTATAAAACGTTGCCGGACGGCAAACCGCTGCCGTTAACCGCCGATCAGATGAAACAGATTGAGGACCTGACCCGCGAAGCGATGGGCTTCTCCGACAAACGTGGCGATACCCTGAACGTGGTGAACTCTCCGTTCACGGCGACCGACGATTCCATTGGCGAGCTGCCGTTCTGGAAACAGCCGTTCTTTATTGATCAGTTGATGACCGCAGGCCGTTGGTTGCTGGTTCTGCTAGTTGCCTGGATCCTGTGGCGCAAAGCTGTTCGCCCGCAGTTAGTTCGCCGCAGCGAAGAAGCAAAAGCGGTACAAGAACAAACGCGTATCCGTCAGGAAACCGAAGAAGCGGTAGAAGTTCGCCTCAGCAAAGACGAACAGACCCAGCAGCGTCGTACGAATCAGCGTCTGGGTGCAGAAGTGATGAGCCAGCGTATTCGTGAAATGTCAGATAACGATCCGCGCGTCGTGGCGCTGGTCATTCGCCAGTGGATGAGTAACGATCATGAGTAATGCCCTTACCGGTACCGATAAAAGCGTCATCCTGCTGATGACCATTGGCGAAGATCGCGCGGCAGAGGTGTTTAAACACCTTTCCACGCGCGAGGTTCAGGCGCTGAGTACAGCGATGGCGAACGTACGCCAGATCTCCAACAAACAGTTGACGGAAGTGCTGGCCGAGTTTGAGCAAGAAGCAGAACAGTTTGCCGCGCTGAATATCAACGCCAACGAATATCTGCGCTCCGTGCTGGTGAAAGCGCTGGGCGAGGAACGCGCCTCCAGCCTGCTGGAAGATATTCTGGAAACCCGCGATACCACCAGCGGCATTGAAACGCTCAACTTTATGGAGCCGCAAAGCGCCGCCGACCTTATCCGCGACGAGCATCCGCAGATTATCGCCACCATTCTGGTACACCTCAAACGGGGCCAGGCCGCCGATATTCTGGCGCTGTTCGACGAGCGTTTACGTCACGACGTGATGCTGCGTATCGCCACCTTCGGCGGCGTGCAGCCTGCCGCGCTGGCAGAACTGACCGAGGTACTGAACGGTCTGCTCGATGGACAGAACCTCAAGCGCAGCAAAATGGGCGGCGTGAGAACGGCGGCAGAAATTATCAACCTGATGAAAACCCAGCAGGAAGAAGCGGTTATTACCGCCGTACGCGAATTCGACGGCGAACTGGCGCAGAAAATTATCGACGAGATGTTCCTGTTCGAAAACCTGGTGGAAGTCGACGATCGCAGTATCCAGCGTCTGCTGCAGGAAGTGGATTCCGAATCGCTGCTGATTGCGCTGAAAGGTGCCGAACAGCCACTACGCGAGAAGTTCCTGCGCAACATGTCGCAACGTGCTGCCGATATTCTGCGCGACGACCTTGCCAACCGCGGTCCGGTGCGCTTGTCGCAGGTGGAAAACGAACAGAAAGCGATTCTGCTTATTGTGCGTCGTCTGGCGGAAACCGGCGAGATGGTGATCGGCAGCGGCGAGGATACCTATGTCTAACGAACTGCCGTGGAAAGTCTGGACTCCGGACGATCTCGCCCCACCAATGGCAGAGTTCGTGCTGGCTGACCACAGCGAAACGCCGCTGTCCGAAGAGACGGAAGAACCCGAGCTTTCAGCAGAGCAACAGCTTGAACAACAGCTCGCACAGCTGCAAATGCAGGCCCATGAGCAAGGGTATAACGCGGGGCTGGCAGAAGGTCGACAAAAGGGTCATGAACAAGGCTATCAGGAAGGTCTGAGCCAGGGGCTGGAGCAAGGCCAGAACCAGGCGCGCGCGCAGCATGCGCCGATCCATGCCCGCATGCAGCAGTTGGTGAGCGAGTTTCAGAATACGCTGGACGCACTGGACAGCGTCATTGCCTCGCGCCTGATGCAAATGGCGCTGGAAGCTGCGCGTCAGGTGATTGGTCAGACGCCTATCGTGGATAACGCTGCGCTGATTAAGCAGATCCAACAGTTATTGCAACAGGAACCGCTGTTTAGCGGTAAACCGCAGCTGCGCGTCCATCCGGACGATCTCCAGCGTGTTGAGGAGATGCTCGGTGCCACGCTCAGCCTGCACGGCTGGCGGCTGCGCGGCGATCCCACGCTGCATCACGGCGGTTGTAAAGTCTCAGCAGACGAAGGCGATCTGGATGCCAGCGTCGCCACTCGCTGGCAAGAACTCTGCCGTCTGGCAGCGCCGGGAGTCGTGTAATGACCACTCGCCTGACTCGCTGGCTCAATACGCTGGACAACTTCGAAGAGAAAATGTCGCTGCTGCCTGCGGTGCGTCGTTACGGTCGCCTGACCCGCGCCACCGGGCTGGTGCTGGAAGCCACGGGGTTACAGCTGCCGTTGGGTGCCACCTGCGTCATTGAACGCCAGGACGGCAACGAAACCCAGGAAGTCGAAAGTGAAGTCGTGGGTTTTAACGGTCAACGTCTGTTTCTGATGCCGCTCGAAGAGGTCGAAGGCGTTCTGCCCGGCGCACGCGTATACGCGAAGAACATTGCCGGAGAAGGTCTGCAAAGCGGGAAGCAATTACCGCTTGGCCCTGCTCTGCTGGGTCGAGTGCTGGACGGTAGCGGCAAACCGCTCGACGGACTGCCCGCCCCGGATACCACCGAAACCGGCGCGCTGATTACGCCGCCGTTTAACCCGCTGCAACGTACCGCAATTGAACACGTCCTGGATACCGGCGTACGCCCCATCAACGCGTTATTAACCGTTGGTCGCGGCCAGCGTATGGGGCTTTTCGCAGGTTCCGGCGTCGGTAAAAGCGTCCTGCTCGGCATGATGGCGCGTTATACCCAGGCCGACGTCATCGTCGTGGGCCTGATTGGCGAGCGTGGCCGCGAAGTTAAAGATTTTATTGAAAATATTCTCGGCGCTGACGGTCGCGCACGCTCGGTAGTGATTGCCGCTCCGGCGGACGTCTCGCCGCTGTTACGTATGCAAGGCGCGGCCTATGCCACGCGCATCGCCGAAGATTTCCGCGATCGCGGACAGCACGTATTGCTGATTATGGATTCCCTCACCCGCTATGCAATGGCGCAACGTGAGATAGCCCTGGCAATCGGCGAGCCGCCGGCAACCAAAGGTTATCCGCCGTCAGTATTCGCCAAATTACCGGCGCTGGTTGAACGGGCCGGGAACGGTATCCACGGCGGCGGTTCAGTTACCGCGTTTTATACAGTACTGACCGAGGGTGACGACCAGCAGGACCCGATTGCCGATTCCGCGCGCGCGATACTGGACGGGCACATCGTGCTGTCTCGTCATTTAGCCGAAGCGGGTCACTATCCGGCCATCGATATTGAAGCCTCGATCAGCCGCGCCATGACCGCGCTCATTAGTGAAAAACACTATGCACGGGTACGTAACTTTAAACAGCTGCTGTCCAGCTTCCAGCGTAACCGCGATCTGGTCAGCGTGGGGGCGTATGCCAAAGGCAGCGATCCAATGCTGGATAAAGCCATCGCCTTATGGCCACAGCTGGAAGCGTTCTTACAGCAAGGCATTTTTGAACGGGCTGACTGGGAAGATTCTCTACAAGCTTTAGAACTGATTTTCCCTGGTGTGTGATTAAGCAGGAGAGCATAGGTCATGGCACAACATGGTGCGTTAGCAACACTGAAAGACCTGGCTGAAAAAGAGGTAGATGACGCCGCTGTCTTATTAGGAGAGATGCGTCGTGGCTGTCAGCAGGCGGAAGAACAGTTAAAAATGCTGATCGATTATCAGCATGAGTATCGCAACAATCTGAATACCGATATGGGCCAGGGTATTACCAGCAATCGCTGGATTAACTACCAGCAATTTATTCAGACGCTGGAAAAAGCGATTGAGCAACACCGCCAACAGCTCAATCAGTGGACGCAAAAAGTGGACATGGCTTTGAACAGTTGGCGCGACAAAAAACAACGATTACAGGCGTGGCAGACGTTGCAGGACAGACAAACCTCGGCGGCGTTACTGGCCGAAAACCGTCTGGATCAGAAAAAAATGGATGAATTTGCTCAGCGCGCAGCTATGAGGAAACCCGAATGATTACTTTACCCCAACTGATTACCACCGACACCGACGTAGCCGCAGGTCTTCAGTCAGGCAAAGCGGTAGATTCACCCGAGGATTTTTTAGCGCTGCTGGCTGGCGCATTAGGCGCGGGCGACGCGCAGGGTAAAGACGCACCTCTGTCGCTTGCCGACTTACAGGCGGCCAGCAGTAAGCTGCAAAAAGGGTTACTGCAAAAAAATGGCGATGCCGCGCAGTCGGTCAAATTAACCGATCTGTTGGCGCAACAGGAGCTACAAACCGAGGCTTCTCTTGCCGACATGACGGACGCTCAGCAACTGTTGTCTGCTCTCACACCTTCACTAAAAGCTAATGCCCTGACGACACTGGGCAAAGTTGCTCAGCAGGACGAAAAAAACACCACACTGAGTGATGACGATCTCGCCAATCTGAGCGCGTTGTTCGCCATGCTGCCAGGACAACCGCTGGCTACGCCTGCCGTCGACAGCGCACCAGCCCCAGTTGATGCCACGCTTTCGGCGTTGTCACGTGGCGCTGCACACGGTGCTATCGCCGATAACGCTGGCGAATTGCTGGCGGGTGATGCCAAAAAAGGCAAAGCGGATGTCACGGTTGCTGGCGGTGGTGCAAATCAAGTAAACAATCCAACATTAACCCCGCTGACGGCGGCGGCGAACGCCAGAGCTGAAATCGACAGCACCCCGTCACCAACCAGCATTGGCATGACTGCGGCCCCGCTAAGTGGTCCGCAAACACACGCACAACCGTTACCGACGGCCGCGCCGGTGTTAAGCGCTCCGTTAGGTAGCCATGAATGGCAGCAATCGCTGAGCCAGCACGTCACATTGTTCACGCGCCAGGGCCAGCAAAGCGCAGAGCTGCGTCTGCATCCGCAGGACCTGGGTCAGGTACATATTTCCCTCAAGATGGACGACAACCTCGCACAGTTGCAAATGGTTTCACCGCACAGTCACGTGCGCGCCGCACTGGAAGCCGCATTACCGATGCTGCGTACGCAGTTGGCTGAAAGCGGGATCCAACTGGGGCAAAGCAACATCAGCAGTGAAAGCTTCGCCGGACAACAGCAGTATTCCGGGCAGCAACAGCAGGCGGGTCGCGCTCAGGGACAAGACATTTTTGCTGCTGAAGATGACGCAATACTGGCAACCCCAGCCTCACTGCAAGCCGCTGCCCGCGGCGATGGCGCAGTAGACATCTTCGCCTAACGCCAGAGGTAGCATGATTATCCGCGTCTTTTCCACGCTTTGTCGTGGACAGGACACGGGATAATCAGCCCATAAGCTGTACCGAAACAGGAAGCCCGTATCTGATGACTGACTCCGCGATTAACAAAAAAAGTAAACGCGCTATTTGGATCCCTCTGCTGGTATTAATTACCCTCGCCGCCTGCGCAACTGCGGGTTATAGCTACTGGCGCATGCAGCAGCAGCCGTCCGCCAGCGTCAAAGCGGAACCGCCTCCACCGCCAGCCCCGGTGTTCTTTGCGCTGGATACCTTTACCGTCAATCTGGGTGATGCAGACCGTGTGCTGTATATCGGTATCACGTTGCGCATGAAAGATGAGGCGACACGTTCACGTCTTAATGAATATCTGCCGGAAGTGCGCAGCCGCTTGCTGCTGCTGTTCTCTCGTCAGAATGCAGCCACACTCGCCACTGAGGAAGGTAAGCAACAGCTGATTACCGCCATCAAAGAGACGCTGGCGACTCCGCTCGTTGTTGGGCAGCCGAAACAGGTTGTCACCGACGTTCTTTATACAGCTTTTATTCTGCGGTAAAGACATGGGCGACAGTATTCTTTCTCAGGCTGAAATCGACGCATTGCTCAACGGCGATAGCGAAACCAAAGACGAACCCATTTCAGGTATCGCAAAAGAAAGCGATATTCGTCCTTATGATCCCAACACTCAGCGTCGCGTGGTACGTGAGCGTTTACAGGCGTTGGAGATCATTAACGAACGCTTTGCGCGCCAGTTCCGTATGGGGTTATTTAACCTGTTGCGCCGTAGCCCAGATATTACCGTGGGTGCGATCCGTATCCAGCCATACCATGAATTTGCGCGCAACTTACCGGTTCCGACCAACCTGAACTTAATCCACCTGAAGCCGCTGCGCGGTACGGGTCTGGTGGTGTTCTCACCGAGTCTGGTATTTATCGCCGTAGACAACCTGTTTGGCGGTGACGGTCGTTTCCCGACGAAAGTCGAAGGTCGCGAATTTACACACACGGAACAGCGCGTTATCAACCGCATGCTGAAGTTGGCGCTGGAAAGCTACAGCGACGCGTGGAAGGCCATCAACCCGCTGGAAGTGGAATACGTCCGTTCTGAGATGCAGGTGAAATTTACCAATATCACTACCTCTCCGAACGACATCGTGGTGAATACCCCGTTCCACGTTGAAATTGGCAACCTGACCGGTGAATTTAACATCTGTCTGCCATTCAGCATGATTGAACCGTTGCGTGAGCTGTTGGTGAATCCGCCGCTGGAAAACTCACGTAATGAAGATCAGAACTGGCGCAATAATCTGGTGCGTCAGGTTCAGCATTCTGAGCTGGAGCTGGTGGCAAACTTTGCCGACATTCCGCTGCGGCTATCCCAGATTTTAAAACTGAAACCCGGCGATGTACTGCCGATTGAAAAACCCGACCGCATTATTGCTCATGTGGACGGCGTGCCTGTGCTGACCAGCCAGTATGGCACCGTAAACGGTCAGTATGCGTTACGCGTAGAACATCTGATAAACCCGATTTTGAATTCGCTGAATGAGGAACAGCCCAAATGAGTGATATGAATAATCCGTCCGATGAGAACACTGGCGCATTGGACGATCTGTGGGCTGACGCGTTAAACGAGCAAAAAACCACGCCCACCAAAAGTGCGGCCGATGCGGTATTCCAGCAGTTAGGTGGCGGCGACGTCAGCGGTGCTTTGCAGGACATCGACCTGATCATGGACATTCCGGTCAAGCTGACCGTCGAACTGGGCCGTACCCGCATGACCATCAAAGAGCTGCTGCGTCTGACGCAGGGTTCGGTTGTCGCACTGGATGGTCTGGCAGGCGAACCGCTGGATATTCTGATCAACGGTTATCTGATTGCGCAGGGCGAAGTCGTCGTAGTTGCGGATAAATACGGTGTGCGTATCACTGACATTATCACCCCGTCTGAACGTATGCGCCGTCTGAGCCGTTAATCATGAATACCCAGGCTACCGTTTCTCAACCCGCCGCCGTTCCCGGCTCACCGCTGATGCAGGTAAGCGGCGCGCTGCTCGGGATCATCGTCTTGATCCTGGCGGCGGCCTGGGTCATTAAACGTCTAGGGTTTGCCCCCAAAAGTGCCGGTACGCGCGGGTTGAAAGTTACGGCCAGCACCTCACTGGGTCCACGTGAGCGCGTGGTGATTGTCGAGGTCGAAGATGCCCGTCTGGTACTTGGCGTCACAGCCTCGCAGATTAACGTCCTGCACACCCTGCCCCCGGCACCTGCCGATGCAGAAGAAAAAACGGCCTCCCCTGCGGATTTCCAGGCCATGATGAAGAGTTTGCTGAAGCGTCCTGGGAGATCCTGATGCGCCGTTTGTTATCCCTTACGCTGGCAGGCTTGTGGCTTTTCAGCCCCGTTGCCCTCGCCCAACTCCCGGGTCTGGTCAGTCAGCCGTTGCCGGGCGGCGGACAAAACTGGACGTTGCCCGTGCAGACGCTGGTGTTCATCACCTCGCTGACGTTCCTGCCTGCAATTTTACTGATGATGACCAGCTTCACCCGCATCATCATCGTTTTCGGTCTACTGCGAAATGCGCTGGGTACCCCCTCTGCACCGCCTAACCAGGTGCTCCTGGGCCTGGCGCTCTTTTTGACCTTTTTCATCATGTCGCCGGTGATCGATAAAATCTACGTTGACGCATACCAACCGTTCAGCGAAGAGAAGATCTCCATGCAGGAAGCTATGGAGAAAGGCGCCCAGCCGCTGCGTGAGTTTATGTTGCGCCAGACCCGTGAAGCCGATCTGGCACTCTTCGCGCGCTTAGCAAACAGCGGTCCGTTACAGGGACCAGAAGCCGTGCCGATGCGAATTTTGCTGCCTGCTTATGTCACCAGTGAGTTGAAAACAGCATTCCAGATAGGCTTTACCATTTTTATTCCGTTTCTGATTATCGACCTGGTGATTGCCAGCGTGCTGATGGCGCTCGGGATGATGATGGTACCGCCCGCCACAATCGCGTTGCCGTTCAAGCTAATGCTGTTTGTGTTGGTAGACGGTTGGCAGCTGCTTGTCGGCTCGCTGGCACAAAGCTTTTACAGTTAGAGGCGCGAAATGACTCCTGAATCGGTCATGATGATGGGCACAGAGGCGATGAAAGTCGCCCTGGCCCTTGCTGCGCCTTTGCTGTTGGTCGCTCTGGTCACAGGTCTTATCATCAGTATTCTGCAGGCGGCGACCCAGATTAACGAAATGACGCTGTCCTTCATCCCCAAAATTGTCGCGGTGTTTATTGCCATCATTGTTGCTGGCCCGTGGATGCTTAACCTGCTGCTCGACTACGTGCGTACGCTGTTCAGCAATATCCCCTATATCATCGGGTAGACAACGTTATGTTGCAGGTGTCCAGCGTTGAGTGGCTCCACTGGCTGAATTTATACTTTTGGCCTTTGCTGCGCATACTGGCGCTCATCTCAACGGCCCCCATCCTCAGTGAACGAGCCATCCCCAAACGGGTAAAGCTGGGGCTGGGGTTGATGATTACCGTCGTTATAGCCCCATCGATTCCCGCCGTTGACGTCCCCATCTTTTCTGTTGGCGCGCTTTGGCAGGCAATGCAACAAATCCTGATCGGTATCGCATTAGGCTTCACCATGCAGTTTGCGTTTGCCGCAGTACGTACCGCCGGGGAATTAATTGGCCTGCAAATGGGCCTTTCCTTCGCGACGTTCTTCGATCCCGGTAGCCGACTGAATATGCCGGTTCTGGCACGACTGATCGACATGCTCGCCATGCTGCTGTTCCTGACCTTTAACGGCCATTTATGGCTGATTTCGCTGCTGGTAGATACTTTTCATACTCTGCCCATCGGCGGCAATCCGGTGAACAGCAATGCGTTTCTTGCACTGGCACGGGCGGGCAGCCTGATTTTCCTCAACGGGCTAATGCTGGCCCTACCGGTAATGACGCTGCTGCTCACGCTGAACCTCGCACTTGGTTTGTTAAATCGCATGGCGCCACAGCTGTCGGTTTTCGTCATCGGCTTTCCTCTCACTCTGACCGTAGGTATTTCACTAATGGCGGCGCTAATGCCATTAATTGCGCCATTCTGCGAACGATTATTCAGTGAAATTTTTAATTTACTGGCCGATATCGTCAGCGAAATGCCTGGAAAATAATAACCCTTATTTTTTATCCTGTTTTACTAAGGATTGTCCTAAATTTAAAAAGTGACAACATCCACCAGGATATCTCTGTCGCGGCTTATTTGTTTTTGCCTCACTCACATAACGCAACATTCACTTTACTTTAAGATGTTTCCTGGCAAATTATACGCAACTTTACGGGATAGTAAATTCGCCTGAAAAACAGCGAAAGCGTCATCTTGGGTCGTTATTATTCCGTTTAGTTGTGATGAAATAATCAGGTAAGGGGAATTATCGTTACGCATTGAGTGAGGGTATGCCATGTCAACGATTATTATGGATTTATGCAGTTACACCCGACTAGGGTTAACCGGATATCTGGTAAGTCGGGGAGTGAAAAAAAGGGAAATCAACAACATTTCCAACGTTGATGAACTCAGTCTCGCCTGTGTCTCTCAACAACCCGCTGTGGTGTTTATTAATGAGGACTGCTTTATCCACGATCCTGCTAATAGCCAGCAAATAAAGCAAATCATTAATCAGCATCCCAGCACGTTATTTATTGTGTTTATGGCAATTGCCAACGTGCATTTTGATGAATATCTACTCGTTAGAAAAAATTTATTGATTAGCTCTAAATCGATTAAACCTGACTCACTGGATAAACTACTTGGCGATATTCTGAAAAAGGAAGTAGATATTGCTATTGATGTGAATCTGCCGACATTATCATTAAGTCGAACCGAATCCAGCATGCTGCGTATGTGGATGGAGGGTCAGGGAACAATACAGATATCAGATCAAATGAATATCAAAGCCAAGACGGTGTCATCCCATAAGGGGAATATAAAACGAAAGATTAAAACGCATAATAAGCAAGTTATCTATCACGTTGTGAGGCTTACGGATAACGTCACCAATGGTATCTTTGTGAATATGCGCTAAGACGTTCTGACTGGTGGCGACTCCACCAGTCAGAATCAAACAGCAGAACTCATGTCACTCCACTTTTTCCACAAAGATACCATCCTGATGACCTGATTCATTAAAGAACCAGATACCGAGCGGGTAGTCTTCCAGCGAAACCAGGTACATGGTGCCTTCACTAAATTCTTCGATTGCCAGTACCACGCCCGGTCGACGAGGACCGCCGTCCGTTTTGACTGTAACCCGATCATTCACCTTCATAGTTTTCCTCCTGTGGCTTTGTGCCAGTGTAGAACAAATTCCTTTTTCTGGCAGCGCTGTGCACGCGCGATTGCGGGTTTTATCGACGGTCTATACTTAAGTTGTGCGTATCTGATGTTTGGGTACGCTCCCCCGGTATCCTTAACGGTTGAGAGGTATGAGGATGAAAACCGCGAAAGAGTACAGCGATACGGCCAAACGTGAAGTCAGCGTCGATGTCGACGCGCTGCTAAAGGCAATCAACGAAATCTGCGAGAGTGAAATTCATCGTAGCCAGGATGACCCGGAGCGCGTCAGCGTTGACGGGCGTGATTACCATACATGGCATGAACTGGCCGATGCGTTCGAGCTTGATATCCATGACTTTAGCGTGTCGGAGATCAATCGCTGACTGAGGGCGAAAAAAATCCCGGCCCTTATCGGGTCGGGATCAAGCTTGCTTATGCAAGAAGCACTTGTAAATTCGTTACACCAGAAAATCTGATGTGAACCAAACCTTATCTGCAATTTTTTTGCCTGACAAGTAAATAATTCTCACCGGAATGATAAATATAACTAATGGGTGAGAGATCACCAGGTTACGGTCGAGCCTAATGTTCAGGCATCCTGGGAGAGCTGTCTTCGCTCGCCAGGCACCACCAGTTCATCTTCACGGAATGCTTCCCGTTTAACACCAAAGCCGTCGTACCAGCGACACTCCACCATTCCGCTGGCATACCCGGTAACGATCATACGTGGGCCACCCTCTTTGGAGGTGACTTCCTCACTGACAGAAAAGACCATACCCGCCTCCTGTATCAAGAGAAACCTTTACACCTTAGATGACAAAGAGGCGTTTTGCGTAATCAGTCCTGTAACAATTAGTGCGAAACTCCGCGCACTCTGGCGACAGCTTTTACCAGCAGAACGACAATCCCACCGATGATAAAGCCGAGCACCAGGTTAAGCAGGGTCGGAAGCATTAGCGAAATCAATGTACTTTGCTGCTGAGCAAAATGTTCAATCGCATGATGCAGCGGCGATATTCCGTGTACCACAATGCCGCCTCCCACTAAAAACATCGCCAGTGTGCCGACCACAGAAAGTGTTTTCATAAGCCAGGGGGCAACCACCAGCAACCCTTTGCCCAGCGACTGGGCAAGCAGGCTACGCTTTTCTGCCAACCAGTACCCAATGTCGTCAAGCTTAACGATAATCCCAACCAGGCCATACACGCCCACGGTCACCACTAACGCGATACCAGATAGTACCAACACCTGATTTAGCAAGGGCGCGTTCGCGACAATACCCAGCGTAATTGCGACAATCTCGGCAGACAAAATGAAGTCGGTACGTATTGCCCCTTTGATTTTATCCTTCTCAAAGGTGAGTGGATCCTGTGCGGCCAGAGCAGTCAGACGCTGCTGACGCTCTTCCGGGCTTTCTTTGTGCTTACGCGCCTCCAGGGTATGCAGAACCTTTTCCACCCCTTCAAAACAGAGAAACGCACCGCCTACCATTAATAAGGGGGTGATCGCCCAGGGAATAAATGCGCTTATCAATAGCGCCAACGGCACCAGAATAACTTTGTTAACAAACGATCCTTTCGCCACGCTCCAGACTACCGGGAGTTCGCGGTTCGCCCGCACACCCGACACCTGCTGCGCATTAAGCGACAGATCATCCCCCAGCACGCCCGCGGTTTTTTTCGCGGCCAGTTTTCCCATCACTGAGATATCATCGAGCAGCGTGGCGATATCATCGAGTAAGGTCAGTAAGCTACTTCCTGCCAAAATTTTCACCCTCAATATTATTTTTTTGCAGTCATAAGTATGAAGTAAAACACGCCATGCTGAAACTGACCTTTCTGGTCAACAAGTTTTTAACATCAACACGTAATTATAAGTCTCGCCAGTAAGATAGTTTTGACGTTTACTATGTTGCACCTTTTTATTTTCACCGTGAGGGATTATGCGTTTCAGGCAATTGTTACCGCTTTTCAGTGCGCTATTCGCGCTGTACATCATTTGGGGTTCCACGTACTTCGTTATTCGCATTGGCGTTGAAAGCTGGCCGCCGTTAATGATGGCAGCCGTACGTTTTCTCTCCGCGGGAATTTTATTAACAAGTTTCTTACTTATTCGCGGGCATAAGCTGCCCCCCTTACGCCTAATCCTGAACGCCGCGTTAATTGGTATCCTGCTGCTGGCAGTGGGTAATGGGCTGGTCACCGTCGCAGAACATCAAAATGTCCCTTCTGGTATTGCCGCCGTGGTGGTCGCAACCGTCCCGCTATTTACGCTGTGTTTTAGCCACTTTTTTGGCATCAAAACGCGCAAGCTGGAATGGTTGGGGATAGCGATTGGGCTAGCAGGGATCATCATGCTAAACAGCGGAGGCAATTTAAGTGGCAATCCGTGGGGCGCTATTTTAATCCTGATCGGTTCGATAAGCTGGGCGTTTGGCTCGGTGTACGGTTCACGCATTACCCTACCCGTTGGCATGATGGCCGGAGCCATTGAAATGTTAGCCGCCGGTATAGTGCTGATGTGTGCATCGCTACTCTCCGGGGAAAAACTGACCACCATGCCAACATTTTCAGGCTTTATGGCGGTGGCTTACCTGGCCCTATTTGGTTCCATTATTGCCATTAATGCGTATATGTTCCTGATCCGCAATGTCAGCCCGGCGCTAGCCACCAGCTATGCCTACGTCAATCCGGTTGTTGCCGTGCTGTTAGGTACCGGTCTGGGGGGAGAAAGACTGGCTCCTATCGAATGGCTGGCACTCGGCGTGATCGTGTTTGCTGTGGTGCTGGTGACGTTGGGGAAATACCTGTTCCCTGTTAAAGCGGATGCCGTTGCTACCCCGTCGGAAAAAACGTTACAGTAAATGAATACCGAGAGTGTCGATCTGCGCGGTGTCACCACCGCCGCAGATCCACTCGATGACACGTTCAGATAACGCTTCATCGTCCAGCTTTTCGCGACCACGCAGGGCACACTCCCAGACAATCAGTACGCGCCAGCCCAGAACCTGCAACTTTTCACAATCCCGCGCATCGCGCTGGACATTTTTGCCTATTTTTTCCAGCCAGAATTCCGTTCGTGTCGCGGGGACTTTAAACAAATAGCAATCGTGGTGGTGCCAGAAACAGCCGTGAGTAAAAATCACACAATGATAATCATCCACCACAAAATCGGGGCGACCGGGTAACGTCCCATCCTGCACGCGAAAAGTTACCCCCTGCTCTGTCAGCACGCTGGCAAGGCGTTTTTCAATTGCGGTATCGCGGGTAGCTATCGCCCGCATATTTTTACTGCGTGTTGTTTTATCGTGAACGTCTGCCACGCTGATTCTCTTTCTCGCGAATAGCAACTGCCTGCCTGATTTTCGGCTCCAGCAGCCTGGCCACCGCCGCAAATGCCGGAACGACCACCGAATTACCAAACTGGCGATAAGCCTGGGTATCCGACACGGGGATCCTGAACTGATAGCCCTGCGGAGATTCAAACCCCATCAGACGCGCGCACTCTCTGGGCGTAAGTCTGCGTGGGCGGTGTCGCTGATTCTGCGGATCGTCAAAATCTTTTTCACCCAGCGCCATATCCCAGCCACGGTCAATCAGGATCTCCGCCCCATCCTTATAATAACGCGCAGATAATGTGCGCGTTACGCTATCAGGGTTACCGGGATACACCATGCCATAGCCAAATCCATTGCCCCGCGCCTGATGCTTTTTCGCATAGCGATAGAGGTATTTCCACAGCACCGGCGTCAGCACATATTTCGCATCGACGGTCGGCTCAAGCAGTTCCGCCAGCGTGGTACGCCGCGGCGGATAACGCGTGACGATATCCCGCAGCGTGAAGTCTGATTTCAGATTTAGATCGCGTCGGAAGCCGACAAGCACGATACGTTCGCGATGCTGAGGCAAAAAATGTTGCCCATCGATAATTTTCGGATCGTCCGGACCGTTATCCGCCGCATCCGCCACGTCATAACCCAGCTCGTCCAGCGTTTGCATAATGATGCGAAACGTTTTGCCCTGATCGTGACTCTTCAGGTTTTTGACGTTTTCGAGCACAAATATGGCTGGCCGACGCGCATCGATAATGCGCACCACGTCAAAAAATAGCGTGCCTTGCGTATCACAGGCGAAACCATGGGCCCGCCCTAACGCGTTTTTCTTTGATACACCAGCCAGAGAAAATGGCTGGCAAGGGAATCCGGCCAACAGCACGTCGTGTTCAGGAACATGCTGGCGAATATGTTCTGCCGCCTGCTGGTCACTCACCCCGTCATGATGGCTGAGTGTGATATCACGAATATCTTCATTAAAGCGGTGTTGGAGCGGATCGCAGTAGTTGTTCGCTTTATAGGTGCGCACCGCATGCTTGTTCCACTCACTGGTAAACACGCACTGCCCGCCAATCGCTTCAAAGCCGCGACGAATACCGCCAATGCCAGCAAAAAGATCGATAAAGCGAAAGGCATAGTGCGGATGATGCGCAGGTGGTTTCGGCAACAAAGTATTCAGATGAATGAGCTCGCGGTCGCTGAGGCGATGCCATGTTTCATTAGCAACCACTCGCTTAAAGATGGCCGGGCTCCAGCGGTTCTCGCCAACGCCATTCAGATGAGCAACCAGTGTTTTCACGTCATATATTTCAAGCAACTTGGCCAACATCACCTGCACGTCGGTCTCGTTTTCATCTGTCATCGGGTTCATGGAGCCTGCTACTGAAAAATTATCCTGCATACATTTAACCGGCAGAAATGGATAACCGACAGATTAACATAAATTAGCACGGTTGACGTTTCAGCCGTACTGGCGACTAGCGCGCTTTAAAGGGTTGAATCGCGTCAAGATCCAGCATTTCGTATTCTCCTTTTAACTCCGCACTCAGCTTCGCCATATACGTCAGTAAAAAATCCGCATTATGTTGTGCCAAATGCCGCCCTCGTTCGGTTTGCATCGTCAACGGCAACGTCAATAATTTGGTCTGGAAGTGATCGAGCGCATACTGTTTATCGTCAAGACTACGCTTGCGGGCAAACGGATCTTCCGCATCAAACAGCGAACCCCCCAACGCCCCTGAAACGGCAAATACGCGCGCTAAACCAATTGCACCCAGCGCCTCAAGCCGGTCAGCATCCTGCACGATTTTGGCTTCAAGGGTTTCTGGCGCGATTTTGGCGCTAAAACTGTGCGCCTCAATGGCATGACACACTGCCGATAACCGCTGTCGTGGAAAATCCGGAAAATCGCGCATCAAAACGCGACGTGTTTCCAGAGCTGCCAGTACCGACGAACGATGACGCTCAGGATGGTTCTTCGGCAAGCTGACGAGATCATGGAAGTAACACGCGGTCAGCACAACCAGCCAGTCCACGGTGGCAGCTGTACTCAGCTTTTGCGCCGTCATCCACACACGTCGAAAGTGAAAGATGTCATGCGCAGCATCTTGTCCGGAATGGTTATCAGCTAACCAGGCTTCAAATCGCGACTGCCAGTCGTGCAGTTTCATGCTATCTCCCTTTGCAGAAAGAAAATCACCTTAGCAACAATTTTCATTGCAAACCACTGCCTGCCCCATCACATAATTATTTTTTATTATCACACCGAAAACAAAACCCTCATGAATTTATAAAACCCAAAATTCCAATATCGACAAATATATTATATGAATAACAAAAACAAATTCTCATGACAAATAAAATGCACTCCAAAAATAAATAATGCACCATACATAATGCATTGATTAAAAATGATTTATTTTGCAAATAACAATGTAATGCACATACATTCAAAGTTATAAAAAGGCACTCAAGAAACACTTGGAAATATTTTAAATACATTTGTTACATGTTATATTTTAAATTAAATGAACTTCATAGATAGTATCCAAATGTAGTCACTCGGATAGTGCTACATATTCATTTTAATTATCATGCAAAGGGAATACATAATGAAAAGAAAAGTATTGGCACTGCTTCTCCCTGCTTTATTAGCTGCAGGCGCAGCAAATGCGGCTGAAATCTATAATAAGAACGGCAATAAACTGGATCTGTACGGTAAAGTCGATGCACGTCATGTCTTCTCCGAAGATACTACTGAGGACGGGGACGCTACATATGTACGTCTGGGTTTTAAAGGTGAAACTCAGATTAATTCTGATCTGATCGGTTTTGGTCAGTGGGAATACAACATTCAGGCAAATGAAGTTGAAGATGGTAGTGCGAATACTGCTACTCGTCTGGGTTTTGCGGGTCTGAAATTCAGTGATTATGGATCCTTCGACTATGGCCGTAACTATGGCGTGCTGTATGACATCGAAGCATGGACCGATATGTTGCCTGTATGGGGCGGTGATTCATACACCTACACTGATAACTTTATGACAGGCCGTACCAACGGTGTAGCAACTTACCGCAACACTGATTTCTTTGGCTTGGTTGAGGGCCTGAATTTTGCACTGCAGTATCAAGGTGCAAATGAGAGCGAAAACTCTGTCTTTGGTCAGGAAGGAACCAACAACGGTCGTAATGTGCGCAAACAGAACGGTGACGGTTTCGGTATGTCCACCACTTACGACTTCGGCATGGGTATCACTGCTGGTGCAGCATTCTCAACGTCTGACCGTACCAATGAACAACAGTATGGTACCACTGCAAATGGTGAAAAAGCAGAAGCCTGGACCGTTGGTCTGAAATACGATGCTAACGACATCTATCTGGCAACCATGTATGCGGAAACCCGCAATATGACCCCAGTAGGAAGTAGTAGCAAATGTGATAACTGTTTTGCTAACAAAACTCAGAACTTCGAAATAACGGCTCAATACCAGTTTGATTTCGGTCTGCGTCCGGAAATTTCTTACCTGCAGTCTAAAGGTAAGGACCTGACTGAAGACATGGGATTCATTACCAATAAGTACAACAACAAAGATCTGGTTAAGTACGTATCTATTGGTGCTAACTACTACTTCAACAAAAACTTCTCCACCTACGTTGATTACAAAATCAACCTGCTGGACGGTGATGATGCATTCTACGACGCTGTCGGTATTTCCACTGATGATGTCGTGGGTGTTGGTATGATCTATCAGTTCTAATTGACGCAAAAACAAGCAAGCCCGCTTCATATGAAGCGGGCTTTTTATTTATACGAAACGTATTTTTTTATCACACGGGCATTACAACGATAAACTTGTGAGGATACTCAAAGAAAAAAACATCCATGAGAACTGTCGTTGAAAGCGAGGCGTGCAAGTGCTTGAATAGTGGCGGAGAGAGGGGGATTTGAACCCCCGGTAGAGTTGCCCCTACTCCGGTTTTCGAGACCGATTTCATTGGTAATATTTTCAATAACTTAACTTTTCTTGCTGGTATATCCACAATATTTCCACTTCATAAAATTCAACTAGTTACGCGTTTATCCATACTTAATATACCAACACTTTCTGAGCTAAAACCTATAGTTCAAAGTACAACCTAGAGGTGAGACTGTGTGGAAGATATTCCCAGTCAATGACGCGTGAAGCCTAACTCGGCCAGCTCTCTGATGAAGCCGAACATGACATTACATACAATTTTGAACCAACTCGCAGATTGAATGCGGCAAGATATCAAAATCCTTCTGCAGTTAAATTTATATAGCTCGCGGTTACACGTGTTATATAGAATGCGAAAACAATGAAAATAAAGTGTTAAATGTTAAGGCAAATTGGCATCCTCGACTAATTTTGTCAATTTATCTATAGATAGTGGCTTTGAGTAATACCACCCTTGGACACCGCACTCAGGGAACATTTCAGTTAAATATTTCACCTGAGTTGATGTTTCTACACCTTCGAAAACGACTTTGTGAGTTATATCTTTAAAAATCTCCACCAACCCTGACAATACATTATTATTTATAGAGCATTCATCGATAGAATCTGTAATTGATTTATCAATTTTAACTTCATCTATTTGTAAATTTGATAACCAGTTTAAATTTGAATAACCTGTCCCGAAATCATCAATAGCTATTGAAATGCCTTTATCTTTAAATAAAGAAATTACCTTTTGGAGTGAATTTAGATCCGCACTCTGCCTTTCTGTTAACTCCATCATTATCATTCCGGGTTTTATATTTAATTCATCGATCATCTGAAACACTTTTCTTTGAAAGGATTTAGACAAAAGGTCTTGAGAACTAACATTAATGCTTATAAAGATATTAATTTTTTCAGAAAGCGGCCTAGCTTCTTTTACTACCATTCGAAATACAAAATCACTTAAATCTTGAATTAAATTATGTCTCTCTGCTATAGGGATAAAAATATCAGGAGGAATGCTACCAATATCATGATCATCCCATCTAATTAGTGCCTCTACACCAATAACCTTACCGGTTTTTATTTTATAAATAGGTTGATATACAAGATATAATGATTCATTTCTTATGGCATTCTTTAATCTTGATACTAATGATTGCTTGCGTGCAACTTTTTGATTATAAACAACCCCTAAAAGGATACCTGTCACAATAGATGTAAATGCAATCAACAAAATCATTAACCCATTATCGAAACTCACCCACGGGAATTTAACTCCTCCCATGACACAGATGTCATGTTTTTCATTACAACTTTGCGTAGTAATAAGTCCTAACTGATAAGATTTATCATGTTCAGTCACCTCAAGCAGATCGACCAGATCACCAAACCTAAACAAATGAAGAGAATGATCTCTATTGCCGACAATTGATGAAAATCCTTTCTCTTCATGGTCTGTAAAAAATCTGTTAAAAGCAAATGGTGAAATCGTTATAGCTAATTTTTGGTTGCTTAGTAAATCAGCTTTAACATTATTTTCCAACAAAACGCCAAAAAACCACGTCAAGTTATCCTTTTCAACTTTTCTATCGTATATGTTGAGTAATAATGGTGCTGGCAACTTGCCCCACAACGCAGTACAAGTAATTGCCCCATTAGAAATAAATGATATATCCTTTATAAGTGCATAAGGCCATAGAGCGATTCTTACAGCATGAAGCTGTAGTTCACTACAGGGACTATAAGCATCAAACATCTCATAATCATCATTTATTTCATCAATCTGTTGAATGAGGGTGATGCTGCCAACTTACTGATTTAGTGTATGATGGTGTTTTTGAGGTGCTCCAGTGGCTTCTGTTTCTATCAGCT
>NZ_JAOWHJ010000010.1:0-260 GCF_030332695.1 Citrobacter sp. Cpo089 | reverse complement strand
AGTTTCGTAGGCCTGATAAGCGCAGTGCCATCAGGCACAACCGTAGCCGGATGCGGTGTAAGCGCTTTATCCGGCCTACAGGCTTTATGCCTGGTCTGTAGTTTCGTAGGCCTGATAAGCGCAGTGCCATCATGCACAACGGTTGCCGGATGCGGCGCAAGCGCCTTATCCGGCGTACAAGCTTTATGCCTGGTCTGTAGTTTCGTAGGCCTGATAAGCGCAGTGCCATCAGGCACAACCGTAGCCGGATGCGGTGTAAG
>NZ_JAOWHJ010000009.1:0-325 GCF_030332695.1 Citrobacter sp. Cpo089 | reverse complement strand
GGCACGCCGCATCCGGCGGTTTTCATCCCGCACAGACGCAAAAAAGCCCATCCGGCAGGATGGGCTTCTTCACTTTAATTAATGCCTGGCAGTTTATGGCGGGCGTCCTGCCCGCCACCCTCCGGGCCGTTGCTGCGCAACGTTCAAATCCGCTCCCGGCGGATTTGTCCTCCTCAGGAGAGCGCTCACCGACAGACAACAGATAAAACAAAAGGCCCAGTCTTTCGACTGAGCCTTTCGCTTTTATTTGATGCCTGGCAGTTCCCTACTCTCGCATGGGGAGACCCCACACTACCATCGGCGCTACGGCGTTTCACTTCTGAGT
>NZ_JAOWHJ010000008.1:0-16684 GCF_030332695.1 Citrobacter sp. Cpo089 | reverse complement strand
AAATCGGTGGAGCTGCATGACAAAGTCATCGGGCATTATCTGAACATAAAACACTATCAATAAGTTGGAGTCATTACCTAGACATCAATACTAAGACCAGAACAGGCATGCCAATTAAAATCCACCATGCACGTAGCATGGAGCACTGAAAGCCAAAGCGCACATTGTTCAAAGAGGTCATTGCTGCGTGATAGCCCAGACTTTTCACCATCATGAAGGGAAGCGTCAGGATAAGTATCCAAGGTACAAAGACAATAGTCTCAGAGTGAGTCAATGCGAATTCGATAAAACTGAGAAGAACCATTATGACTGTTATGGCAATCCAACTTATAAATATATCTCTGCCTTTCGCATGGTAACCAAATCGGGCACCACGCAGCTCCATATTTTCAAAAATATAGCGGCGGCAACGGACGATTGCCCATGGCAGAAAGATGCCGCATGTTATCACTGATAAAATAACATTCACCAGACAAATAATAAAAAAGGATGAACCTTTTCCATGAAATATTAATGAGTGTGATTCCTGAGTTTTACTCGCGATAGGCATCAGTAAACATCCTTGTATTGATGTGAGTTTCAGTTTGCTGCAGAACGTTGTTAATAATACAGGGCTTTGTGATTGGAATAACTAAATGATGATTTTTTAAGAATAACGAACGCGCTTGAATTTATAAATAGAGAATGGTATTAATTTTGTATGTTTTTTATTGTGTATTATTTTTATGATGTATTGGTTTGCCATGTTGGCTACTTCCGGATGATTTAAAGGATAATAATGAACTGGGCACACGTTTTGTTGGCAGGTTATATCGGGGCGGTGATTGCTATCGTCGTCGGCATGTTTCGCAAAAAAGGCTGGCTGGGCAAGATCTCCGGCGCGGTGGTTTTTGTGCTGGCGATTATCGCGTGGAATCTGTTTGATGTGCACTACCTGATCCCACGCGAAAGCCCGGATTATGGTCTGACCGAAGAGCAGCAGTTTGAAAAGGCGATGCTCTCCAATCCGGCGTTTCAGGTGATTAAGGAGCAGGAACCTGAGCTGACACAAAAAATTATCAGCCAGGCAGCGCAGATGAAGAAAGCAGGGAGTAGCGAACAGCAGGTTATCGACGCGATACAACCACAAATTCTTCAGTTGCAAATGGCAAGATTGCAGCAGGCGCCAGATGCCAATGTCATTGAATATATGAAGATTAACCTTGAGCAGATCGCTGCTGTGGCCAAAATAGGTGATGACGAATGCTTCCGCTTTCTGTTTCCGGCAGTGAAAGGGGGGATTAACCCGGCACGTCTGGTTCCGCGTGAGATCATGAACCGTCGTATGGCGAGTGATATGAGTATGATGCGTGCTGCCTATGGTCCGAACAAACATACGGTCACGGCAGAAGAGAAACAGCTGGCGTTGCAGGATCTGCAAGCAATAAGCCCTGGGTTAGTACAGCGCTATGGGCCGGATATTCAGATCATAGCCGAACCGACTAAAGCGATCGGCAAAGAGAAAATTGCCTGTGAGATAGTGCAGGATCTCTGGTCACAGGTGCTGAAGCTGCCAACCGCCCGCGCGGCTGGCGTTATTCGACTGATGCTCTCAGCCGAGATGCAGTAACGTGGCTAAAGCCTCTCGGCGTAAGGTCAGAGGGGCTTTAACATCCGCACTTCACAATCCACGTGCCCGGTACAGCCCAGCGCTTCGCTGATATGCTCAAAGCCTAAATGCTCATACAGGCGGATTGCCTCAGTCAGAAACGCTGTGGTCTCCAAATAGCACTGTTTAAAACCCTGCTCGCGGGCATGTTCGAGCGCCATCAATGCCAGCTTTTTCGCCAGCCCCTGACCGCGCGCGCTCGACAGGAAGTACATCTTTTGCAGCTCGCAAATGCCTGGTTCACTACATCCTAACGGCGCAACGCCGCCGCCGCCCACGACTTCACCATTTTGCTCAACCACCCAGTAGGCCGCGCCCGGCTGGCTGTAAACCTGGAACAGTTCGTCCAGATTAGGGTCGGCAACGGTATAGCCCTTATCGGCGGTGAGCCCGTATTCAGCGGAAACTTTGCGGATAACACGGGCAATGGCGGCGTTATCATCGGCAGAAATTCGGCGCAGCGTTGCCGCGACGGAGGTAATGGCACTCATAGCGAACTCATGACATAAAAGTGAGACATATGCAGTTAATACCACTGCGGTGAGGGGAAGCGCAAGCGAGGATAATTCAATAAAAAGCCTCTGAGCATATGCGTCAGAGGCTTTATCGTCTGTGGTGTCGGATGCGCTACGCTTATCCGACCTACGATGACGGTGCCCGTTTGCCGGATAAGCGCAGCGCCATCCGGCAAACGTACAGGCACGATGATATTACAGCGCGGCGATGACCGCCTGCTGTTCAATCAGCTTCGCTTTGGCTTCTGCGTAACCGTCCAGCTTCTCACGCTCTTTGGCGATAACTGCTTCCGGTGCGCGGGCAACGAAACCTTCGTTGGAAAGTTTGCCTTCGATACGGGCAATCTCACCTTCGATTTTCGCTACTTCTTTTGCCAGACGCGCCAGCTCATCTTCTTTGTTGATGAGGCCAGCCATCGGGATCAGCAGCTCGGCGCCGTCGATGATTTTGGTCACGGAGACCGGGCCTTTGTCATCGGCTGGCAGCACGGTAATGCTTTCCAGACGTGCCAGGTTCAGCAGGAAGCTGCGGTTGTCGTTCACACGACGCATCGCATCAGCGCTGCAACCACGCAGCAGCAGCTCCAGCGGTTTGCCCGGGGCGATGTTCATTTCCGCACGGATGTTACGTACGGCGACGATCGCCTGCTTCAGCCATTCGGTATCGGCCAGCGCGGCTTCATCAACCTGTGCGGCGTTATATTCCGGGAACGGCTGCAGCATGATGGTATCTGCAGTGTTGCCACAAATCACTTTCACGCGCTGCCAGATGGTCTCGGTGATGAACGGAATGATTGGGTGCGCCAGGCGCAGCAGACCTTCCAGCACGGTAACCAGCGTATTGCGGGTGCCGCGCAGTTCAGACTCGGAACCGCCGTTCATGACCGGCTTGGTCAGCTCCAGATACCAGTCGCAGAACTGGTTCCAGGTGAACTCGTACAGAATGCCCGCGGCGATGTCGAAGCGGAAGTTATCCAGCGCTTCGCGGTACGCTTTGATGGTCTGGTTGAATTCAGCGAGGATCCAGCGATCCGCCAGCGACAGGGTCATTTCGCCGCCGTTGAAGCCGCAATCCTGATCTTCGGTGTTCATCAGCACGAAGCGGCTGGCGTTCCACAGCTTGTTACAGAAGTTACGGTAACCTTCCAGACGCTTCATGTCCCAGTTGATATCGCGCCCAGTAGAGGCCAGCGCTGCCAGGGTGAAACGCAAGGCGTCGGTGCCGTGCGGCTCGATGCCGTCCGGGAACTGCTTCTCGGTACGCTTGGCAATTTTCTCAGCCAGCTGCGGCTGCATCATGTTGCCGGTACGTTTTTCCAGCAGTTCTGCCAGAGAGATACCGTCGACCATATCCAGCGGGTCAATCACGTTGCCCTTGGATTTGGACATCTTCTGGCCTTCGTCGTCACGGATAAGACCGGTCATGTAGACGGTCTTGAACGGAACCTGCGGCTTGCCGTTTTCATCTTTGATGAAGTGCATGGTCATCATGATCATGCGGGCAATCCAGAAGAAGATAATGTCGAAGCCGGAAACCATCACGCTGGTTGGGTGGAACTGACGCAGTGCGTCGGTATTTTCCGGCCAGCCCAGCGTAGAGAAGGTCCACAGTGCAGAAGAGAACCAGGTATCGAGAACGTCTTCGTCCTGACGCAGCGCAACGTCGGCGCCGAGGTTGTTTTCCTGACGCACTTCGTCTTCGGTACGGCCAACGTAGACATTGCCGTCGTTGTCATACCATGCCGGGATACGGTGACCCCACCACAGCTGACGGGAAATACACCAGTCCTGAATATCACGCATCCAGGAGAAGTACATGTTTTCGTACTGCTTCGGTACGAACTGGATGTCGCCGTTCTCAACCGCTTCAACCGCCGGTTTTGCCAGCACGTCGGCACGGACGTACCACTGGTCGGTCAGCATCGGTTCGATAACCACGCCGCCACGGTCGCCGTAAGGTACGGTCAGGTCGTGCGGTTTAATTTCTTCCAGCAGGCCCAGCGCATCAACGGCGGCAACCACCGCTTTACGCGCAGCAAAACGTTCCAGCTTCTGGAACTCAGCCGGGATTTCATTGGAGTAAACGTCGGACTCTTCGCCTTTGGTGTCGTACACTTCCGCGGTTTCACGGATGTCACCGTCAAAGGTCAGAATGTTGATCATCGGCAGGCCGTGACGTTTCCCGACTTCGTAGTCGTTAAAGTCGTGTGCCGGGGTGATCTTCACGCAGCCGGTGCCTTTTTCCATGTCGGCGTGTTCATCACCGACGATCGGAATGCGGCGGTTAACCAGCGGCAGAACAACGAATTTGCCAATCAGATCTTTATAGCGCGGATCTTCCGGGTTCACAGCCACGCCGGTATCACCCAGTACGGTTTCCGGACGGGTGGTGGCGACGACCAGGTAATCTTTACCGTCTGCGGTTTTTGCGCCGTCAGCCAGCGGATAGCGGATGTGCCACATGGAGCCTTTAGACTCGCGGTTTTCCACTTCCAGATCAGAAATAGCGGTGCGCAGTTTCGGGTCCCAGTTGACCAGACGCTTGCCACGGTAGATCAGATCTTCTTTGTACAGGCGAACAAAGACTTCTTTCACGGCATTGGAAAGACCTTCGTCCATAGTGAAGCGCTCGCGCTCCCAGTCAACGGAGTTGCCGAGACGGCGCATCTGACGGGTAATGGTGCCGCCGGATTCCGCTTTCCACTGCCAGATTTTGTCGATAAACGCTTCGCGACCGTAGTCGTGACGGGTTTTACCTTCTTCAGCGGCAATCTTACGCTCAACCACCATCTGGGTAGCGATACCCGCGTGGTCGGTACCGGCCTGCCACAGGGTGTTTTTACCCTGCATGCGCTGGTAGCGAATCATGGTATCCATGATGGTTTGCTGGAAAGCATGACCCATATGCAAACTGCCGGTGACGTTCGGCGGCGGGATCATGATGCAGAAGGACTCTTTGCTTTCATCGCCGTTAGGTTTGAAATAGCCCTGCTTTTCCCAGTGCTCGTAAAGCGGCTGTTCGATATCTTGTGGGTTGTATGTCTTTTCCATTATTTCCAGGTTGCCGTATTCAGGTTAAAACCAGCCACGCGGTAAGCTTTGTAGCGATCGCGTGCCGATTGTTTCAAAGAATCTTCGTAAGGAACGAAGTCTATCACTTCTGTGAAAGCGGTGGCAAAATCTGCAAAGCCAACGCGCAAACTGATGAGCAGGTCGCGCGGGCTGCTATTGCGTTTCTCCGGCCAGGCAATCTCTACCGGCGCGCCGCCTCTGGGGCCTTCTCCCGCCAGATTATGCGGAACAAAACTTTCTGCCGGTCTCGCCCACAGAGCTTCATCCAGTCGAAGAGCCTGCTTTTCGTTTTCACAGGCGATCAGCACGCGCTTGCCAGCACGCCAACGTTCTGCGGCAATTTCACACACCAGTTGTTCAACGGCGCTTAAGCCATCGACGGTGTTGTCATTGTCCAGAATATAGAACGTTGCGTTTCTCATGATATGGGGCTTCTTGTTGTGGATTTAAATGCAAAGCCGGGTGGCGCTATGCTTACCCGGCCTACGGTTGAGTGATGTAGTCGGCCGGGTAAGTCGAAGCCGCCACCCGGCGTTTTACATCACTCTTCGCCGTTAAAACCGGCACGATTGAGCAGGAACTGCGACAGCAACGCGACCGGACGACCGGTTGCGCCTTTGGCTTTCCCTGAACGCCATGCGGTACCGGCGATATCCAGGTGAGCCCAGTTGTACTTACGGGTAAAGCGTGACAGGAAGCAGCCCGCGGTAATGGCACCGCCAGGACGTCCGCCGATGTTCGCCATATCCGCAAAGTTGGACTCTAACTGCTCCTGGTATTCATCACCCAACGGCAAACGCCACGCGCGGTCACCGGCCTGCTCGGACGCACCGATCAGCTCATGCGCCAGCGGGTTGTGGTTCGACATCAGGCCGGTGATGTGATGGCCCAGCGCAATCACGCACGCGCCGGTCAGGGTCGCGACGTCAATCACTGCTTCTGGCTCAAAGCGCTCGACGTAGGTTAACACGTCGCACAGCACCAGACGGCCTTCGGCATCCGTATTAAGCACTTCAACGGTCTGTCCAGACATGGTGGTCAGCACGTCGCCTGGGCGATACGCGCGGCCACCCGGCATGTTTTCACAGCCCGCCAGCACGCCGACAACGTTGATGGGGAGCTGAAGCTCGGCCACCATGCGCATCACGCCGTATACCGCTGCCGCGCCGCACATGTCGTATTTCATCTCATCCATGCCTTCGGCTGGTTTGATGGAGATACCGCCGGAGTCAAAGGTTAACCCTTTACCGACCAGCACGATCGGACGCGCGTCTTCGGACGGATTGCCTTTGTACTCGATGACCGACATCAGCGACTCGTTCTGCGAGCCGTGACCGACGGCCAGATAGGAGTGCATGCCCAGCTCTTTCATTTGTTGCTCGCCGATCACACGGGTCACAACATTTTTGCTGTAGCTGTCTGCCAGCTGGCGCGCCTGAGAGGCCAGGTAGGCGGCGTTACAGATGTTCGGCGGCATGTTGCCAAGATCTTTTGCCGCTTTAATGCCGGCGGCGATCGCCAGACCGTGTTGGATCGCACGCTCACCGCTGGTCAGCTCGCGGCGGGTCGGCACATTGAAGACCATTTTACGCAGCGGGCGACGTGGCTCGCTTTTGTTGGTCTTCAGTTGATCAAAGCTGTACAGCGTTTCCTGTGCCGTCTCAACGGCCTGGCGCACTTTCCAGTAGTTATTGCGCCCTTTGACGTGCAGCTCAGTCAGAAAGCAGACGGCTTCCATTGAGCCAGTATCATTCAGCGTATTGATGGTTTTCTGAATGACCTGCTTGTACTGGCGCTCATCAAGTTCGCGCTCTTTGCCACATCCAATGAGGAGAATTCGCTCAGACAGAACGTTAGGAACATGGTGCAGCAACAGGGTTTGACCCGGTTTGCCTTCCAGTTCGCCGCGACGCAGCAGTGCGCTGATGTACCCGTCGCTGATCTTGTCGAGCTGCTCTGCAATCGGAGAGAGGCGGCGTGGTTCAAAGACACCCACGACGATGCACGCACTCCGCTGTTTCTCCGGGCTACCGCTTTTTACACTGAACTCCATGCACTACGCTCCTGAATCTTAAAGACAACGGCGGTGGCTACGGATAGAATTGCAAGCTTTCGTAACTCATACCCGCTGTTGCGGTGACTTCGTGTTAATCTTAACGTTATTACGGCATTGGCACGTCAGAACAATTTCTGAGAGGTGGATCCGTTGAGTATAATGATCTTAGCGACGATTTCGACGACTCAAGAGAATAAATGACGTTTAAGCCATGAAACAAGCTAAATTCCGGCAAAAGACGGGTTTTTACGGGCGTATTTAAAGTGATAATCATAAGATATCTGGTTCGGGAAACGCTCAAAAGCCAACTTGCGATCCTATTCATCCTGCTTTTGATCTTCTTTTGTCAAAAGTTGGTCAGGATCCTTGGTGCGGCGGTTGACGGTGATATCCCGGCAAATCTGGTGCTCTCGCTGCTGGGGCTGGGCGTGCCAGAAATGGCGCAACTTATCTTGCCCTTAAGCCTGTTCCTCGGGCTGTTGATGACGCTGGGCAAACTGTATACCGAAAGCGAAATTACGGTCATGCACGCCTGCGGGCTGAGCAAGGCAGTGCTGGTGAAAGCTGCGATGGTGCTGGCGCTGTTTACCAGTATTATTGCGGCGGTCAACGTGATGTGGGCCGGGCCGTGGTCCTCCAGACATCAGGACGAAGTCCTGGCGGAGGCGAAAGCGAACCCCGGTATGGCGGCGCTTGCTCAGGGGCAATTCCAGCAGGCGACCAACGGCAGTTCGGTGCTGTTTATCGAAAGCGTTGACGGCAGCAACTTCAAAGACGTGTTCCTCGCGCAAATCCGCCCGAAAGGCAACGCTCGTCCTTCGGTCGTCGTAGCCGATTCCGGACATCTTACCCAGATGCGCGATGGCTCTCAGGTTGTGACGCTGAACCAGGGCACGCGCTTTGAAGGTACCGCGCTGCTGCGCGATTTCCGCATTACCGACTTCCAGGATTATCAGGCGATTATCGGTCATCAGGCCGTGGCACTGGATCCAAACGATACCGACCAGATGAACATGCGTACGCTGTGGACGACCGACACCGATCGTGCCCGCGCGGAGCTGACCTGGCGTATCACGTTAGTATTCACCGTATTTATGATGGCACTGATGGTCGTACCGCTGAGCGTGGTGAACCCGCGTCAAGGTCGCGTGCTGTCGATGCTGCCAGCAATGCTGCTCTATTTGCTGTTCTTCCTGGTTCAGACGTCGCTGAAGTCGAACGGCGGTAAAGGTAAGCTGGATCCGGTGTTCTGGATGTGGACGGTTAACCTGGCGTATCTGGCGTTGGCGATTGTGCTTAACCTCTGGGATACGGTGCCGATGCGCCGATTGCGTGCCCGTTTTATGCGTAAAGGAGCGGTATAATGCAGCCTTTTGGTGTACTTGACCGCTATATCGGTAAAACCATTTTCACCACCATCATGATGACGCTGTTCATGCTGGTGTCGCTCTCCGGGATCATCAAGTTTGTCGACCAGCTGAAAAAAGCCGGGCAGGGGAGCTACGATGCGATGGGCGCCGGGCTGTATACCCTGCTCAGTGCGCCGAAAGATATCCAGATCTTCTTCCCGATGGCGGCGCTGCTGGGGGCATTGCTGGGGTTGGGCATGCTGGCCCAGCGTAGTGAACTGGTGGTGATGCAGGCTTCTGGCTTTACCCGTATGCAGGTGGCGTTGTCGGTGATGAAAACCGCGATTCCGCTGGTGCTGCTCACGATGGCTATCGGCGAATGGGTCGCGCCACAAGGCGAACAGATGGCGCGTAACTACCGTGCGCAGCAGATGTACGGCGGCTCGCTGCTTTCTACTCAGCAGGGTTTGTGGGCGAAAGACGGTGACAGCTTTGTCTACATCGAGCGAGTGAAAGGCGAGGCCGAGCTGGGCGGGATTAGCATCTACTCGTTTAACGACAAGCGCCGTCTGCAGTCCGTTCGCTATGCCGCAAGCGCGACATTTGACCCGGAGCAGAAGGTCTGGCGTTTGTCGCAGGTGGATGAATCCAACCTGACCGATCCGAAGCAAATCACCGGCTCGCAAACGGTGAGCGGCACCTGGAAAACCAACCTGACACCCGACAAGCTCGGCGTTGTGGCGTTGGATCCTGACGCGCTGTCGATTAGCGGTCTGCATAACTACGTGAAGTACCTGAAGTCGAGCGGCCAGGATGCCGGACGCTACCAGCTCAATATGTGGAGCAAGGTCTTCCAGCCGCTGTCTGTAGCGGTCATGATGCTGATGGCGCTGTCATTTATCTTTGGTCCGCTGCGTAGCGTCCCGATGGGCGTGCGCGTGGTGACAGGGATTAGCTTTGGCTTTGTGTTCTATGTGCTGGACCAAATCTTTGGCCCGCTGACGCTGGTGTACGGCATTCCGCCGATTATCGGTGCGCTGCTGCCAAGCGCCAGCTTCTTCCTGATAAGCCTGTGGCTGATGCTACGTAAGTCGTAATCACAGTAATCGTAGGCCTGATGGCATTGTGCTTTTCAGGCCTACTCCGGACCCGTAGGCCGGATAAGGCGTTTCCGCCGCCATCCGGCAACGTAACACGGGGCTAGCGTTTTCTCCCGCCCATCAAACTCCCCAACATGCCGCGAATTATCTGATTGGTAACCTGTCGCGCCGCGCTTTTCGCCACGCTCTGCACTACGCCATCGCGTTTACCGCCGCGCGGTCCGGTGCTGCCAAACAGAATATCCTTCAACCCACCGAGAATACCGCCATCCACATCGACAGCTTTACCGTTGGCAGGAGGTGTATTTTGCTGCTCGGTACTGGCCTGCACGCCTTGCTGCAAACGTTCATAGGCGGACTCGCGGTCGATCTCTTCTTCATATTTACCGTACAGAGAAGAGTGATTAATCAGCCCGTTGCGCTCGTCGTCCGTCACCGGTCCCATCCGTGAGTATGGCGCAATCACCATCGCCCGTTCAACCACCGACGGGCTGCCTTTGGCGTCCAGAAACGACACCAGCGCCTCACCAGTTCCCAGCTCCTGAATGGCTTTTTCGGTATCAAATGCCGGGTTGGCGCGCATGGTTTGCGCCGCGCTTTTCACCGCTTTCTGGTCTTTCGGCGTGAACGCGCGCAGGGCGTGCTGCACGCGGTTCCCCAACTGACCAAGCACGTTGTCCGGAATATCCGACGGGTTTTGCGAGACGAACCACACGCCGACCCCTTTCGAGCGGATCAGGCGGATCACCTGCTCGATTTTATCCAGCAGCACCTGCGGGGCATCGTTGAACAGCAGGTGCGCTTCATCGAAGAAGAACACCAGTTTTGGCTTCTCCAGATCGCCCGCTTCCGGCAATTGTTCGTACAGTTCGGAGAGCATCCACAGCAGGCTGGCAGCGTACAGTTTGGGCATCTGGTAGAGCTTCTCGGCGCTGAGGATGTTGATCATCCCTTTGCCGCTGGCGTCGGTACGCATCCAGTCTTTGATGTCCAGCATCGGTTCGCCAAAGAAGTGTGCCGCGCCCTGTTGATCCAGCGACAGCAGCCCGCGCTGGATAGCCCCGACCGAGGCGCTACTGATATTGCCGTACTGATTCTGGAAGGATTTAGCGTTATCGCCAATGTACTGGGTGATAGCCCGCAGGTCTTTGAAATCGAGCAGCAGCAATCCCTGGTCATCGGCAATACGGAAGATAATATCCAGCACACCGGACTGCACGTCGTTGAGGTTCAGCAGACGGGCCAGCAGCAGCGGTCCGAGGTCAGATACAGTAGCCCGCACGGGATGACCTTTTTCGCCGAAGATATCCCACACGGTGACCGGATTAGCATGCGGTTGCCAGTCGGTAATGCCGATGTTTTTCAGGCGGGTGAGCAGCTTTTCAGAGGCTTGTCCTTCCTCGGCTACACCGGTTAAGTCACCTTTCACATCGGCCATAAATACCGGCACGCCAATCTCGGACAACGATTCGGCCAGCTTCTGTAGCGTGACGGTTTTACCGGTCCCGGTCGCGCCGGTAATCAGCCCGTGACGGTTGGCCATGCCTGGCAGTAAAAACAGTTCGGTGTCCGGCGTGCGGGCAATTAGCTGGGGTGCGCTCATTGAGATTTCCTCCATTTATCCTGCCTGGAGTATAGGCAACCGTGACGTACTCTTCACCGCTAAATTGCGGAGATTGTGAGGAGAATTTAACCTGTCTGGAATAGCGGGGAGAATAGCCGGGAAGCTTACGCCACCCGGCAAAGACGATCAGAAGTCGGCTTTAAGCACTACGCGGTAGCGGGCTTTGCCGTCACGCACGTGCTGGATAGCTTCGTTAATTTGCGACATCGGGTACAGTTCGGTGGTGGGCGACACCTTGCTGCGCCCGGCAAACTTCATCAGCTTGCGCAGTTCGAACGGCGTACCGGTCGCCGAACCGGAGATGCTGCGATCGCCGGCAATTAAGGTGAACGCCGGAACCGACAGCGGCTTCAGCACCGCACCGACGGTATGGAAGTTACCGCCGTAGGCCAGCGCTTCAAAATAGGGCTGCCAGTCGAGATCGACGTTAACCGTGTTAATAATGAGATCGAACTGGCCCGCCAGCGCTTTTAGCGCATCCGGATCGCGGCTGTTGACCACTTTATTCGCCCCCATTGCCAGCACTTCCTGCTCTTTCGCCGGATTGGAGCTGAACGCGGTCACTTCACAGCCCATCGCGTGTAACAGCTTAATGGCGATATGCCCCAGGCCGCCGATGCCGATCACCCCGACGCGGCTGGTGGCGGTGATATGGTGCATCAGCAGCGGTTTGAACACCGTGATGCCGCCGCACAGTAATGGGCCAGCGGCCGCAAGATCGATACTCTCCGGCAACGGGATCACCCACTGCCAGTCGGCCCGCAGCTTCTCGGCAAAGCCACCGCGATTGAGTATCGTGGGAACAGACCCTTCAAGGCAGTTGATCTGATTACCGCTGATACAGGCGTCGCAATGCCCGCAGCTGCGCGCCGTCCAGCCAACGCCGACGCGCTGACCAACTTTCAGGCCCTTATCCTGCGCCGCGCTGCCGAGCGCCGCCACGCGACCAATCACCTCATGCCCGGCAACCAGCGGATACTGAGAGAATCCCCATTCGTTGTCGATCATCGACAAATCGGAATGGCAGATACCGCAGTAATCGACCTGGACTTCTACATCTTCCGGCTTAAGCTCGCCCGCATCATATTCATAGAGTTCGAGTTCGCTGCCCGCCGCTTTTGCAGCGTAGCTTTTTATCATCGACATCGTGTTTCCCTCAGTGTGGTGTTGAACTGGAAGTGTAGAGCATGGGGAAACGGGACGCTTCGCAGAAGGGGGGGATTAAGGCGGTTATTGCGTGGGCTAAACCGTGATGTTGATTGCAGGTACGAAAGGTAATGCTGAAATTTTCAACACTTAGCGAGCCAGACACACGCTGGCGCTTGCATGGTGGCGCATGACAGGTATAATCCACAACGTTTTCCGCATCCCTTCCGTGCCGGAGTGGCGAAATCGGTAGACGCAGTTGATTCAAAATCAACCGTAGAAATACGTGCCGGTTCGAGTCCGGCCTTCGGCACCATTAGTACTTCTAAGACCATCCGAGAAAGTCCACAAAACCATTTAAAATCAACGTTTTCAGCGATTTTATGTCCTAAATCGTCCGAGGCTGTCCGTTGAAATCCGGATGTCATTGGGGGCATAATTGGGGGCATCTTAACTTCGATTAGAAATGTGCCCCCAAATGAAGCTCAACGCCAGACAGGTCGAGACCGCAAAGCCAAAAGACAAAACCTATAAAATGGCCGATGGCGGCGGTTTGTATCTTGAGGTTTCGGCCAAAGGTTCTAAATACTGGCGCATGAAATACCGACGCCCCTCAGACAAAAAAGAGGATCGCCTCGCTTTTGGTGTTTGGCCTACCGTGACTCTCGCTCAGGCTAGGGCAAAGCGCGATGAAGCCAAAAAGCTGTTAGTGCAGGGCATTGACCCAAAAGCCGAGCAGAAAGAAGCTCAGGCGGAGAATTCGGGGGCATATACTTTCGAAACTATCGCTCGTGAATGGCATGCCAGTAACAAGCGCTGGAGCGAAGACCATCGATCGCGCGTTCTCCGTTATCTCGAGCTTTATATCTTTCCGCATATTGGCACGTCAGATATTCGCCAGCTCAAAACCAGTCATTTGTTAGCTCCGATTAAAAAAGTTGATGCCACGGGTAAGCACGATGTTGCGCAGCGCCTGCAACAACGCGTTACGGCCATTATGCGTTATGCCGTACAGAACGATTACATTGACTCAAACCCGGCCAGTGATATGGCTGGCGCGTTATCAACAACCAAATCGCGGCATTACCCGGCATTACCTTCCAGCCGCTTCCCTGAATTCCTTGCTCGTCTTGCGGCATACCGTGGCCGTGTAATGACACGGATTGCAGTTGAGCTATCGTTGCTGACCTTTGTTCGTTCAAGTGAGTTGCGTTTTGCGCGCTGGGATGAGTTCAATTTCGAGAAAGCTATATGGCGCATACCGGCAAAGCGGGAGGAAATTAAAGGCGTACGTTATTCTTACCGTGGCATGAAGATGAAAGAGGAGCATATCGTTCCTCTCAGCCGGCAGGCTATGGCATTGTTAGAACAGCTCAAACAGATCAGTGGTGATAAAGAACTCCTATTTCCGGGGGATCATGATGCAACAAAGGTTATGAGTGAAAACACCGTAAACAGTGCACTGCGTGCGATGGGATACGACACTAAAACTGAAGTTTGCGGACATGGTTTTAGAACGATGGCTCGTGGTGCGTTGGGAGAGTCGGGGCTCTGGAGCGATGATGCTATTGAGCGCCAGTTGAGTCATTCTGAAAGAAATAATGTCCGCGCTGCGTATATTCATACTTCTGAGCATTTGGATGAGCGTCGCTTAATGGTGCAGTGGTGGGCCGATTATTTAATGTCTAACATTGAAAAGCATATTACGCCATTCGAGTTTGCTAAACTGAATGTTCCATTAAAAAATAGGGTCTAAAAGGCCCTATTGTTTTTATTTTTTCCAAACGTTACGGTAACCTGGAGAATCGGACTCTGGTGGATAAGTCGGCTGTGCTATTTGAATTGTCATAGGGATGGGGAAATCTACTCCTACAAGCGCAACTTCACCTTGCTTTAAGCTTGGTAAAAATGAAGCTGCTGATTTATCTATTTCACCACATGCTCTTTCTACTACATCTCGATCTCTATCGTTTGTTAATCTATGTACTAGTAACGTACCAATTTGACTTAAAACACCCTCGGTTATATCTCTAGGCCTTTGAGTTGTTAGACAAATATTTAGGCCATATTTTCTTCCTTCCTTTGCAATCATCTCGAAGGCATCAAGCTTAATAGAATGGTCTTCTGATCCAACCCTTTTACCCAAGAAGTTATGAGCCTCGTCAACGATGACTAGAAGTGGCTTTTCTCTGAATTTTTCAAGCCTAGCGAGAGTTAATAATTTTCTACCAATTACATTGGCTAATATTTCTCTCGCAAAAAATTCATAGCTAACATCGCTTAGGCATAAACGAAGAACTCTTTTATTTGAACTTAAAAAGTCTTCTAATATATCTCCCAGTTTTGCGACGTTTTCATCTCCATGAAAAACCGCTTTCAGTGAGCTTGCATATGTTACGGCTTGTATTCTGGTTAAAAGAGAAGAACAATAGCTCAAATCTTGCGTGGCTGCATTACCCCATGAGTCGTCGCCATTATCAAAACAGCACTCCTGAACTATCTGAGGAATTAATTTAGTTATATCAAATGGTTGAGAAGGATTATCAACTAGTTTTGAATTATTACCAGTATTCATTGAGCGACGATAATCAGTTTTAGGTTGTTTTATTTTCTTTAGAATACCATTGGTTGCAATAGTAGGGTCGATCGCAACTAATCTTAAACTTTTAATCGCTTCCTTCAGTTTTGGTCCCTGAACTTTACCTGAAGGATCAAACATAGCGATAAAATCTGATTCCATAAAATCAGTTGGGGGTATTCTAAATTCTAAAGAACCATTGGCTTTATTAATAGGTGAACCTAAATGATAATGGTAACAATCCTCAGAGTTAAATGATCTATATTCACTTGTGGCATCGAGAATTATAGTCTTTGAATTATTATAATTTGCACATTCTTCTAATATTTTTGCAGTTGTCCAGCTTTTCCCCCCACCTGTAGCTCCTAGTATTGCGCAGTGGCGGCCAAATAGTTTATCTGGCTCAACAGTAACAATGCTTGTTGAACCTCCTGATATATTACCTAATACTATACCTATTCGGTTTTCACCATCATCACTTAAGCTTCTGTTTATTAGCTCGGGTATTAATGAAATGAAATCCAACGGTGCAGAATATACTCTATCACCTAATCGAGGGTAACATTTTATCCCCGAGTCGACACGAAAACTCGAGGCATCAATTGTGCCAAGAAGTTGTATAGTTCCAATTGCATCAACTTTTCTATTTCCCTGAGACTCAACTGATATTTCTCCTCTTTCGCGTTCAGGTAATTTGACCTCAATCAGTCTGCCTAAAACGATAGATTGTTGTCCTTCAATTAATAAAATCTCACCGACTTCTCCTTTCCCATAACGATTTCCATCAATGTAGGCACCGCTAACTTCACCAGCATATACTAAATTAACCCTTGCCATTTGGGCAAAAATAGATGAAATAACTCCAACTTTCAACGCACTTCTTAAAATACCGTTTTGTAAAAGTGAGCTATTCATTTTAGTTGTTTCCTCCTACTTGCTTGATAGCTTTTGCTAACTGTTCTGCAGGTGTCAATGCTCTTAAATTGGGTATTAAATTAACGAAATCTTTGAATGATGCATTCAAAAAATGAATATCATACCCCGATAATGAAAGATCTTTAAGTAAACTCCAATATTTACTAGACCCATTCTCACCATTGTTGTTTATATGTGTGGCGCATTTAAAATCCACCACAATTAATCTCATGCTAGGATTAGACTTTATTGCTGAATAAATAGGTTCTGAAAGATGGTCATCATTAAATCCAAAGCCAGAAATAATAAGGCAGCTATTCTTTTTTCTGAGGAAATCAAGAAATCTTGAAAGCAATTCAAGATGTGGTTGAATAAAAGCTTGTTGATATTTACCTTTCGCTGGATATATCAAACAGGCATTTGTTGCTGATGGGTTTTGATTTTCGTATATTTGTCCGTCTTTTCTTATCCAGCTAACAGAACCATGTAATTTGAATAAGTTGAATACTCCATCTATGAATTCATGTTCATTTTCATCTCTATGAACTACATCATAATTAAAATATTTACCATCGAACCTTCTTACGCCTGTATAGGAAAGTCGGTGATGCTGCCAACTTACTGATTTAGTGTATGATGGTGTTTTTGAGGTGCTCCAGTGGCTTCTGTTTCTATCAGCTG